>CAZIAX010000126.1:4535-6834 GCA_964537745.1 uncultured Sangeribacter sp.
TGGTGGAAGGTTGGAATCACGATTGGGCTACCTGGGATTTCTCTTTCACCCGTCCCTACGAGGATTTTGATATAGCAGAGATCAATCGTTATGGCAGGGAGAAAGGTGTGGCACTGATTGGCCATCATGAGACAGGTGGCAAGCTCTCCAACTATGAGCGTCAGATGGAAGATGGCATGAAGTTATATAAAGACAATGGTATGCATTATGTCAAGACCGGATATGTAGGCGATCTTCTTGACGACAAGGAGCGCCATAGCAGCCAGTTTGGCGTACGCCACTATCGCAAGGTGATCGAGACTGCTGCCGCCCACAATCTTGCAATCGACAACCATGAGCCGGTGATGCCTACTGGTCTGCAGCGCACATATCCCAACTTGATGACCCAGGAGGGCGTGCGTGGCCAGGAATGGGACGCATGGTGTCCGGAAGGCGGCAATCCCCCGAGCCATACAGTGACCCTTCCTTTCACACGTGGTCTTGCTGGCCCCATGGATTTCACTCCAGTCACTTTCCGTTTTGAGAATCTAGTTATGCCTCAGACTCATGTGAATACTACTCTTGCAAAGCAACTTGCTCTCTTTGTCATTCTCTACTCGCCTCTCCAGATGGCTTCTGACGAAATCGAGAACTATGAGGCTAATCCCGGGCCTTTCCAGTTCGTCTGCGACTGCCCCACCGACTGGGAAAAGACAGTCTTCCCGGAGGCTGAGATCGGCAAGTTCATCACCACTGCAAGAAAAGAGAAGGGTGGCGACAACTGGTATATCGGAAGCGCTACGGGCGACGATGCACGCGTAGCAAACATCAATCTCTCTTTCCTTGACCCAGGATGCACTTATCGCGCCACTATCTATCGCGACGGAGAGAATGCCAACTACGACACCGACCCATACCCCGTAATAATCGAGCAAAAGGATGTAACTTCCGAGATGGCTCTCAGTATTCCGCAAGGAAGAAGCGGCGGCTGCGCGATAAAACTTGCGAAATTGTCAAAATAAAGGGTCGAAAAAATAGTTATATTTATATAACCTATAACCACCTATCCGTAATTTATGAAATCTACACTGCTCACAGGCATATTCTCCGCATCTGCGCTGCTCTGCTTTGGAGAGACTATCGTGCAGACACCTGCCTATACATGGCACGGAGATACAATCACACAAGGCGTCTTCATGGCCACCGCGCCATCTGCCACCGAAATAATTTCCACCTATTCAGCTCAGCCCGGCTACTATATGGGCATCGACAAGCAGTGGAAATTGAAAAATGATATCAGCTCTTATCCCAAACTTACCACTCCCAACCGGCTGCATGAGGCTATCTACAACATGGGCCTTGACGAGATGGTGAATGCAGTGGAGCCAGACACTACCCTGCGTACAGGCAAGGAATGGGCAGGTGTATGGACACGCGACGTCAGCTACTCTATTCTTCTCTCAATGGCCTACATGCAGCCCGAGGCCTCCAAGATATCTCTTATGAAGAAGGTTGACCCACTCGGACGCATCATCCAGGACACCGGCTCCGGTGGCGCATGGCCCGTATCTACCGACCGCGAGATATGGTGCGTAGCTGCTTGGGAAGTGTATAAAGTGACTGGCGACAAGAAATGGCTGGAATATATCTATCCTATCATCAAGCGCTCGCTTGAGACTGACCGCACTGCTTTCTATGACACTGAGACTGGTCTGGTCAAGGGTGAGACTTCCTTCATCGACTGGCGCGAGCAGAGCCATCCACGCTGGATGCAGTGTGCTGACATCTACAATACCGAGACCTTGTCAACTTCCGTAGTGCATGCCGAGGCATGGAAAGTGCTTGGAGAAGTGGCTACTATCTTGGGCCACAAGGATGTGGCAAAGGATGCCTTCGCACAGTCTGAGGCCATAACAAAAGCCATCAACAACTATCTTTGGATGAACGACAAAGGCTATTACGCTATGTATCGTTATGGCCGCGACAATATGATTGTGAATCCACGTGCAGAGACTCTGGGTGAGTCACTGGCCATCATGTGGGATGTCGCTCCAGCCGACCGTGCTAAGACCGTCACAGCCAACAATCCTACCACTCCTTTTGGAGCTGCCGTATTTTATCCTTCTATACCTGACATTCCGGCTTACCACAATAAGTCGCTTTGGCCTTGGGTCGGTGCTTGGTGGGGTCTGGCAAATGCCAAGGCTGGCAACGAAGATGGCGTAATGGAGGCTATCGGAAGTGTATTCCGTCCCGCTGCGCTTTTCGCCACTAATAAAGAGAATTTCAACCTTGAAAATGGTGACATCGCCACCGAACT
>CAZIAX010000127.1:0-6811 GCA_964537745.1 uncultured Sangeribacter sp.
GGGTGTCGTAAGCCACATAGTTGATAGGGAAAATCTCATAACCTCTGTGAATGGCTGAGTCTATGAGGGCGCAAACGTATTTTGAAGCAGTGTTGGAATCTTTGAATTCACCAATTTCGTCGATTCTGACGTTGATTCGTGGGGTGAGCTGGAAATGCACCTTGCCCTTGAATTTTAGCAGGCCTATTTCCATAGAGAAGAGGTCGTCTCTTTGCGATTTCTTGAAGTGGGGATCTCTTCTTCTAAGAAGGAATTCCTTAACTTTAAGATAGTCGTTGGGGTCATATTCGTAGCTGATGGATACGGGCATGAGGTTAATCTCCTTTATCTTGTTCATAAAGGTGCCTTCTCCGCCGAGCGCCAGCATCTTGATGAGTGATTCCTGGGTATGGTCGCTTGAGTCTTTCGCGCGACCTTCGCGCTGTGCTATCCATACTGACTCATGCTTCTCCATGATTGCATAGTGGATGTAGGCCGAGAGCTTTTTGGCTGCTTCAAGACCTTCCCGAAGGCCGGTGTTTCGTTTTACTATGAAGCTGTTGTTTAGCCTTACGAGGTCTGAAATCCAATCAAACACCAATAGATTATTGCCAATTGCCACTTCGGAAGTAGGCCAACCTCTTCTGAGAAAGGTGAGATTTAGGAAGGAGGCATCGAGCACAATGTCTCTGTGATTGGTGATGAATGTGTAATTGAGAGCCGGATTGAAGTATTTGGCACCACCGAGAGTAATGCCAGAAGTAGTGGTCTTCCCGAGCATCTCAAGGAATGGAAACATTATCCGGTGTTGGAAATCATGACGGTTGTTGGTTCTCTTCAGCTCATCCAGAAGTGCCGGGACATCCTCCTTAGGCATCACGTAGGAAATAGCATGAAGAAAACCTGGATCTTGAATGAGTTTATCCAGAGTCGTGCGGAAGACTGAGTCATCGTGTGGCGCAATATCGCTGAAATCGAAATCCTTGTTTGTCATCTCTACACTTTTATTTTGGTCGGCCGTTGTCGGCCGCTTACTTTCTATTTTTGGGTTATTAGTTCTCGCTGAAGGCTAAACCGCCTTATGTGCAAAGTTACAAAAATATTCCCATTCCGCAAAATCAAATCAGCTGATTAACTCTAATTTTATATTTTTTAAATATATCAGAAGATAGGAAGGCACTGTTTTTGTCTTCGTATTTGCGTTTTAGAACTTAGAAGCCCTACGATATAGGAATATACCGATGATGAGATACACGATATTGGGAATCTCCATAGCAACGGCCGGCGAAGTATAGCCATTGATAGCAAAAGAAGAGGTGATTGTGCTGAAAAGGATGTAGCTGAAACTCAAAGCAAGTCCGATACCGATGTTGATACCCATGCCACCCTTCACCTTTTTCGAAGACAATGACATTCCTATGAGTGTCAGGATGAATGCGGCAGCCGTCTCGGCGAGACGCTTTTCCTTCTCGATCTCAAATTTCTTGATATTGGCCACTCCACGCATCTTCTGCTTGCGGATGTATTCAGTCAGTTGCGGGGTAGTCAGCATTTCCTGGTCGTTGGCGGCGATTAGAAAGTCCTTGGGTTCGATTGGAATGATACTGTCAAGCGACGACCCTTTGCGTATCTTCTCGTTCATGCCGTCGAAGTCGCGAATCATATAGTCGCGCAGTTTCCAATGGTATTGGCGTGTAGAGTCATATTCCACAGAACCGGCAGTCAGACGCGATACAATTGCCTTTCCGTCGAATTTATCAAGTGAGAACCGATAGCCCTGCTTGGTAGTGTTGTCGAATCTTCCGAAATACGCCACTTCTCCGGGCCTTACCATCAGTTGGATGTTTGTGCCGTATGCTACCGCCTTGTTTCTTACATATTTATTAGTGTAAGCTATTCGGTCAACGTTGGTAGGAGGAATTATATAGTTTGAAAGCGCAAAGGTAAGAGCGGCGATGATTGCCGCACCTATCATATACGGTCGAAGAAGTCGCCGAAAAGTGATACCGCTTGATAGCATCGCTATTATCTCTGAGTTGTCGGCCAGTTTGGTGGTGAAGAAGATAACAGAGATAAAGACGAAGAGTGGGGAGAGCTGATTTGCGAAGTAGGGGAGGAATGATGCAAAATAGTCGAATAGCGTCTCTTTCAGTGGAGCCGTGAGGAAGGCGTCAAGTTTTTCTGTGACGTCAAACATGGCTATTACGAGGAGCAACAGGATAGTGGCCATAAAGTATGTACCCAGGAACTTACCAAGTATGTATCTGTCGATTATGGTAAGAGGATTTCTAAACCTTATCCTGAAACTTTTTTTCTTTTTCTTCTCCTTTTTTTCTGCGGTTTGCCCCTCAGCTTTCAGGGTCTCCGATATTTCGGACGCCTCTTCTTGTAAGTCTACGGCTGTAGAGACCTCTTCATCGGAAGAAGTCTCCTCAGCCAAATATATTTCATCCTTTTCCTCAGCCATCCTTTAAAGTCTTCGTTGGACCCGATCTAACATTTCTGACTTCCAATTTGGGAAGTCACCCTCTTTAATATGCTTGCGGGCTTCCCCTACAAGCCAAAGATAGAATCCTAAATTGTGAATGCTGGCTATCTGCATCGCAAGCAGCTCGTTTGCGATAAAGAGATGCCTTACATATGCTTTTGAATACACCTCATCTACATAGGTAGGTCCACCTTCGTCAAGCGGCGAGTAGTCGTCGGCCCATTTCTTGTTGCGCATGTTCATTATGCCGTTGCGTGTGAAGAGCATACCGTTGCGTCCGTTGCGGGTAGGCATTACGCAGTCCATCATGTCGACTCCACGGTCGATAGCCTCAAGTATGTTGGCCGGAGTGCCGACTCCCATCAGGTAGCGCGGCCGATCTTGCGGAAGGATGTCGTTGACGATTTCTATCATCTCATACATCTTTTCAGTAGGTTCGCCTACGGCCAAGCCACCAATTGCATTGCCGTCTGCTCCAAGGTCTGCCACGAATTTTGCTGATTCCCTTCTTAGCTCCGGATAGACGCATCCCTGTACGATCGGGAAGAAAGTCTGACGGTAGCCGTAGAGTCCTTCTGTTTCCTTATATCTGTCCCATCCTCTCTGGAGCCAGCGCGTGGTCAGTCCAAGCGATTTCTTGGCATACTCATAGTCAGAGTCGCCGGGAGGACACTCGTCGAGAGCCATCATTATGTCAGCGCCTATAACACGCTGGATATCCACGACTCCCTCTGGCGTGAAGAGATGTTTGCTGCCGTCGATATGGCTTCTGAAGTGTGCCCCCTCTTCGGTCAGTTTGCGGTTGCCCGAAAGAGAGAATACCTGAAAACCGCCCGAGTCGGTAAGTATAGGACGTTCCCACCCGATGAATTTGTGCAGGCCTCCGGCTTGGCGAAGTATCTCAAGACCTGGACGAAGATAGAGATGATAAGTGTTGCCTAATATGATCTGGGCTTTGATGTCGTCTCTCAACTCATGCTGGTGCACAGCCTTGACACTCCCTACTGTACCTACAGGCATGAAGATTGGAGTCTCTATCTCGCCGTGTGAGGTCGTGATAAGTCCTGCCCTGGCTTGGGAGCCGGGGCAGGTATGTTGAAGCTTGAAGTCGAGTGCTCTCACTTTATGATGCCGTGCTTTTTGAAAACCTTCTGGATGGCTTCGAGCGAGCGGGTCACTTGTTCTTTAGTGTGAGTGGCCATCAGTGAGTAGCGAATCAAAGTGTCCTGAGGTGCTACAGCGGGTGACACCACAGGATTTACGAATACTCCTTCTTCGAGAAGGTCGCGGGTCACTGCGAAGGTCTTGTAGTCGTCGCGTATGAATAGCGGGATGATCGGAGTAGAAGTGTGGCCGATCTCGCAACCCATGGCGCGGAAGTTCTCGAGAGCGTAGTTGGTGATATCCCAAAGATGCTGCTGACGCTCTGGTTCGTTGAGCATGATGTCCATAGCAGCCAAGGCAGCTGCTGTAGAGGCTGGAGTGATAGACGCCGTGAAGATGTAGCTTCTCGAGTGATGACGCAGGAAGTTAGTGATTTCCTTGTCAGTAGCGATAAAGCCACCAAGTGAAGCGAACGACTTGGAGAAAGTACCCATTATAAGGTCTACGTCTTTAGTCAGACCGAAATGGTTGACTACTCCGCGTCCCCCTTCGCCAAATACTCCGATGCCGTGAGCTTCGTCTACCATCAGACTTGCATCATACTTCTTTGCGAGGTCTACCATTTCGGGGAGCTTGGCCACGTCACCTTCCATGGAGAATACACTGTCTGTGACAATCAGTTTGATGCTCTCTGGCTTGCATTTTTTGAGCACGTTTTCGAGCGACTCCATGTCGTTGTGCTTGTATTTGAGGGGCTGGGAGAATGAGAGTCTGCGCCCTTCTACAATTGAAGCATGGTCTTGCTCGTCACATATTATATAGTCTTCGCGTCCCGTCAAAGTACTTACTACTCCGAGATTGGTACCGAATCCGGTAGAATAGACGATTGCGTCGTCTTTCCCGACATAGTCTGCGATGCGGGCCTCAAGTTCCTTATGGAGGTCGAGTGTTCCGTTCAGAAACGGGCTGCCGGCCATGCCGGTGCCGTATTTCTTGGTTGCTGCCACGGCTGCCTCGATCACTTTCGGATGATTGGTGAGTCCCATATAGGAATTTGATCCGAACATGAGGACCTTTTTGCCGTTCATGAGAACCTCAGTGTTCTGCTCACTTGAGATTGGGCGGAAATATGGATACACGCCCGCAGCTTTTGCTTTCTGCGGTGCATCGTATTGCGATAGCTTTTCCTGTAGTTTCTTCATATTTTTAGCTGTTGACGCCTCTGCGGCGGTCCCTATTAGGGTAGATAATTCAGTTAGGATGCAAAATTACTAAAAATATCTTAATATTACGTTATTTTTTGTTATTTTTTTTGTTTTTGTCAGTTTTGTCATCGTCGATGACACGCTTTTTAACGTCTTTTTATCCTTGTTTTCAATTCGTATTAAATTTAGAATCAATGTATTATATATTGATATAGCTGGAAAGTAAGAAAAAGTGAAACATTTGGCAAGTCATTTGTTAATATATCAGACGAGGGCGAAAGAGAAGGCACTTCAATTGAAGGATTCCCGACCAGCGCTCTCAGATAGAAATAACGAATTTATTAACTAATATAAAAAAATAAGAAAAATATCATGGGAAAGATTATTGGTATTGACCTTGGCACCACCAACAGTTGTGTGGCTGTCCTCGAAGGTAAAGATCCTGTTGTAATACCTAACGCCGAAGGCCGTAACACCACTCCTTCTGTAGTGGCTTTTGTTGACGGTGGCGAAAGAAAAGTGGGTGACCCCGCAAAGCGTCAGGCTGTCACCAATCCTACACGCACTATCTATTCGATCAAGCGCTTCATGGGTGAGAAATGCTCACAGGTTGAAGACGAGATCAAGCGCGTTCCTTATAAAGTAGTTTGCCAGAACGATATGCCTAAGGTTGACATCGATGGCCGCGACTACACTCCGCAGGAGATTTCAGCTATGATTCTCCAGAAGATGAAGAAGACTGCTGAGGATTATCTCGGTCAGGAAGTGACTGAGGCAGTCATCACAGTTCCTGCTTACTTCGATGACTCTCAGCGTCAGGCTACTAAGGAAGCCGGCGAAATTGCAGGCCTCAAGGTTCGTCGTATTGTCAACGAGCCTACTGCAGCAGCCCTTGCTTATGGCCTCGACAAGAGCCAGGTAGAGCAGAAGATCGCAGTCTTCGACCTTGGTGGTGGTACTTTCGATATCTCCATCCTTGAACTTGGCGACGGTGTGTTTGAGGTTAAGTCTACCAACGGTGATACTCACCTCGGTGGTGATGACTTCGACAACGTTATCATCGACTGGCTCGCTGATGAATTCAAGAAAGATGAGGGTGTAGATCTCCGTCAAGACCCGATGGCTATGCAGCGTCTGAAAGAGGCTGCTGAGAAGGCTAAGGTTGAGCTCTCAAGCTCTACTTCGACTGAAATCAACCTTCCTTATATCACAGCTACTGCTTCAGGCCCGAAGCACCTTGTGAAGACTCTTACACGTGCTAAATTCGAGCAGCTTTCTGAGAAACTTATCGATGCAGTTGCAGCTCCTTGTGTTCAGGCTCTTAAGGATGCCGGTCTTACTGCAGCTGAGATCAATGAAGTGATCCTCGTAGGTGGTTCAACTCGTATTCCTGCTATCCAGGCTAAGGTGAAAGAAATCTTCGGTAAGGAACCTAATAAGTCAGTCAACCCTGACGAAGTTGTTGCAATCGGTGCAGCTATCCAGGGTGGTGTGCTTAGCGGTGATGTTAAAGACGTCCTTCTTCTTGACGTTGTTCCATTGTCGATCGGTATCGAGACTATGGGCGGCGTGATGACTAAGCTTATCGACGCTAACACTACTATCCCGACTCGTAAGAGCGAGACTTTCTCTACTGCAGCCGACAACCAGCCTGAGGTTACAATCCGTGTCCTCCAGGGTGAGCGTCCTATGGCAGCCGACAACAAACTCCTTGGTGAGTTCAACCTTGGTGGCATCGCACCGGCTCCGCGTGGTGTTCCGCAGATTGAGGTTACATTTGAGGTCGACGCCAACGGTATCCTTAACGTAACTGCAAAGGATAAAGCTACAGGCAAGGAGCAATCAATCCGTATCGAGGCTTCTTCCGGTCTTACTGAGGCTGAGATCAACCGTATGCGTGACGAGGCTAAGGCTAACGAAGCAGCGGACAAGAAGGCTAAGGAGCGCGTAGACAAGCTCAACCACGCTGACTCTATGATCTTCCAGACTGAAAAGCAGATCAAGGAACTCGGCGATAAGATTCCGGCTGACAAGC
>CAZIAX010000128.1:0-6796 GCA_964537745.1 uncultured Sangeribacter sp.
GAATCATCCATTCCTGAGGCTTTTTTGTTTGCAAACCATCCAAATCTCTTAATAAGAGATTTGGAAAGGCTTATAACTATTGGATATATAATGAAATAATCACATTTGATTTTGACTGTTTTTCAAACAAGTTGAAGTATTTTTGAAAAATTATAAAAATTATGAGAAAAAAAAATAATATTTTCTCATTGATTATTTGGAAGTTTCAAAATTTTGTGGTAATTTTGGCACCTAAATAGGTATCTTTTATTAAGAGTATAAAAAAAGAAGTGACCTAACTTTATATTTATCAAGAGATTATTATCCGGATTTTAAGGTGATGACTAAAACGACTGCAACATCTTCTTGCACTAAGGCAATTGCTTCGCTTTCAGCACGAAAGCGTCATTCCGCCGCTATGCAAAAATACGCTGAAGCAATCCGTATATATTCCAACTCCGACATCCCCTTGAGCGAAATAGCCAAGCAATTTAATCTCTCGCCTGACGCTTTAAGCAATTATATAGGCAGATATCATCGCGACCTCCTTCTGAAAAAATATGGTATAGAAAGCCTTAACTTCTCGCAATGTCTTAAAAAACGTGAGTATCAGTCTGTCTATACACATAAAAAATATCGTAATGCAATATTGGCATGCTCCGACATGGCATATATAGAATATAATATCTCCCAAATTGCAGAGATGTTCGGTCTAAATCCAACAGCACTCTCCTCACAATTACGCTTTCATTATCCGGATGTAATTCCTGAAAGGGAACGAGTTCGCCATGACTTAGGAATTGCCGACAATGTCCATCGAGGTGCCCGACCGCAATGCTTGGAGGCATACGCTGATGCAGTGGCGATGTATCGCGACACCGACATGACAGTTCGCGAGGTGGCAGAAGCATGCAACGTCTCTTTTGGTGGCTTAAGGCAGCATCTTCAATTCTATCACAAGTCTGTAGTTAAGCAAAAGGCAGATAGAAGAAAATCATGTGCCAACAGCACTGACCAACGCCAATCCGGCACACTATCCGGCAATGGACAGATCTGCGGTCCAAAACCCGGGACAGTAGAAAAATATGCAAAGGCTCTGGAAACATACCGAACTTCCTCAATGACATTGAAGGAAATAGCGAAGACCACCGGAGTCCCCTACGAGGGCTTCCGAAACTATCTCCGCTCCTGGAATATGCGGAAAACGAATAACGAATAACGGAAAACGACAACATGAAACACATAGCAACTCTTCTTTTTGCCATTATGGCAGTCTTTTGCGCGAGGGGACAGGTAGCGATTAAATCCAACCTGCTCTTCGATGCCATGACCACTCCAAACCTTGGAATGGAAGTGAGTGTCGGCAGAAAATGTACTGTCCAGGCTTTCTACGGATTAAACCCATGGACATTCGATTCCGACAAGGGTGAGCGCAAGGTCAAGCACTGGGTTGTGATGCCTGAAGTAAGGTGGTGGCCCTGCTCCAAATTCAATGGACATTTCTTTGGAATTCACCTCATGGGCGGACAATTCAACGCTTCCAATGTCGACCTTTACCTCCCCGGTATGTTCTTCTCAGGACGCGACATTGCAAAAGACGTGAAGGACTTTCGTTGTCAAGGCTACTTTGCTGGTGGTGGAGTCACATACGGTTATCAATGGATTCTCGGTCGCCATTGGAACATTGAGGCTGAGGTGGGAATTGGCTACGACCATGTTTGGTACGACCGCTTCCCCTGCTATCAGTGTGGCGCTAAGATAGCCTCCGGTGAGGCGAATTATGCCGGTGTCACTAAAGTCGGCCTAAGTTTACTCTATATCTTCTAAACAGGACCATCCATGAAACCGATAAAGACTCTACTGACAATTATTTTAGCAGCTCTTGCTGCCGTTCCTGCATATTCCCGGGCTGTAACGCTCAAGCCAAATGAGATCAAGGCTGAAAACGTAGATATCCACTTTGCTGACAACCACCTTGTGGTTACGGCCGACCTTGTCCTCGACAGCCTAAGGCTAAAGAGCAACCACCAAGTTATAATCACTCCGGTGATTTCCGCCCTGACCCCTCGATACCTCGATACCTCGATACCTGACCCCTCGACCCCTCAAAACCTAGACACCTCGAAACCTAGACACCTCGAAACCTTGACCCCTGACACCTCTATAAACCTCCCCTCAATTCTAATCTCCGGCCGCAACATGCATATCTCATATGAAAGGGGAGTACTCCGCAACTTCAAGGCCATCAAGAATGCCAACATCAGCCAGGAGATACGCCGCTATAATAAGAAGAAGCAGAGCGTAGAGTATGCCGCCAAGATTCCTCTCGAGCCTTGGATGGAGGAGGAGGGCGCAAGACTCTCCTTCAGATACGACCCGTGCGGTTGCGGACTCGCCTTTGCACCAGTGATTTATGAATCCACCTTCGAGCAGCGTCCAGTCAAGATAGAGGAACTAATCACCAGAGACATAGTGATTGTCCCCGAAATCGACATACCCGATGTTCAGATTCATGCCGGACGGGCTCGTATACAGTTTGAGGTTGACCGCACTGAACTCCACGTTGACCCATATGTATGCAAAAACGGACAACTCATCGACAACCGTGACCAAATCAAGATGATAGATGACTCTGTAAAGTATGCTCTCTCCGACCCCAATGTTGAGTTGGTTGGTATTGAGATATGCGGTTATGCATCTCCGGAATCCCCTTATCTCCACAATGAAGAATTGGCCAACGGACGAAGCAAGGTGCTTGCCGAATACCTCGCCGATCGCTATAATATTCCGCGCGAGAAAGCCACTTACTCCGCTGTAATAGAAAATTGGGGAGAATTCCGCGACATGGTGGTAGAAAGCGATGAAATCACAGAAACTCAGCGGCGCCAGTTGCTGAATCTTATAGATGAGCCCGCATCCACACCAGAGGAATACGACCGCAAGGAATGGCTGCTGAAGACCGATCCGAAGTATGCCACACTCTATAAAAACCTCATACTTCCGAAATGGTTCCCGAAACTCCGTGCCACTACCTTCGCACTCCATACCCAACTTAAAGATATGAGCGACGAGCAACTGTCAGAAGTATTCAAGACCACACCGGGCAAGATGTCGCTCCAGCAGTTCTGCCGCGTAGCCAAGCTTTATCCTGCAGACAGCGACGAGTTCAACGAAGTAGTGCTGACTGCCTTCGCCAAGTATCCCGGCGATCCAATAGCCGTCACCAACGCAGCAGTAGCCGCCATAGCCAGAGGTGAATATGAGAGAGCAAGGGCATTGCTCGATATGGTAGAGCAAACCGAACCAATCTTCAACCTCAGAGCCCTGATGGCCGAATCGGAGCGGAAATATGCCGAAGCAGCCCGCTACTACGACCTCGCCGGCAACCACGAAAAAGCAGAGACAATGAGAAAGAAAGCAGCTCCCTAAACCAAGCCCCCTAACCCCCTAAAGGGGGAATAAGAGGCAGGCGCAGCCCATGGCACTTGCTTTAGCTTGGGCGTTAGCCAAAGCAGGCATTCCTGCCTGCGTCCCACCAAGTCAAAAAGAAACAAAAATTCCCCCTTTAGGGGGTTAGGGGGCTAATAGAAGATTAAATTAAAATCATAATACAAAAAACAACTTAAAAAAACAAAAGTATGAAACTAAACAAATGGCTTTATGGAGCAGCAGCCCTCGCGATCCTCGCCGCCTGCTCCGACAAAGACCTCGCCCCAGGAACAGGCGACAATGAAAACTGGGACCAATACTCCAGTGGAGTAGGTTATCTTGGTGTCTCTCTCGAATTGCCCTCTGAATTGGAGACTCGTGCAGCCGATGAAGGCTTTCAGGGAAATGATAATTTCGATGATGGTCTGAAGGAAGAATACAATGTGAAGAATGCGGCCCTACTTCTTTTTGTTGGTGACACAGAAAGTAGTGCACAATTCTGTGGTGCTTATTCATTGGTGCCTGATGAGGCTTTTGATCAACCAAATAAGGATAATGTAACAGTTAGTTTTCAGAAAGCTGCGAAGGTTAAAAATCCAGCTGCACTGAAATCTGCAGGTCAACTTTGGGGTCTCGCATTAGTGAATTATGATAAAGAACACTTTAATATTGTCACAGATATCACCAGCGATAATTACGGTAACTTGACTATCAATAAACCTAAAATCAATGATGATGGTACAGTGGCTAAAGAGTCTGCTGATGACGGTGAAAAAGTTGTCGCAGATAATGTCGTAGTTACAAGAAAGACTGTTGGTGCGGAAGGTTCTGGCAGTGTTGCCGGAATGACTTTTGGTGAAGTTCGTAATTTAATTACCAATTGCGAATTCCGTAAATATAAAGCTAATGGTGAATTATCTCAAATTTTCATGACAAATGCTCCTTTGAGCAGTGTTCAAGGTACTTCAGTTAGCCCAAATAGTCCAGTTATTCAGACGCTTGCCAAATTAAATAAAGAGCAGTTGAAAGAAACTGAATTGGAAGCTCGTCAGAACCCTGCTGGATGTATCTTCGTAGAAAGAGCGTTAGCAAAGATCACATGTAGTGGTTTCCCATCTCAAGTCACTTTCAAACGCACAAAAGTTACCAACTCAGACACCGGAGTTGCTGATTATGATGATGAAGACGTGACTCTTAAAATAAGTAGTGTGGAATGGATGCTCGATAATGAAGAGCCAAATTCATACATTATCCGAAATGTCCCATCTAAAGATAGTAAAATATGGACTTTATCAACCCCTAACATAAATGGTAATACAAGATATCGTTTCATTGGTGGCACTGGTATGAATGATCATGAGTATGATTCAAACCCAATTCACGGCTCAGCAACGACTTCCACTTGGTACCGTACTTATTGGTGCGTTGACCCTGCCTATAATAAAGATAAACTTTTCAATAATCAGGCAGATGTAGAAAATGCTCCATTTAAGGCATGTAATAATAACAGTGTTTTGTATTCACATGAGAACACATTTGACGTGGCTCATCAAAATTATAAGAACACTACACGTGTCATATTCAAGGTGAAGTATGCAAAAGAAGGAGATGATGAATTCCAGATGTTTGCACTTAGAGGAGAACTCAGATCTTTCTATCTTAAAGAGGATGCTGAAAATATGTTTAAGAGAACTATTCTTGGATCAAGCGCTCTTCATGATTTAATCGTAAACCTTCTTCCTCAAGGAACTACAAAATTAGATTACAAAGCTGATGACTTTAATATTACGTGTGGTTACGCAGAAGATGGTGATGAAAATGGAATCGTTAAAGGTGATTATATTGTTACAAAAATTACTTTCACTGATGCATTTAAAGAAAAGCTTGATATGACAAAAAAGACTGCTGAGTATATTGCAAGTGAATTGGCAGATATTGCTGCTACTGCAAATGCATCTAATCACATAGTTCCATTTACTGACAACACTTGCTACTATGCTGCTTATATTCAGCACTTCGGTGTGACTTATTGTCCGCTATCAGACGAAGTAACGCCAGCAGTAAGTTGGACAGGCGATCGTACAAACGTTGTGTATGGCACAGGTGATGAAGCTGATGCAAAATATCTCGGTCGTTATGGTCTGGTTCGTAACAACTGGTATGATCTCAATGTAGGAATTATTGAAAATCTTGGAAAGGCTACCGTTCCTGATGGTAATGCAGAAACTTCCGACGATAACAATGAAGAGGAATATTATATTTCCGCTCGCGTCCATGTCCTCTCCTGGGCAAAGAGAACCCAAACCGTGAAGTTCTAACATCCCCCAATTATTATAGTTATTGAAAAAGTGGAGGGGGAAATAGACCAGTGATAAATAATATATCATTGACTCAACCCCTCCACACCCCATCAAAGGTTCTTCTAAAACATAGTTGAAGATTTGCAAGGTCTCTCTTCCGCAACAGCAAGCGAAGCGCAGCTCAGCCCATCTCCGCGTGCGAACGCCCAAGTCGAGTAGGTCCATTCAAAAGCTAAGATAAATAAATCCGCGCTAATCCGCCGCCATCGGCGAAAATAGCAAGCGAAGCGCAGCGATCCGCGTTGTGAAAAACTTCCCTTCCAATCTCTCAACTATACTGAAAAATCGTCTTCCTCATTCCTGCAATGCGGAGCGCAGCGAGCGAGCCGTTGCGAACTTTGCTCCCGACAAGAGCACTGTCCCGAAACCCCAGCGAGCCCTCTGTTCCTTTGCGTGAGTAAAAATTCAGAGCGAGACAAAAGCCTGACAATAGAAAACTGACAACTGAAACCTAATTATGCATTTTGCATTATGCATTATGAATTATCTAAAATGCATTATGAATTATTTTAAGAACATATTTGCACTAACCGTCCTATTACTGACTGGGATGGCAGCCACCTCCTGCTCCATGGTGGAGGAGGACCGCTCTGACTGCCCCACAGGCCTATTCATCCGTTTCATTTACGACTACAACACCCAACGGGCTGACATCTTTAAAGACCAAGTCAACCATATACAAGTCTACATCTTCGACGAAAATGGCAGACTCGCCGCCCAACGGTCGGTCAGCAACACCGACACCGACGCTCCCCTCAACCGCTATGGCTACACAATGCACTTCACACCCGAAGAACTTCCTACCGGTCACTCCTACCGAATCCAAGCAGTAGGCATGCAACGCGACTGGAACGACGCCCTCTCCACCATAGGTGCTAAATACCGGCACTCAGTTTCCCCAACCGACCACTCCGAGAGCTTGACAATTTCTCTCGACCATGATAACAACCTCATAGCAGGTACCCAACAATACCCCGTAAGCAACGCAGCTCCCCTCGACACACTCTGGCACACCCTCAAGGTGATTT
>CAZIAX010000129.1:0-6717 GCA_964537745.1 uncultured Sangeribacter sp.
GCTTCGACATTTTTGGAGATGTCTCCGGACGCACGATGCTCGATATTTCAAAATCACCAGCAATTGAGCTGTCAAGCTGAATGATAATTTTGGAGACGGCACGCAGCAAATATATCGGTTGGGATAACTCCACCACTTTATCCGCCTCCAATGTGATGCCGGAGTATGATTCCACACCCCACATAGGGATCAACCAACTTCTGTCTCCGAAATTCAAATCATATTGAAGTTTCTCATTGCTCCATTCAGTCAAAGCCGACCAAGGAGAACCGATGTTGCCAGCGTTGGCCACAGCCATGATTTTTCCTGTGAAGGATACTGAGCCAGAATCTCTGTCTATGGTTACTCCAGGGGTGTCTTGCGTCACCTCGCAGGTATAGTAATTGGGTTTGTCCGGATCCTCTACGGCAATCAACTTGATTGGTGCACTAGAGTCGTCGTAGATGAATAGATCTACAGAAGTTATCGAGTTCTCAAATGTATCTCCATCTTCATCACCAGGTTTCTCGGGCATCCAAGGATCATCTTCTAATTCTACATCCGCTCGGGTGAAAATACCTTGGGTAGATAGTTGTATGCTTAGAGTATATGTATCTTTTTCGACCGGTTGCTGAACAGGCTCATCCTGACTACACGATGCTATTCCCCAGCTGCCAAAAATAGCAGCCAAGTAAAAGCAGATAGTATGTTTAAGATAAGTCGTATTCATTTTTTTACTCAAAATTCAAGATTAACGCACAATGCATAATTGTTTTTCAGCAAGCTCGAAAGCCTGCTTTACTTATTTTATCCCGGCTGGGAAGCCGGGGCTCCATAATTAAAGCTCTACGTTTTGCACTCGTTTACTCCATGAAAGCACATGGATTTCCACAGCAATCCAATCTTCCCCCTTGAGGAAGAGATGGAGATGGTAGTCATGTTCGCGGTCAAGGTATTCTTGATCACCATAGTTGTTCAATTCATAGGCACCGCGACCATATGCAAGATAGTAAGGAAGATTAAAACGCCCTACCAGTTTGCCAGTAGTCTTATTGTGGACTTCGAGAAGTGCATTGTCTGAATTAGTGCCTTGATTGTGAATGAGACGATTAAACATCAAATTATAGTGTCCAATGCGCTCGACAACCTTAGGAGAATTGTCATCCCCATCACGCGTAGACTGATTCTCAATCTGGCCGATATTTCCATGATGAACCGTTTCAATCTCTACTCGCCCGTCATCAAATTTGCGGGTAGTCCAACTTGCATAAGGAGTGTAACGCACAGAGTCGTGGGTCAGCACAGTGTTGTCATGAGCGAGATGGGCATTATTGTCTACTATCTTTACCTCGTATTCATCCGCAAAAACAGTTTCGGGAGTGTCTACTTGGTGGAGAGTCAGGCTGAGATGCTTTGTGTCGCGGATTAGCGAAACGGTGGCATAGGTGGCTCGTTCTTTTTCCACTCGCACGAGTTGGTCGTCTTGCGGGTAGATGGAGAAAGGCTTTACGGTGCGGTCCATGTCCGGGACGATAATGCCGTCGGTCGGATCGTGGGGTATCACCTTCAGTGTATGCCAGAGAGTATCGAGGGGGGCAATGTTGCTTACGTGATACTGCTGAGTTCCTTCGATTTGCTCAGTATGATGGTCGAGAGATATTGTCATGCTCTCGGAGTGGTCGGTAGGGGAAGTGCTGTGGCGGTATTTGGCACCGTCATTGGTCAAGGCTTCGTCCCAGTCGCGTTGCATGGCTACGGCTTGGAGTCGGTAGCTATGTCCGGGGGCGAGTTCCTGCTCAGAGAAGTGCATGGTATAGCCATAGCGAGAGAGGGGCGAGTCAGCGGCAGTATTGCTCACGCTGCGCTGGGCGGCGAGCTGACCGTTCTCATCGAATATATAGAGCTGCACGTGTCCGACGTGGTCTTTAAACATATCGGCGCGCTGCGTATTGTAGTCGTATATGAAACGCACGTAGAGACCAGTGGGGCAATCGTCGAGATTCTCGTGCATCATTGTGCATGAAGCCGAAGTCATAGCTAAGAGACCCATCAGTGTGCAGGAAAGTATGTTGGAAAGTGAACGTTTCATTTTATTTCGTTTAAAAAAGATTTGAGCAGAGAGGTGTGTATGTTTTTGATAGAAAAAGATAAGGAGAGGAGGCTCTCGCCTGATGGGGGTCGGCCCCCTCTCCTTTTATAATGAGTTAGATGTTCAATCCTGAAAGGATTATTCGAATGTCACGCCCTGAGTTCTCTTAGCCCAAGAAAGGATGTGTACACGAGCAGAGAGATACCATTCATCAGTCTTGTTATCGTCTGATGTCTCAACGTTACCATTAGGCACTGTAGCATTACCAAGACGCTTGATATCATTGATAGTAAGGTCATACCAGTTATTGCGAACGAGACCGTAGCGACCAAGATATCTCTGGGAATTATAATCAGTTTCTCCTTCGTCAATGTAGACTTCATCTACAGAGTCTCCTACCCAACCTGTGGGAAGTGGACAATACGTATTACCGAAGTGCTGCAAGTAAACCGCATAATAACAAGTGTTGTCATTAAATGCCACAATGTGGTTTGCCTGGTTTGCGGAGCTTGCAACGCTTGAGAGCGTGGCAGCTATATCAGCTCTACTGTCGGCATCAAGTGCCTTAAAGTTTTCACTGATAAAGTCGTCAGTAAATGTAATCTTGGTGATTACATAATCTCCAGCCTGAATTCCCTTATCAGTATCTACCATACCATTTGCTACAGATGCTGCACCAAATGTAAAATTAAAGTTGGCGGCTGAATAATCAACTTTATCTTTATCATCTTTCTTATATTTTAAGATAAGATCATGAAGACTGGTAGATCCGAGTACTGATCTTTTCAGGAGGTTTTGAGCATCAGCAGGGAGATAGAAAGTCTGTAACTGACCTCTCAAAGCATAGAGTTGAAAGTTACCACTTGGGGTTTCGGCACTATCAGCGTATTTGACTTTGAAGATTACTCTGGTTGTATTCTTATACTGCTGGTGTGCAACGTCAAATGTATTCTCACGAGGATACAAAGGTTTGTCAGAAGCATATTTACTATTTGATTGAGTAAGAGCCTCAAATTTAGCATCAGTTACGTTTGCCTGATTATTGAAAACTTTGTCTTCATTATACTTTGGATCGACGCACCAGTATGTACGATATTTGATGTGTTGATTTAAAGGATCTGGACCATAATTATGGTCATTCATACCGACGTTGCCAATGAACCTATACATGTTGTTGTATCCATAGTCCCAGAATGGCTGAGCCTCTGATTTCTGTGCATTTCTTACAATAAAGCTTGTTCCTTCTTCATTATCAACAATCCATTCAACACTTTCGATTTTAAGTGTATAGTCCGTGGTAGTATATATTGGAGTACCACTGTCAGAAAGAGTAACCTTAGTATAAGGAATAGTCACACTTGAAGGGAAGTCGCTACAGGTTATTTTAGCAACCGCACGCTCAACAAAGATACAGCCTGCAGGATTTTGTACAGCTTCAGTCTCAGTTTTCTCAAAATTATCCTTCAATTCAGCCAATGTTACAATGTTGTATCCAGAAGGTGCAACAAGTGTACCTTGTGCACTGCTCAAAGGAGCATTGGTCATGAAGAAATATCCTCCATTAGATCTGATAAATGAAGAGTCGGTGATATAACCACGGAAGTCAGAGAATGTAGTAGCACTCCCAGCATTATCTGCATATCTTGTAAGTTTCTTATCTCCGGTCGTAGTTTTCACAGTAAGACTGCCGTAACCTTCGCTGTCAGTTTCACTATCTGTATTTATTGTGAAAATATTCTCACTATAATTTACGATAGCAAGACCCCACAGCTTTTCATTAGTGGCAAGGATAGGCTTTTCAAGCACCTTGATTGATTTCTGGAAGCTGACTGTAATTTGGTCATAGTTAGGCTGATCGAAAGCCTGATCCACACCAATTTGATATGCCCCAATAAACTTAGCGCTTTCCTCATTATTTCCTCGGAAGAGGAGGATAGCTGCATGTTCTACTGCATATTCTTTGGGCAGACCATCGTCAAACTGGTCGTTTTCTTGATCTTGGGCACGTGTACCAGCCTCAGAAGGAAGTTCGAGGCTAACACCAAGGTAGCTTACGCCACTTGCTGACTGGCTTCCTCCAGTTCCGTTATCCGGATTGGGGCCGTCGAAGTTGTCGGAGCAGGAGGCCATGATGGCCAGGGCGGCTGCTCCAAAGAGCCATTTGTTTAGCTTCATAGTTAATTGCATTTTAGTTTGTTGTATTATAGTATGTTTTTTGTTTTCTCTTTTTTTAGCCTCTTCTCAAAGACGGCACGGCGGAGGCGAGGACACCTCCATTCCACGGCTACGCAGTCGGGGTTCCATACTTGTGCCGGCTGTGAAGCCGGCGCTCCATATTACTTCAGCAACTCGAGATTGCGCATTGCGTCTTCTGTGCCGGACTTCTCGAAGTAGCTCTTGGCTGCGTCGAAGCGTTCTTCTGCCGTGGCGATGATGCCAAGGAGGTTGTAAACCTCCGGTGTGTCCTTGACGCGCTTCAGCAATTCCTTTGCCTCCTCATAGTTCTCATCGTGGATAGCGGCTGTGGCCGCGTTGATAATCGCTATCTCGTTGTCGGGATAGTACTTCAGGGCTGTGGCTATCACGTCGTTGAATTCCGGACTCCCTACGGGATAAAGGTTCGCTACGCGGAACATCTGGTCGAGTGTCATCTTCTCCGGTGTGGACTTGATCACTTCGGCCAACTTCTGGTCGTCAAGCGGTTTGAGGCGCGTGTGGATGGCAAAGGTCGTGGCGCGATAACGCGGGAACCATTCCGGAAGTATCTTCGTCTTGAAGAGCTTGCTATAGCGTTTGTCGTTCTTCAGCATCCATTCCTTGTGGTCATATTCCTCAGGAGTGGTGGCTGGAGCGTCGATGAGGTCAAGGAGCAACTTGCGTTCTTCTTCTGATATCTCATTGCTTGTCAGCACTTCTTCCCTGAACTCAACCCAGTTTTCCGGGACCGCCGAATACTTTACGCTACCGCGAGGAAGCTGATAGCGGTCGGCAAGATACTCTGCGAGGGCCTTGCTACGTCCCGATGCCAGCTCGTCGTTGTGACGGTAGGGCGATTCGGGCGATGCATAACCGCAGATGCGAATCTCGGCAATCTCCACGTTGGGGTCGGTCAGTGCGTACTTCACAGAGTCGTCAATCATCTGGATTTGGTCGCGGTTGTCGATTCGCTGGCCGTTCTTGCACTTATATGGCTCTACGTGGAGCTGGGTCTTGTCTACCTCAAACTGAACTCGCGCCCTACCCTCGTGGATCTCAACTGGCGGTTCGGCAACTTCCGGGGCTGGAAGCATCTTCGCTGTCATGTTTGGCACAGGATTCTTGAAGATTGGTATGTCAGGACCGATGTGGCTTCCGAAGGGAGTGCCGCAACCGCAAGTGTCGTATACAAACGCGAGGTGCGCCCCTTTCGACTTCATCCAAGACTGAACGGGTATGCGGGCCGTATACTCATACTTCTGCGACTTTCCGTTTTTGCGCTCTACCTCGGCTGCGATGTTATGCTTCTGGATAGCGGGAAACTTCTTGAGCACACCGCGCAGGTAAGAGAGGTGCATGTTGCGTCCGCTGACGAGGAGCGATGGGAAATCGGCCCGGAGTGAGTCAGAGGAAATCACCGGGGTAATGAAGACCTGATGATTAGACTTCAACTTCATGCTGTCGAGCACCAGATCAGCGTTGACTGTCAGGTAATCGCCGGCAAAACGTACGTCTACGTTAGATGTGCTGACCTCCTTAGCCGTGACTCCGGCGGCCATCACTGCGGCTGCCGACAAGAGTATTGCTTTTCTTATTGGGTTCATCTGATGATCGATAGTTTAGAATATGTAAAGTATACTGAGTCCGAGCTTGGTAAGTCCGGCATAGTTTGACTGTCCGCTTTTGATCTTGGCGCCACACTCGTAGCAGGGATATTGGTCATACCAAACGTGGTTGTATCCGACTCCGACTTCGGCCTCGACGTTCCAGTGGCGTGAGAGTATCCATTGATATCCGTATGTGACACCGACACCGGCGAATGCGCCTTGGAAGCGGGTGTCTTTGACGGCCTTGGGGATGTTTTCGCCAGCGAAGAAGAAGCCTGGGATTGGAAGCGATACACTTGCCGCGTTAAACTCGCCACCCATCAGATGGGCTCCGATGAAGTGGCCATTGAATTTCGTACAGGTCCACCAGCGGTATTCCGGCATCAGGAGCCAGTGCTTCGCGAAGCGCTGCCCGTGGGTATCGGAGTTGAATTTCCAGGGATTAAGACCATAGAAAAGCTGGAGTGTGTTCTTTTTGCCGACTCCTACTTCAATTCCGAGGTTTGGAGTTGTAGTAGCGTCATAGAGCAGATTGGTCTTCAAAGCGACTTCCTGCGCCATTGCTGCCTGAGCAGCGGAAGCGAAGACGAAGACAGCTATAATAAGACGAAGTGTTTTCTTCAGCTTGTTTCCCTTCATGACTTATGTGGTTGGTTGTCCATTTGTTTTTTATTGGAAAGTAGTAATAATATTATTAAGTTGGCAAGTACAACTTATATATTGGTGCAAAATATAGTAATAATAGTCATTTCTTCCTATAAAATTAGAAAAGTTTGTGATATTCAGTAAAATAAATCTTAGCAACTATTCTTCAATTTTAATTATCTCTCCGTAAGAGATAATTAA
>CAZIAX010000130.1:0-6716 GCA_964537745.1 uncultured Sangeribacter sp.
TTGATTGGTTTGCCGTCGTATTCGATAGTGCCGAGAAGTTTGTAGTCGCCATCGATTCGGTCACAAACCGCAATCCCTATATTGGGATCCTTATATCCCATGTCGTCCGCATGCATAAGCATGATGTATTCTCCCGTAGAAGGGCAGCGCATTACCTTCACCCGCTCTCCGACTCGTTCCGGACCAAGAATGCCGTCTTGTTGCACAGGAAGCACCACACGCTCAAACTTCCAATCCACAAGATTGTCAGATGAATAGCACCCGAATCCCGGGAAGGCATTCGACTCATCCGATTTATATTCCCCAAAAAGCCAATACTTCCCGCCATCCTCCACAATACATGCTCCATGGGCATTCACGATATTGCCATCCGTATCAAACCATGGCACCCCATTACGGACAATATTATCAGCGTATGCCCAATGAGCCGCGGAAGAGACTAATAAGGCTATAAATAGTAAGTGCTTCTTGAGATTCATTATGCGGTAGATTTTATGCTACAAATTTACATAAAAAATCTGAAAGATGAAGGGAAATCTGTTGTTTTTGTAAGATCTTTGGGGATTATTGAAAGAATTTCTTCTTTTGCGCTCCGATGAAAAGGGCAGTAAGGTCAGACTTTAGCCTGACCTTTAATACTGTCGCAGGACCATCCTCAGCGGGAGCCGCAGTCTCCACAAACACTTTCCCATCTTTCGTCTGCCATTTTATCGCACCTCCCCCTATCATGGAAATGTCCTCGATGTCAGAGGCTTTCAGACCTGGGAGTTCCATCGCTTTCCCATCCCATTTAAGTAAGAAAGCATAGACGTTTCGGCGTCCTTTCGATGTGTATCTCACTTCGCCATCCTTGTTTTGCCCGTAGGCCCGAGTGCCATACACTGCCTCCCCATACTTGGAAAGCCATTTGCCTACAGCATAAAGTTCCGCTTTCTGGTCTTCTGGAATGGTTCCGTCGGCTTTAGGAGATATGTTAAGGCATAGATTGCCGTTGCGTGAAATGTTGTTGATTAGGTTGCGGATGATTCCGTCTGCCGTCTGCAATTTTAGCCCTTCGATATATCCGAATTTGTGGCCAATCGGGTCATCGACCTGCCAGTAGAAGTTAGTACTCTCTTTCGGAGCCCGGGACTCCCTTTCGAAATCCCGTATAGAGCCTGCTTTGTAGGCGTCGCTCTTCGACTGCAACGACACTTCCTTTCCCCATGTCTGGGCGTTGTTGTAGTAATATCGTGCTATCCGCAGTTTCCATGGGTCCATGGAGCGGTAGTTGATGCCATTATCGAAATAGAGAAGGTCTGGTTGATACTTGTCGATTATCTCCATCACCCGATATTGCCATTCATTCATGAAGTCATCATTTTGAGGATGAGGCCCGGGATGTTCTTCAGTAGGTCCCATTCCGGAACATTCTGTCGGTTTCTGGGGCGGACCATACAGAGAAGCGTACTGTGGAAGGAATAAATCGGTGGAATCCGGGTCAATGCTGGGATACATAAAGTCCCAGTTCTCCACTCGATGATTGCTGACTCCAAATTTCAATCCCTTATTGCGGACGGCCTTCGACAGCTCTCCGATTATGTCGCGTTTGGGTCCCTTCTTCACGGCATTCCACTCCGTGAGGTCACTGTCATACATGGCGAATCCGTCATGGTGTTCAGCGGTCGGGATGACGTATTGCGCTCCGCTCGCCTTGAAGAGCTCTGCCCACTCGTCGGCATCAAACTTCTCTGCTTTAAACATGGGGATGAAGTCCTTATATCCGAATTCTGTCTGTGGTCCCCATTTCTCACGATGCTCTTTGCTCATGGCATTGTACATATGTTTCGGATACCATTCGCTTCCTGCGGCCGGGACAGTGTAAGGACCCCAATGGATAAAAATGCCAAATTTTGCGTCCTTAAACCATTCTGGTACCCTGTAGTTGGCCTCGAGTGATTCCCATGAGGCTTCGTATTTCCCTTCCGGATGCGACTCAAGTTGTTCGGGTGTCACGCTGATAGTCTGGCGTGGAGCCTGTGCTGATGCGTTGGTGGCTTCCATCATAAGAATGATGGAAGCCAGAGTATGAAGCATTATTCTATACTGCATTATTAATACACATATTAAAGTTGGTCAATAATGTAAGGGCAATCTGATTCTCGTTTATTTTTGAATGCGTTTAGATGTGCTCCCATTAGAGTTGACGATAATCAAAATCCCTTTTGAGTCAGGAGACACTTCTGCACCTTGGAGATTGAAGAAGCGAGTTCCTTCCAATGTAGAGCCACAATTTATGAAATTGGACTCAACGGATGAGGTTGCGCCATCAATCGTGAGGCCCGGGATGAGATTAAGAGTCTCTATAAATTGGTCTCTGCCATTTTTTATAGCGGAAGTGTCATATTCAGAGTGTCCGTCCACTTCAGTCAGCAGCCATTCAGAACCAGTGTCGCCTTGAGTGTATGAACCGACACCATCGCGGTCCGCACCATTGAAACCTCGGAGAGCGTTCATGAAATTGTAAGCGTTTCCTGAATCAGGGTCTCCCTTGATGACGTAGCCATTGATGTTGTTGGAGGCCTTGGCGAGTCCACCGATGCAGACGGCATCTGTAGAAGAAATATTCCATACCGCCCCATTGCCGATAGCCGGAACTACAAATGACTTGGTGGCATGGTTATACATGTAGACACGGTCGTTTTCATTGTCGGTAATGATGGAGAAAACCCCAGTCTCTTCGTCGAGGGTTTTAGAGCGTTTTAAGGTGCCGCTTTGATTGTCGGCATAGACGTAAATATTGTTGGCTGTTGAATTGGCCGCCTTAATGGTGTAATGCTTTACGTTGACATCCGGAAGAACTTCATCATCATCGTGGCTCCCATCTCCATAGTATAGCAGAGTAGCGTTGTCGATTGCGACCCAAGTAGCATTGGAGTTGCTTTCGATATTTATACCGAATGTGAGAGAGCCTTCACTGTTGATGGTGGCTTCTAGGGAATAATGCTCGGAGTGATTTGCGCTGACTGATGAACAATCCACTGTATTGTCGCCAAGGAATAAGGTGACCCCATCACAGCCAGCAGATCCTTTCTGAGCTATTACATCAGCTTCAAAAGCATAGCGTCCGGCGGGGAGCTCATTTACCGACTGGCGAGCGGAGTTGGGGCAAATGATTCCCGTCCCGTTGTATGCTTCTAAAAATTCATTTTGGCCTATTTTATTGTAGTTCTTATTATTCCTATTGTTGATTTGGAACCCTCCTTGAATGCCTTCGATGAGGATTTCCCATCCTTCGGTAGAGTTAAACTGTGGGTTGGAAATAGTGATTGCCACAGGGCGTCGGCTGGAGGCATTGGCAAATTTGAAGTTGTTGAGAGCTTTTAAGAGATGTCCGTAAGCACTTTCAAGCTCCGCGATGCAGGAACTTGAGGCCACTTCGACAGAAGCATCCAAAGCCTCTCGAAGCGTATCTTTTTCATATTTATAAGCTGGACTTGCAAGGTATTCGTTGACCTCAGCTATGAGAGCTTGGATTTTTTTGCGTGCGTTGACCACATCTTCAAGCTTGATGCTGTGGGTAGACGCGAGCTTGTCATTTTTATATACTTCAATCTTTAAAGTCTCAGCATCTGCTGGAATGGCGAGTGAAGAGCCTAACTCTACGTCAGCACTTTGGTAAGGATTCAAAGAAGGTACAAAGCCAGTGGCCAAGACTTCATTGTTGGATGAGAGAATCTTCACTGAAGCTTCTGTGGATGCTTTAAGACCGTAGTTCTTGACATTTAGAGAGACGATTTTGCTCCCTTCTCCAATGGTGGGGATAGAAGGCGAGATATACTCAGGAGTATAATCTATATATGACAGACGTGCGTAGCCGAAGCACATCCCGCCTGGTTTTGCCGTTGGAGTTGCGGGATTGATGTAGTCTTTCTGATATTTGCCGATAAGTTTGGGCGCGAATTCATCAGATTGGATACCGGTATCGGCGCCCGAGAATGTCAAGACGAGGTTGCCGTCTGAGTCAGCTTCTGAAGAAACGACTGTTGCACCTTTGCCTTCATTCACAAGGGCATAGTTTCCAAATCGAATGCTTGGCAAGTCGAGGTCTGTAGTTGGGTCGAACCCTGGTTCCTTATATACTACGACTTTGATAGATGGAGTGGAGGTAGTGACGGCTTCCTCATTGAGGACGGCCATTCTTAAGCCAGGATTCAAAGGCATCACAATATTCTTTGAAGAATGGTTGTCGCCTGCAAGGTCTTCCCCTTTCTCCACGTCGATTACTGCCATATTGAGTTGAGTGGCACGCCCATATTGATCTTGAAATACTCTGGGTCGTTCGAATTTAAACCACCCTTCTGATGTGCCATCTGGATGAATGGCAACTGAAGGATCATAGGCTGTGCCTGCCTCGTGAACCCAATTGTATCCATCTTTTGAG
The DNA here is from genome assembly GCA_964537745.1 of uncultured Sangeribacter sp. Lineage (GTDB taxonomy): Bacteria > Bacteroidota > Bacteroidia > Bacteroidales > Muribaculaceae > Lepagella. The sequence continues at coordinate 4,424 of CAZIAX010000130.1, forward strand.
CGACTGTAGTATGCTATCTTTGCTTTCCAGTCGTTGACAATCATGTGGTATTGGAATTCATCTTTCCATACTACGGGGTCTTCAAAACTTCCCCCTCCGCCGTTAGGATAGCAGGAAGAGCCCAACGTGTTTTCAAAGGGACTTAAGCCATCCTCGCTAATCCATACAGCTCCTCCTCGGTCAAGGCAAAAGATGGAGCCATCTGGCCGCTGAGCAAATGTCCAGTTGGAGTAAGTGGTGGTTGAGCCAGTGGAAAGTGTGCGCCCACGAAGGTCGAGGGGCATCTTTTCGAAATTCCATGGACCTTCCGGTGAATCAGAAGTATATCTCCATGCCGCAGAGTTACCTATAAGAGTATAGACCACATATGTGCCATCTTTAGACCTGAATAAGCTTGGATTGTGTCCTTTCCCTATGTTGGCCACGGTGGTATAGGGACCCCAGACATTGTCGGCTGTCACATAATAGATGTCGGAGTTTGGCCAATAGCTGTGAGCACGCGATTTGGAATCCCAACCGGCAATGAACATATAGTATTTCCCATTTGCATCCTGGTGTATGTCACCACCCCAGAGACTGAGATCAGGCGTCTCGGCTCCATTGTCGAGAAAACGGCCCTGCACGCCGGAAGCACCCCAGATTTCTTCTCCGGGATCTTTTTGAATTGATCCTTGCATAGGAAGGATTCTGTCTTTGAACTGCCCCCCTTCAATAGGATTGGCGGCGTTCAATGTCAAGGCCATTGAGAAGCCGAGGAGTGAAAGTAGTTTTGAATTTCTCATGTTGTGTTAGTTATTTGGTAGTGATTGACGATAGCTGTTTGGGGTTTTGCCGGTATGGCGTCTGAACATCCGTATAAAATATGAGGTGTCGGCAAATCCGAGTTCGATGGCTATGAGATTTACCGGTTTGTCAGTGGTCAGGAGCAGCAACTCTGCGTGTTGCATTTTGGCATTATTGATATATTGCAAAGGGGTTTGCCCTAAGTTTGTCTTGAAAATGCGTATTAGGTGTTGCTTGGATACGCAAGCGGCATCGGCTATTTCCTCTAATCCGATTGGAGCCGCTATTTTATCTTCTATTAGGCTTATCGCTTTCGTCAATCTTGAGTCAAAGGTCCATTTTTTAGGAGTCGCTTCTTTAATAAAACGAGACATCAGAATCAAGATGCTTCCTTGGGTTCTCATCCTCAGAAAGTCAGGCAATCCTTCATTTTTCCTTAAGGATTCGGCAAATCCTAAACTGTTGTCGTAGGTAGAAGGGTCGCTGCGCAAGAGTGCCCCTCCTGGATGCAGATCCGAAAGATATTTAAAAAGCTTGAGATCTTCAGAATGAGCAGGAATACCATTGAGGGAGAAGTCGTAGTAGTCAAATATTCCAGATTTGGAGTCTGCCGGCTCGCAGATATGTATGTAATAATGGCAGAAAGGGCCGCTACATTCATAACTATGGTTTATATTGGCTGGGACGATGTAAAGATGGTCGGGATATAAATCGACATCTTTATTCGGGTAGTGGATTTTAGCAACTCCTTCGGTGACGTAATAGAGACGCGTGAAGGGGGAGCATACATCCTTCCAATTCCAGTCGGAATTATGACGGGCATACCCTATGTTGAGGAGCAGTGGGATAAAATTGTCGATTCTGATATCCATATTGTTTTATCATTTACAATCGCAAAGTTAGTAAAATTAATGATAAAAAAATGGATATGTTAATAAAATCCTATTCTTTGTTAATATTGCCAATCCCCAATGCTCCTCCCCAAATACTGCGTAGCCATGGAATGGAGGCGCCTCCGCCGAGCCGAGCCGGCATAAGGTAACTTTTTTTTGAAGATTTTTTTGCAATTATAAAAATAATTGCTAATTTTGCTTTCGCATATCGCCCGCGGAGTCTCGATATGGGATTGACGTGGCGGGTGCAGACATGTTATACAGAGCGTTTATCAAGCGCTTGTTCTTGGCTTCTTGAAATGTGGCAGTTTCAAATTCACAGTCGGGAATGAGGCAACGATAGGCGCCTTTCGGGTATGGTATACCAAAGCATGAAGTATGTAGTGATTACATGCTCCGTGTGTCGTATCATACGGCGTGAGGCTCCGCGTTGCTCGTTCTACTGTGAAGGGCACATGCCACAGCCTCAAGAAGCGGGACGAGTAACAGATACAGACTCTCACGCTCTTTTTTTATAGTAATGCCAATGAGGGGAGGCCGGCGGCTATGTTATGCCAATATGAAACGCTATTTACTTTCAGCTTTAGTCTTTCTTGGATTAGGAATGGGAGCAAGCA
>CAZIAX010000131.1:0-6528 GCA_964537745.1 uncultured Sangeribacter sp.
TACAATCAGCATATAGGAAACTTGGGAGGGTGCGTGGAGTGCTTGCGCTTGCAGTTGCTGCGTGGGCATTGTTGCTGCCGCTTGAGATGCTCGGAGAGGTGAAGAAGTTGGTGACAAAAGAGAATATTTTTGCTTCCTCAACTCTGGATGATCTTGTGGCCGGCAATTTATTGGATGATGAAAATGTATGGAATAAGAAGAATTTTCATACTCCGGATGACAAGAGAGGTGCTGACCCTTTTGAAGGAGAACAGTATCTTGAGGTGAAATTAGACAGTCCTTTAAGTTTAGGCACCGATGAAGACTTGATTGTCTTTGTGCAGCGTTGTCATGACTGTGTGGTGCGTCAGCCGACAGCTTTTCGAGTGGAAGGTCAGATGGCCGATAGCGTCACATGGGAGCCTATATGCAATCTTTATTTCCTGTATCGCGGTAGAAGCACAAAGGAATATTCGGCCCGTTTTCGTCCTGCAAAGCCCTATAAAAAACTCCGCTTCTACGTAACAGAAAACAATAGCCGCAACCATGACGATGCCGGACATGCCACAATGGGTCTCAGACAGTTTCAAGTGTATCAGTTAGGACGCACAGAAATAGTGGGAGACAGAATTGATCCCGTGCATCTTAAATCAGACTACAAGACGGACTACAAGGACTATAAATTCGAACATACGAAGGGGTGGCTCGACGATAGAAATAGAAGCTATCCGAATACTAAAGAAAATAAACCAGGATTTTATAATGGAGATATTAATAACGAAGCTCATTCAAAAGGAGAGTTAGATTGGCAACAGAAATATATCAAAAATATAAATGATTGGGCAGAATGGGATGATGATTGGGATACAGAAGGGAAATGGGTGCCTGATACAACTGAATTGAGAAAGTTTAAAGTAACAATGCCCGATATGGGTCTTATTACTAAAGATAGCGATTTCGAGGCGACCACAGAAGATCCATGTCGTCAGGCAACCCATGTGTCTGAACATATTCTCTATGCTGTTCCTGGAGACCCGATTATTCTTTACCCTTACTATAAGTTTGCGGCCCCCAAGCATTATGAGAGATATGAGGTGAACTTTGCCCATTGGTATGACTACCGTAAGGGAGGACGCATAATCCATGATGATGGCAATGGGAATAAAATGGATCTTCTTGATTTTATTGTGGATCCATCTAACATTTGTATCACGGAGAAAAATGGATTCTATGGGGGATACCTTCTTACGGAGAATGGTGATAAGGAACCGGGGTTAGGGAGCCAAAACTATGGTATGTTTGGAACGTTCTATTGCCCTCGCAGCACGGAGATATATGATGATCTGACATTGCCATTCCGTGAATGCGATAAGGCTGATAAAAACACTGTCAATGATGAAAATGAATTCGTCATAGCTGCCGATTTCAGCCAGTCATTCAATAAGGGACGTAATATAGATGGGAATAAGATCATAGAACCCACCATTGCATTCCGTCATCTCTTCCGCATCCGCGACGGTAAGAAATTTGCTGAAGAAATTTCTGAAAGTGCAGAAGCAAATGAAAAATACATTGAAAAGAATAGCCGACAAGTTACAGCACGTGCAGGAGAGGAATTTCAAATTGGTTTGGATGGAGGTATACCTGTGCCGAATAAATATGAAACAGGTAGCGATACATGGTGGAGATGCGCTCCTTCCAAATATTATTATAAGGTGAGCGATAACGATTATCGTCGCATACCGTGTATGGCTATTCGCGTTATTTCTCCAGAGGGAGACACCATTACCTACCGACATACAAATGTAAGTCCGGAAGACCCATATAATACAGATCACACGTTTTATTTTGACCATGAATTGTTTTATGAGTGGCCTGGCTACATACGTCCCGAATTTACCGGTCTTGGAAGTAGAGAAATTGACGGAGTTTATTATGGAGTCGGCGGTGGCAGCGTTGTGAAAGGTGAAGATCGCACCTATAGCAGACTGTTGAAGACTAAAAAAACCGATTTGAAAGGTAAATATACAGTCCAACTGCTTGGGGAGGAAATTATAGGGGAAGGTGAACCCCGTCTGATCAAGGTGAAAGATAAGAATAATGAGTCTCATGACTTAGTGGTGATGGAGTATGTCATTGATTTCGTTGATTATACTCAGGCATTCTTAGTGCTTGGAGAAAAACTATATGAAGAAAACGGGTCGTATTCATTTGCACGGGAGGATGAAATCGTAAAAAAATATGGAGAACCCAAAGACAAGGTGGACTTTGATAACTATAGATATCTTGAGACACTCGACAATTGGAAACAGTATTTGGAAGGAGATAGTACTAAGAAAGAATACAGGTTCAAATGGCCACTTTCTTGGAAAACGTCCAACTATGGATTTGGATACTATGAAGGGCATAACTACAACATGTATGTCGTAGCCAATAATAGTAATCAAGTACCTTATCATATTTTTAATGGAAAGACAGACAAATGGGATTCCACCGGAGCTGGTATGGGCGATGTACGAACATTCAAGGCTTCTCAATCGAGTGAAGAAGAAGTCACAAACGAAGGATATTTCCTATATGTGAATGCTGCGGATGACCCTGGAGTAATGGTTACTCTTGACGCGGGAACCCTGTGTACGGGAAGTACGATCAACGTATCAGCGTGGGTTGCAGAATTTACCGCTCAAAAAGCGGATCCTCCCTATGAACATGAAGATAGAGAAAAAGCCAATCTTGTGTTTAACCTCGTTGCTGTGCTTGCTGGCACCGGAGAGCGAATCAACGTGCATTCTTTTGTGTCGGGTTATGTGCCGACTGTAGGTAAATGGTATAATATCTACTACTCTTTCCAGCCGGATGTAGAACGCATTGGCATATCTTCTGCTTTGATAGACCACTATGAGGTGGAAATTGAGAACAACTGTAAAAGTTCCGATGGAGCCGACTATGCCATCGATGAGATAGCAATCTATATTGTGACTCCAGAGTTTGCGGCAGAGCAGGATATTCCAGTCTGTCTGGATGTAGATACAAAGGGGGAACAAATAGTGAAAGTGTTTGCACCATTCGGGCCTACCATTCGATCCAGTGATGTCACTGAGTCAACGGCTGAAAATGGAAAGAATGATGTGAGACTCAGTTATGTGATATTGGATAAAGAAAAATTTGATACGGCCTACTATGCTGCGAAAGATAGAGGAAGCGACGACCCAGGTGCTGAAGCGTTTGAGGCAAAGGGCGTTCAAGTAGGCGAAGGAGGCTACGTGACGTTCAGCTCTTGCTATACAGAAAACCCTGAGTTCAGCAAGGAAACTCCATTGAATACAGTCGGAAGGTATTTAGATGATCAGTCCACTCGAATGATAGCTTTCAAAGTGGATTTCAAAGATGCCAACTTTGCCATAGGAAAGGAATATTATATAGCTCTCTATGCTCAGATGGATGGAGATGGAATCCAGCCAAACTGGAATCAGTATGACCTTACCGACCGCTGTTCTAAAGCCTGCATATTCAAGGTAGCTGCAAAAAACAGTATCCGTCTTGATGGAGAAGTGCGCGAGCAGACAGGGCCTCTGAAAGTTTGCGAGGGAGAAAAACCCGTTATCTCAATAGACTTGAAGACAGCAGGAGCAGAAGATGACACTTACATTCCGAATGCTCGTTGCGATTGGTTTAAGGGAGCAAAAGAAGATTTTGAAGCCATTGAAAATGAATCAGGACTTACTCTCTATAAGGCCATGACCTACTTCCGAGAGGCTTATTCAGATGCGATCGGCCCAGATGATGAGATTGTGGCACCGAATGAAAACTTCTTTACTCAGGCCATGCTCAACTTGATTATGGACAATAAAGGTAAGTTAGTATTCTCATCTACAAGATTTGAATTCGACCGTCTTGAAAGTGGCACGCAAAAGGTAGTCGTGACTGCCCTTCCCATACCCTATCAGGATGCGAAAAGCGACCAGACTGTCTGCACTTCGCCAATGGAAATAAGTATTGATGTGGTGGCAAAAGCTCCCTCTGTGCTTCATGGTTTGAGTGACGTTGAGTATCCTATAGGTTTGGAAGATGTGCCCCTGCGTGTCGGACTTGACCAACTTCACACTGTAAGCATAGATAAAGATAAGGAAATACCGGCAGATCAGATGATGCTTGTCGTTCCTCTTCGTAAAGTCGAGACTTCAGGAGTGGTGGAGAAAGTTGAATCATTAAGTAGTGGAGAATCAGGTGTAGTAATGCTGGAATCCACCACCGATCCAAATGAGGATTTACAACCTAAGACAGTCACTGCAAGTTCAGGAGAGACTTACACTGTCAAACCTGATATTGAAGCCGGCGTGATAAAGCACTTCACGGCAGCAACTAAAGAGGGAAGCAAGAATGAGATTTCAGTAGTCTTCTACGATTCATTCCCCTTCAAGGAGGGATATGAATATACTTTCAGTTATGAATTTGAGGAAGTAATGCCTGAAGGAGAAGAGCATGTATGCAAGGGTAAAGATCTGTTCACTATCAAGGTGGTGCCTGAATTCTTGGTTTGGGATCCGAGTGAGGGGAATCGGAACTGGAATAATGATGGGAACTGGAAGAGAGTTTCCTCCAGCAGGATTCTTGCTGATAAAGAGGATGAAGAAGTGACGGCTCGCATCCAGAATAAGATGACGGATGTAGGCAATAACAACAATACCGGAGCCTATATGCCGATGGATTTTACCAAGGTCATCATCCCTGCAACAACTGCAACTGCAAAGTCTCCATTTATGTATGACTTCAAAGGAATCGAAGGGGAGACAGAAGTACCGACAAAGGCAGGGGATGCTACAGATCTGATAGAATATGACATGGTGGCAAAAGATGGTGCAAGCCATGTGGAATGCGACCGTTGGTATGCCAACACATGCGAGCAGATTCATTTCGAGCCGGAAGCGTCGATTATGAATCAGCAGTATCTGAAGTATGAGAAGGCTTGGGTTGACCTTGAACTGGATGCCTCCAGATGGTATACGCTCGCTATGCCGCTGAAGAAGGTGTTTGCCGGTGAGTTCTATCTCCCCTCTGCAACCGCGCAGCAGAAAACAGAACTCTTCCAACCCATCTATTACATCTCCGACAAAGACGATCCAAAAAGAAACGACCGCTTCAATCCGGCGGTATTCCAGAGAGGATGGGACAAGGGGAAGGCGGATATCTATCACACCGATGGAAGCACTTCGACCGCAGTGGTGAAAGCCAACTGGAGTCATGTCTATAATGATGTGGAGGAAAGTTACGGAAGCGGGGTCGGATTCTCGATTAAGACTGATATCAGCAACATGACGACTAAGCCTGAAAATAAAAAAGTGCTTTTCCGTCTGCCAAAGGCTGATACCAAGTATGGCTATTATGATGTAAAAGGTGATGACCATAATCTTGATTATAAAACGATAGACCATGGCACAGACCATTATAAGCTCAATCCTAAAAATGGCACCATCATCGCAACTACTGCCGGAAATGGAAAGAAGTATTTCCTCGTGGGAAATCCGTTTATGACGCATCTTGACATGGCTAAATTCCTTAAAGAGAACGAGGACCAGATACAGCAGAAATATTGGATGATCACCGCAGGCACCCAAAAGATGGGAGTGTTTGACCCTGATAGTTCCGATGGCTTGGTAGGTAACGGAACGGGCCATGTGGCTCCGATGCAGGGCTTCTTCGTGGAAGTAAAAGACAATGTCGAAATAGTGGGCAACACTTTGAGCCTTAAATATAACGAGAGCATGATGTATGATGTAGCCTCTCTGACTGAGATAGCACCTCTCAAAGTGGCATCACGCGGTTATGACGAGGGCTTCACTCTCACTATATCTGCTATTAATGATGATGAAGAGTCAACAGCTGCTGTAGTGAAAGTATCGGCTGATGCTTCTCATGATTACTTTGCAGAGGAGGACATGGTGGTGCTCGACAATTCTGACCTTGAAGTAAGGGCTACGGTCTACACTGTGAGCGATGGAAAAGCACTGTCGGTAAACAGTCTTGACGGAATTGATAATGTCGAATTGGGTTTGATCGCACTGCCGGAGGAAGAGACAATGCTCCGATTCAATATAGATGAGGAATACGCACTCTGTCTTTATGACGTTGAGACAGGAGCCTACATTCCTATTTTCGACGGTATGACATATCCTGTAAGTGGGAACGTATCCGGAAGGCTATATCTGACGTCTACAAGCGGCGTGAAGACACCGGATGCATCAAAGATAAGTTGGAGTGCATCAGGCGATGTATTGACTGTCAGAAGCAGCGATTCGGAATGCTCACACCTCTCTGTGAGGATAATCGATTATGCAGGTCGTGTTATAGCAGCCCAGAGCACAGACGGCTGTGAGGTCAGCCTGCCGATTGCTTCCGGAGTGTATGTGCTGGAGGCTGAGACTGAGTCGGAAAGGCTTTGCATTCAAGTAAAATTATAAGCCCCCTACCTCCCTATAGTAAGCCCCCTAACCCCTTAAAGGGGGAATAAAGATAGAATATGATGAAGAGATTTTTGGTTTTTGTTATTAT
>CAZIAX010000132.1:0-6498 GCA_964537745.1 uncultured Sangeribacter sp.
TCAGCACTCGCTGGTTGCATTCCTCCAAGTCATCCACTCAGTATACAGTCACTGATGCCGATGGCAACACTCAGACATATTCACCTCCTAAGGCGACTCGAGGTGAAGGAAGCCGCACTGCTTATAGCAACGGCAACCATAATCTTACCGTCGGTGATGTCGACGGTGATGGCAAAGATGAGATTGTCTGGGGTGCATGTGCCATTGACGACAATGGCCAGTTGCTCTATGCAACCGGCTACGGTCACGGCGATGCCATTCATTTAGGCAAAATGATTCCAGGCCGTGATGGTCTGCAGGTATATGACATTCACGAGGCCTCCCCTTATGGATGGGACCTCCACGATGCGGCCACAGGTGAAATCCTCTTCAGTGGTACGGCCACGGGCGATACCGGGCGAGGCATGGCTGCCGACATCGACCCGCGTTATGATGGTTATGAAATGTGGTGTGCAAGCCACCGTGCTCCTCGCAGTGCCGCCACTGGAGAAGCGGTCAGCAGCGTTAACCCCTCTATGAACTTCCGCATATATTGGGACGGTGACCTTCAAGACGAACTACTCGATGGAAGCGGTATCACCAAATGGGTCGATGGACAGATGACATCATTGGCTTCGCTGTCTGGCTCGGCATGCAACGGCAGTAAGAATACCCCATGTCTCTCGGCCGACATCTTCGGCGACTGGCGTGAAGAGGTTATTTTGTGGAACACTACCGACCCTTCGAAAATCTATATCCACAGTACGACCATTGCATCTGAGCATCGTGTGCCCTGTTTGATGCATGACCGCACATATCGCATGGCCATCTGTTGGCAAAATGTGGCATACAACCAGCCTCCGCACCTTGGCTACAATATCTCCGACTATGCCACCTCAGGCACTGACGAGATTAGAGTCGATAAAGCCAACGGCACCTTTGAGGTCTATTCGGTTGGTGGCGTAAAGGTGCTCGACGGTCAAGGTTCTGTCTGGAATGCTCTCTCGGCGCTCACTTCAGGTGTCTACGTAGTTCGCTATCCTGATGGCTATACTGAGAAAATCATCAAACACTAAGGCTCGGAATACTCCATATCCAAAGGCATACATCAGCCATACCCCTGATGTATGCTTTTTTGCTCAATCCACAACGCAAATTCCCTCAATACTCAGCTCGGAGAGCTGTTATTGTGTCAAAACCCCAGGCTTCAGCCTGGGGTAAAGCTAAATACTCAGTAGCCTCGGAGAGGCGATTTGTGTTTGGGATACAATTTCGAACAATTTTGTGACAAATCCCCATCCCCAATTACCATTATCAAACAACATTGTAACATACCAATGTTTGATTTTTCAATCTTTATTGCTAACTTTGCAATCGAAAAAATAACCGATTAGTATCATGAAATTAAAGCAAACTTTCCTGACAATAGCCCTCCTCCTGATAGCACTTACCACTAAAGCTGCCGAAGATCTCACCCTATGGTACTCTACTCCTGCCGAGGCCTGGGTCGAAGCTCTCCCAATAGGTAACTCCCGGATGGGCGCCATGATATTCGGAGGCGTCGACCGCGAACGTATCCAGCTCAACGACGAAACTTTCTGGGCCGGAAGTCCCCACAACAATAATAATCCCGAGGGTCTCAAACATCTTCCCGAGATTCGTCAACTCATCTTCGACGGCAAAGAAAAAGACGCCGAAAAACTAATCAATGAGTATTACATGACCCCTCACCACGGCATGTCTTACCTGACACTCGGCTCCCTATACATCAACTTTAATCACTCCGGTGAGGCTTCAGACTATCGTCGGCAACTCGATATATCCAAAGCCGTATCAGAAGTGAGCTATAAGGTCGGGGATGCGACTTTCAAGCGTGAAACAATAGCCTCACTTCCTGATGGAGTCATAATGATGTCTCTTTCTGCCGACAAGAGCAAGGCTCTGAATTTCTCACTTGAATATGACACGCCGGAAGGTGGCTCCGTAAAGGTCAGCGGCAAAGGAATGGATGTCACTGTCCCGGGCCGTGAGCATGAAGGTATCCCAGCAGGACTGACAGCTAAATGCGGTATCCGCGTCAATAGCAATGGCAAGGTATCTGCCAAAGATGGAACGCTCAACGTCGAGAATGCCGACTATGCCGTCATCTACATAGCCTCCGCAACGAATTACGTGAACTATAAGGATGTCAGTGGCAATCCTGAAAAATTAGTGGCCTCAGCTCTCAAGAATGCTATGAAAAAGAATTTCGCCTCTGCATTATCCCAGCACGTTGATGCCTACAAGCAGCAGTTCGACCGAGTGTCACTCTCCCTTCCTTCTATAAAAGGAAGTGATAAGGAAACCCATTTGAGAGTCGCCGATTTCAAGAATAACTACGACCCTTCGCTACTCGCTCTATTGTTCCAATATGGTCGCTATCTTCTGATATCCTCCTCCCAGCCTGGTGGGCAACCTGCCAATCTTCAGGGCGTATGGAATGAGTCGAACCACGCTCCATGGGACAGTAAATATACCATCAACATCAATACCGAGATGAACTACTGGCCTGCTGAGGTGACCAACCTTTCCGAGTGCCATGAGCCACTCTTCGACCTTGTGGAAGACCTCAGCCATACAGGAGCAGAGACTGCAAAGACTCTTTATGGTGCCGATGGATGGGTAGCCCATCACAACACGGACGCATGGCGTGTATGCGGACCGGTTGACCAGGCAAGATACGGCATGTGGCCCAATGGTGGAGCATGGCTTGCGACACATCTCTGGGATCATTATCTTTTCACTGGCGATAAGGAATTCCTGAAGAAATATTATCCTGCCATCAAAGGAACTGCTGACTTCTATATGTCGGCGATGGTGGAAGACCCTCGCACCGGTTATCTTGTGACCGTTCCCTCTATGTCGCCAGAACATGGCTACGGAAGCAGTTGGATCACTGCCGGTTGCACGATGGACAATCAGATTGCTTTTGATGCCCTTAAAAACACATTGAAATGTGCTGAGATTTTAGGTGAGGATGCCGCGTATTTGGCTCGCCTGCAGAATGCTATCTCTCGACTCCAGCCAATGAAGATAGGTCGCTACGGACAGCTTCAGGAGTGGACGGTCGATGCCGACAATCCCAAGGACGACCATCGCCACGTCTCGCATCTCTACGGACTCTATCCTTCCAATCAGATTACTCCCAATTCAACTCCGAATGCATTCGTAGGAGCCAAAAACTCTCTCCTGCAGCGTGGTGACAAGGCTACCGGTTGGAGTATTGGTTGGAAACTCAATCTTTGGGCTCGTCTTCTCGATGGAAATCATGCCGACAAGATTATCAATAACTTTGTGACTCTGCTTCCCGGAACTGCACCTGTAGATTATTCCGGTGGGGGAGAGGGTCGCCTCTATCCGAATCTTTTCGATGCGCATCCCCCATTCCAGATTGACGGTAACTTTGGTTTTACAGCAGGTGTGGCAGAGATGCTTCTGCAGAGCCACGATGGAGCGGTCCAGTTGCTACCCGCTCTTCCCGACACTTGGAGTGACGGTGAGGTAAAGGGACTGAAAGCACGCGGCAACTATACAGTTGATATGAATTGGAACAAAGGTCAGTTGGCCGAAGCCACAATCCATTCCAACATTGGCGGAAAACTCCGACTCCGTTCCTACGTTCCCCTCGAAGGTAATGGTCTGAGGTCGGCCGAAGGCGACACACAGAATCCTCTCCTCTCGCCCGTAAAGATGGCAGATGCAGAGCTAAGCCCAGAGACGACCAAAGCCTACCCACTCCTCCTGAAAGTCTACGAATACGACCTCGATACCACTCCCGGACAAACCTACACAATAATAAGAGCCAAATAATACTGCGTAGCCAAAGTAGTAAGCGACCTCCGGGCGCGTCCTCGCGCGTCCAGTTTCTAACTATGGCCATGCATTCGAAAAAATGAACAATAGACGCGCCAGGACGCACGCAGGAGCGTGCTCACTACTCTGGCATCCGCCTTCAAAACTAATATGAAATATGACTCCTTTCAAAACCTTCCTTCTTTCTCTCTCCCTCGCGGCAGCTCCCTTCGGAGCTTTCGCTCAGTCCGCTCTGTATAGCAACGAATTTCCACTCCAGGACGTAAAGTTACTCGACAGTCGCTTCAAAGACGCGATGGATCTTAACGTTGATGTTCTCTTACAATATGACACCGACCGTCTTCTCGCCCCATACTTCAAAGAGGCCGGTCTCCAGCCGAAAGGGGAGGACTTCACCAACTGGGCAGGCCTTGACGGGCATGTCGGTGGCCACTACATATCAGCCCTCGCCATCCACTATGCAGCCACTGGCGACCAACGCCTGAAAGACCGCCTTGATTACGTCCTTTCCCAACTTGCTCTATGTGCAGCCGCCCGCAACGATGGCTACATCGGCGGCGTCCCAAATGGCGATGCTCTTTGGGAAGAAATCCGCAAGGACAACGGCAGCAAAGTCTGGGAATATTGGGTGCCATGGTACAACGTCCATAAAATGTATGCCGGTCTGCGCGACGCATGGGTCTATACCGGTTCGAAACCAGCCCTCAATATGTATCTTAATCTCTGCGATTGGGGAGCTGACCTCATTTCAAATCTCTCCGATGAGCAGATGGAAGGGATGCTCGGAAATGAGTTTGGCGGTATGAATGAGGTGTTTGCGGATGCTTATGCGATTACCGGCAATGAGAAATATCTCACTGCTGCAAAGCGCTTCACCCATCATGCCCTTTACGATAATCTCCACAATGGCGTTGATCGTCTCGACAATATGCATGCCAATACTCAGGTGCCTAAAGTTATAGGTTACCAACGAGTATCTGAGGTGTCTGGCGATGAAGAATACCATAAGACTGCAGATTTCTTCTGGGATACAGTTGTCAATAACCGCTCACTTTCCTTTGGAGGCAATAGCCGTCGTGAGCACTTCGCTTCAGCCTCTGATGCCAAAAGTTATGTCGACGACCGTGAGGGCCCGGAATCTTGCAACACCAACAATATGCTTAAACTGACTGAGGGTCTCTTCCGCATGAATCCAGATGCCCGTTATGCCGATTTCTATGAGCGCGCGCTCTACAATCATATACTTTCCACACAGCATCCAGAGCATGGAGGCTATGTCTATTTCACACCTGCCCGTCCCGGACACTACCGTGTGTATTCGCAACCCAACAGCGCAATGTGGTGCTGCGTCGGCACTGGCATGGAGAATCATGGCAAGTATGGTCAGTTTATATATACTCATGAGGGCGACTCTCTCTGGGTCAACCTTTTCATACCCTCCGAACTCAGCTGGAAAGACAAGGGCGTGAAACTCACTCAGACCAACAATTTCCCGCAGGAGGAATCCACCAAGATAGTGGTCAATGTGGAGAATCCGGAAGTGTTTACTCTCTATCTCCGTCATCCAGGTTGGTGTGAGAACCCCATCGTGAAAGTCAACGGAAAGAAGGTCAATTTTAAGTCTACTCCTTCTTCCTATGTGGCCATCAATCGAGAGTGGAAAAATGGCGATGTAGTGGAGATGTCTCTCCCGATGCATGTCGCTATTGAGGAGCTGAATTATCTGCCAAGCTACGTGAGTGTGGTTCGCGGTCCCATCGTCCTGGCAGCCCGTCTTGAGTCGGAAGCCCCCATGCCGGGCCTTGTCGCCGGCGACCATCGTTGGGGTCATATAGCTGGAGGCCCGCTTGTATCAGTATTTGACACTCCTCTGCTTATTGGAAACAGGAAAGACTTGGTAAAGAAACTCAATTCCTTGAAACCCGACGCTGAAGGAACTTTCACGTATACAGCCGACGGTATCTTTGAGAATGGAGGAAAGAAAGTAGTTCTCGAACCCTTCAGTGGTATCCATGATTCTCGCTACACTCTCTATTTCCTTTCGATGACACCCAAAGAATATGCAGTATATCAAGAAAGTGCGCGTAAGGATGAGCAACTTCGTCTTGCTCTCGATTCTCGAACTGTAGATGCAGTGAATACAGGCGAGCAGCAACCGGAGGCCGACCACCAGATGAAATCATCAAGGTCTACGAGTGGCAACTTCAATGGCGAACCCTGGCGAGATGCTTCAAATGGGGGCTACTTCTCATATATAATGAACACTGACGACCGCGACGATTTGACACTGCGAGTGAGATATTGGGGAAATGAGAATGGTATCGGCAATATGTCGATTCTAATCGACGATGCTCCTCTCGCCACTATAGATAATGTCGGGAAATGGAATAAAAACGGTTTTGTCGACGAAGAGTATCAAATTCCTTCCGAACTCGTCAAAGGCAAGAAGACAGTCAATGTCAAGTTCCAGACCGACAAAAACCAATCATCCGGCGGCATCTACCATGTCCGCCTCCTCCACCCCTAATTATGGAGTGTCGGCTTACCAGCCGACTATTTATTACAAAATAAACCCCGCTTCTATGCGGGGTCTTATTTTGTAATGATGTTGACTTAGAAGATTATCTGCAAGCGGGCTTCGATGGTGTTGACATGGCGACTTGGCAA
>CAZIAX010000133.1:0-6458 GCA_964537745.1 uncultured Sangeribacter sp.
AGTCGGAGCCTTACTTTAGAGTCGACACATCGACTTTCATGGGTGCCACCTCGCATTTGGCTTGAGCCATGAAGCGGTGAGGGGCGAAGAGTTCGATGCCGGCAGCATTGAATTGGTCTTGAATGTTCTGAAGAAGATCAGACATTATGAAGGGCATGTCGTCGGCATCTTTTATGTAGGCGTTAATCTGATAGCACATATAGTTGTCATTGAGCTCAGTCTCAAGCACAAATGGAGCTGGATGTTCGAGGACTCCTTTAGTGTTCAACGCAGCATCAATGAGAAGAGTATGCACCTGGCGCCATGGCACATCATAGCCCATTGTAAGGACTGTGTGAATTATGAGTCCATGATTGCGTGCTGACGATGAGTAATTGACAGTATTGGAAGTGGTGATGAATGAGTTAGGAATGGTCACCATCTCGTTCTTGATAGTGCGGATACGGGTGACAAAGGGGGATTTCTCCACAACATTCCCTACCGTATCATTGACCTTGATAAAGTCGCCTGTCTTGAAAGGACGCATGTATGTAATCACAAAACCTGCGATAAAGTTTGATATTACAGAGCTGGATCCAAGTGAAACGATAAGACCGACAAAGACCGATATACCTTGGAAAACTCCAGATTCTGAGCCTGGAAGATAGGGATAAATCATAGCAATCATGAAGGCATAGAGCAGAAAGCGTATGATATTGAAAGTAGGTTCGGCCCAATCGGGATAGAATCCCGAAATTTTAAGCTTCTCGTTCTGTATCTCGTGAGCTATATACTTTATCCCCTTAACTATATATCGGATACTATACCATATGATGGCAATGATAAAGAGATTGGGAATGTAATCGACAATCGCCTTAAGAACCATCTTGATGGGGTCTACAATGTAGTAGAAAATCTCAAGGGCCAGCTTTTCAGTCTGTGGGAATATCGAGAAAAGAATAGGGACGGTAAATATGAAGAGAAGCAAGAGGATGGCATAACGAAGGAAATTGCTGATAATGATTAGTATCTTGCAAAGATGGTGAGTGTCGAGAAGCTCATAGTCTCTGATGACAAGCGGCTTTAGCCATACTTTCTTCAAGCGAATGATCTGACGACGCAAACGTCTGAATAAGTAATTGATGAGTTTTACAATGAGACATTGCACACAAATGACTATAATAAAAAGTGCACAACGCTTAACAGTCTTCCAAAAACTGTTTTCTTCCTTCAAAAGCTGAATCTTGTCTGAGATGATAGACATATACATCTGGGCAAGATGCATCTTGTCGGTGGCATGCCACATAGCATCTTGCTCAGTGACGCTCATAATGACCTTATCTCCATACATGATGTCGATGTAGGTATCATTGTCAAGCAGAGAGACAGTGTCACGACGTAGACGCCCCTCATGCCCAATCTTATCAATCATCTGAGCAGTGGTCTCAGCTCTGTCAGCTGCTGAGTGGCCGCCTCGTGCCGCATAAAGCTTGAAGAGGGTGTCTCCTTGGACCACTACCGGCACACCCGGCGTGATAGCACGAAGGGAATCAATGCGCTGCATCTGTCTGGCGCGTTTGATGGAGTCCTCTGCTTGCAGCTGATAGTTTTCATCAAGTCTTGCCTTGAGAAGCATCTCATTCATTTTCATTTGCTCAAGTTCCTGCGAGAGCAGGAGCAACTTTAGGGAGTCAGACTTTATTCTCTCATCCTTTGTCTGAATTATGGAGGCACTTTTTCCAATAGTGTCGTGAACTGAAGATGAATGAGGGGATAGGAGGATCTCTTCCGCTTTCTTCATGATTTGGCCATCTGCATGCGTTGTAAAGCAGAAAGACATAACAAGAAGAATAGACAGGATGATATATGTCTTCTTCCTGAAGCATATATATGGACTGAGATAGAAAGTATGCATCTTTTTATGACGTTATTCGTTGTACGGCAAAATTAATAAATTTCTCGCATTATTCAAAAAATTCTCCCATTATTCAAACAAGTTCAAACAAGTAGGATGATCAGTTTGATGCTCTAACTCCTTGGAGAAAGCCGCTATCACAAATCGCCTCTCCTCAAAAAATGGTGATCTTAACTGAACGCACTATCAAATAGGTAACATCCGAAACTTTTCGATTCACACATTTTTAATAAAATCGTAACTGAATTTAGAAAACTATTGAGCAGACTTATCCGTTCTAACAATGACTACGAAAGAAAAGTATAATATTCAGAGGAGTCGCTTAAAAGAGTTATCAACATTAATTCTCTTATATTATGGCAGCATTGAACATCCCTTTGATCACATGGTGTGTCATCGTAGCTGCGATGACGGTCCTGATCTCGGTTCGTCTTTTCAAGAACGAACACAGACATATGCAACAACGTCACCAGGGACGCCTGATAGAGGTGGGAAGCGAACGAGAAGAGTTTTTCGTTCCCGGCGATTCTCTGCCAGAACATAAAAAACGTTCGTAAATGGCATTAGCAGGCGACGTATTTACAGAGCAATCTCCTGAAGTTGCAGAAGAATGCCAAATGGCATCTGCCTCTTTGAAGGAGATATGCCTGTTTCTTTCCGAATATTCAGCATGGCTCCTAGGCAGTGGGGCAACTTGCATAAGACTAGAAAAAAATGTTCGCCGTATGGCGAAATCACTTGATTGCGAGGCAGAGATGACAATCCTGCCTCGCCATATTCATATGACGGTGAGCAGTGTCGATAAATCGGAATGTTATACCTACATAATAGCTACTCACCCGATGCCTATCAGTTTCAACATCAACACGAAGCTTAGCCGCCTAAGTTGGGAAATGGCAGATGAGGGTTTAAGGTTTGCTGAAGTGCAACAACGATTCAGAGAGATAATCAAGACTCCTCCCACAAATAAATACACAGTTCTTTTTTTGGCTGCATGTGCGAATGCGGCATTCTGCCGCCTCTTTACAGGCGACTGGGCAGCTGTAGGGATAGTGTTCATGTCGACGCTTGCGGGCTTTTATCTAAAGCAAGTGCTCTCAGAATACAAAGTGGATGTACGCCTTATATTCATCATATGTGCTTTTGTTTCTTCGGTGCTGGCAAGCACCGCGACACTTTTCAGTATCGGACATACTCCCGACATAGCGGTGGGTACGAGTGTACTTTATCTCGTTCCTGGCATTCCCTTCCTGAATTCTTTCTCGGATATGCTTGATGGCCATTACATATGTGCATTCGGACGGTTTATGAATGCTTTAGTGCTCACGTGCTGCTTATCTCTTGGACTCTGCGCAGGAATGATGATGATGAATCTTAGTATGTTTTAGATAAATTAGTATGTTTTAGATAAAATTGAAAGGCCATGGTATTAGAAGTAATTCAGGATGCATTGTTCGCGGCTATTGCTGCAGTGGGGTTTGCAGCCATCAGCAATCCCCCGAAGAAGGCATATCTTCTGTGTGCCATAATAGCAGCGGTTGGGCATTCCGCAAGATACTTTATGATGCAGCCTGATATATTTGGTCTTCACATCGTAGCGGCTACCACCATCGCTGCCTTTATCGTAGGTTTTCTGGCTGTGTTGCTATCCCCTTTTGGGAAGATGCCTGCAGAGACATGTCTGTTCCCATCGCTCCTGCCGATGATACCGGGTATATATGCGTATAAGGCATTTGGAGGACTGATAATGTGTCTATCACATAGTCGGGAAGCAGACTTTGACCATTACTTTTTCCTATTCGCCAATAATGGCCTTACTTGCCTCTTCATTCTGCTTGGGATGGTAGTTGGCGCGACCCTCCCCATCTTCATCCTCAAAAACATCTCTTTTCAAGCTACACGATAATAGGCTCATCGAAGACTCTAAATTACCATAATTGCCTCAAGTCAGCAAAAAGTGGGATAATAGGCTCAAATCGCAATGAACACCCTATAAATTTGAAGAGAAACTTATTTTAGATTAATCCAAAGGGGAGGGTTTGGTGTTGTATGTTTATACCAATCCACTGTGACACCATTAAATGTTTAACTATGAAAAACTCGTTACTCCTTTCTCTGCTCGCTGCCGGGACTATTCTGCCGGTAGCCGCATCGTCGTTGACACCCGAACAAGCTCTCGCCCGTTTTAATTCCAACCGTCCGCAACGCGTTGCCGCTTCTGGCAATCTTTCTGCCAATCACCTCAAACTTCAGTCTACCGTAGGAAATCTGTATGTCTTCTCAGGAGACGAAGGTTTTGTAGTTCTCCCAAACGAGGATGCAGCACCTGCCCTACTAGGCTATTCCGATTCTGGAAAATTCGACTTCGAAAGCAACCCTGCTCTCAGAGAGTGGTTTGAATTCTACAACCAACAACTCGCTTTCTTAAAGAAACTTCCAGCCGAGAAGCAAGCATTGGCCAAGGTCAGTCATAAAAACCGCGCTGAAATAGCACCTCTTCTCAAGACGGAATGGAATCAGGAATATCCTTACAATATGCTCTGCCCCAAAGTAGACGGACATGAGACAGTGACCGGATGTGTGGCAACCGCGATGGCGCAGGTGATGAAATATCACAATTATCCAGAACATGGCATCGGAACCCACTCATACCTGTGGCGCCCAGGAGAAGAAGAACTGAGTTTCGATTATGACACCATTCCCTTCCAATGGGACAAGATGGATAATATCTATAATAAGGAAAGCTCAAACGAAGCGCGCCATGCAGTGGCTGAACTGATGCTCGGTTGCGGTATAAGCGTTGACATGCACTACGAACCGGGTGGCAGCGGAGCAGCCACAGTGATGATGGGAGAATCCCTGATAAATATCTTCGGATATTCCAAATCTCTCTGGATGCCCAACAGAGCCTATTACGGATATTATGAGTGGGAAGAGATGATTTATGCTGATCTCGCGCAAGGTCTTCCAGTACTCTACAGTGGCGCCGGAACTGCAGGCGGCCATCAGTTTGTATGTGACGGCTATAGCAAAGACGGATATTTCCACTTCAACTGGGGTTGGGGCGGACTAAGCAACGGCTACTTCCTCCTGACTGCCCTTAATCCCGATGACCTTGGAGTGGGAGGCGGAGCCGGAGGTTTCAATACCGCGCAGGTAGCGACACTTGGTGCAAAACCAGGAACTGACGCCGATAAGCCCGTCTATTTCTTCTACAATACCGACTCATTCTTCACCGACGTAAAAGAAGTAAAAGCTGGTGAAGACTTCAGATGTGGCGGCCAGTATTTCAACTTCAGCCTCTATACGATGCCCGCAGGTAGCCGTCTTGGTCTGAAATTCAAGTCAGAATCTAACGAAGAAGTGAAATTTGCTGAAGGTCCAAGTGTAGACGGTTATCATCCTGACGACGGCAGAAACGATCTTCAAGTCCGTTTCCCGGAATTGGCCGATGGCACATATGAGATCACACCTGTCTTAAAGGTAGACGACAAATGGGACGCAGTGCGCATCCCGGTCGGACAACCTCAAATGATTGTGGCAGTGGTCAAGGATGGAGTCGCCACGATTGAGAATCAGAAACCGGCCTCCATATTTGTGACAGATATCGAACTTCCGACAAAAATCTACCGCAACCATGAATTCCCGATGCCCTTCACCGTTGAGAATATCGGAGATGAGGAATTCTACAGCACAATTACCCCTACCCTTCTTGACAGCAATGAAAAAGTAGTCTCCAAGTCAACTTTCCGCCCTGTCGACGTTCTTACCGGAGAGAAAGAAGAAATCACTGATTATATCGGTAAATTTACCGAACTGAAAGACCATACCTTTGCTCCCGGCACCTACACTTTGGTATTCATAGATGAAGCTGGAAATAAAGTCAGCGATCCTTTGGAGATTGAGATAGAAGTGAACGATGACGCCACCGAAATAAAAGTAGCTGATCTAAAAGTTGAGGATAAAGACAAAATCGAAGATCCATCCAAGATCAACATCAGTTTCGATGTAGAATGCACATCGGGCGTTTATTTCGGGTCATTAAGATTTGATGTCTTCCCTGGCGACGGCGGCTATGAAGTATGCGGTTCCACATCATCCGACCTTTATTTAGGAGCTGGAGAAAGCAAGGAAGTTACGATGACAGCCGATTTCAGCCATTTGAAAGATGGCTGGTATATGGGAGCTGTCTACGAAGGAGGCCGTTCGATGACCGGCACAATCTATTTCCATATCCAACGAGCTACAGTAGGAGTCGAGGAAATGGATTCAGACTCAGTTGATGCAAAGATATATGATCTGAATGGTCTTCGCCAAAAGAATACTACAGAGGGTGGTATCTTTATTGTAAACGGTAAAAAAGTAATTACACATTGATTCGAATCGCCTCTAATATTATGCAAGACCCTGGGCTGATGCCTGGGGTCTTGTCATAGAAATTAGCTATTTAGTTGAATCCTGTGCACTCAAAAAAGTTACCAACAGACGCGCGTTGACGCACGCAAGAGCGTGCTAACTACTTTGGCTACGCAGTATTGGTAGGCCGAAAATGTTGTTGAATCAC
>CAZIAX010000134.1:0-6379 GCA_964537745.1 uncultured Sangeribacter sp.
AGCGCACGTATCACCTCGGTGAACCCCATGACATTCATCTTCTCGATGTGAATCTCGGGCTCACGTCCTGCTGCACGCGCCATTAGGTCGCCTCCTAAGAAGCGGAAGTCGGCGTCTTTATCTTGTATTTTGATTTCTTCCATCAGCCTGGAGGCGTGAAGGTCGCCGGATGCTTCTCCGGCCACTATCATATACTTCATATAATATTTACGTTATAAATGACGTTTTTCGTATATGAAAACATTGCGAACACTCTTTTTTTTCTTCATATCTTCACTCTTGTCGCTCATCGTGTCTACGATGGCCGTGAGCTGTATATCGGATGATTTCACATATTCTTCCTCCGATATTCTGACGTTTTCTACTGATACTCTCCGTTTTGATACTGTCTTCACTGACCTTGGCACTCCTACTGCGCGACTTAAAGTATTCAACCATGCATCAAAGGCTGTCAACATCTCGAGTATCCGTATGCGTGACGACGATGGAGTCTTCTCAATGAATGTGGATGGCGTATCTGGCAAGACATTTGAGAATGTGGAGATTCGCGCAAACGATTCCATATTCGTTTTCGTAGAGTGCATCATCGCTTCTAATGATGACCCCCGCCCATTCATTGTGGAGGGTATGCTTGACTTCGTCACAAACGGAGTGACACAGACCGTCACTCTCGAGGCTTATGGACAAAACGTCAGGCGCCTTCGTGGCGTCACACTTGACCGCGATGCTGTCTTTGACGCTGAGATGCCATATGTGGTCTTCGACACTCTGCGCGTCGCCTCCGGTGCGACATTGACCCTTAAGCCGGGCACGCGGCTGCTTTTCCACGACAAGGCGGTTTTGCAGGTAGATGGTTGCCTTGACGCTGTTGGTGAGGTGGGGAATATGATCAGCTTGCGTGGCGATAGACTTGACAATGTGCTTCCGGATACTGGCTACGAGATTCTTGCTGGCCAATGGCAGGGTGTACGCTTCGCTCCTGAATCTTTTGGAAACCGTATGGAATTCGTTGAGATGCAGTCTACTGTCCATGGAGTAGTCGTCGACAGCTGTGGCGTGACTGATAGGGAGAAACTTACCCTCGTCAATTCCTGGCTCCACAATTCACAAGGAAATGTTCTTAAATCGGAGCATGCCTGGGTGGATGCTTATGGCTGCTGCTTCTCCGATGGCGGCGAGGCTGTCGTTTCGTTGCGTGGTGGAGTCCACAAATTCGTGCAGTGTACGATGGCCAATTATTACCTGTTTGCCATTTCTCCAGAGTCAATACTGACGCTTTCTTATCTGACGAGATTGGAGAGCTCCGGCATCATCAATCCTTTGATGAAGGCATCTTTCGAGAATTGCATCATCTATGGCATTACGTCTCCACTTACTCCTGGAGATTTGGAGGGTACCGACGTATATCTCCGCAATGTCCTGCTGGGCGTCGGGGGCTCCGACGATGATCACTTCATCTCTTGCATCTGGAATGAAAATCCTGAGTTTGAGACTGTCCGTGACGACTATTATTTCAACTATCGTCTGAAAGATGACTCCCCCGCTATCGGTGCCGGCAATCCCGACTTCGTCACCCCAATATGTCTCAAGGACATGGACGGTACCGACCGCCTCCAATGGGGCAACCCCGCCTTAGGAGCCTACGCCCGTTAATCCCCGCCTACCTCCACTAATCCGTCCCCTGTTTATGGTGTTAAGTTAATTAGGCATTTTCTTTGACAAAGACACAGCTCGGAGAGCTGTTATTGTGTCGAAACCCCAGGCTTCAGCCGGGGGTGATGCCGAAGACTCAGTAGCCTCGGAGAGGCGATTCGTGATTCCCCAGCTACCCTCCTAAACCCTCTAAACCCCCTAAACCATCAATACTCCGAGAAGAAATTAGGTCGGATAAGAATTCCGAAACGAAGTCGGTTATGAAATTGATTGTAGGCCAAAAGTCCTTCACCATATCCATTGTAGAAGTCAAGGAAGAGATACTGGTTAGATTCCTTATGTATGCGCCATCCCGCCTGGATGCTTGTATTCCAGTTCATATTCCACCCTTCGCGTTTTACAAATGTTGCTCCCAATGTGAAGCGCCGGTCGCGTGAATTGAGCTGGAATCCCATATGGAAGATACCGCTGTATTTCAGAATATCCTTGTTGTTCATGCCGTCTACGATTGGTATCCAGTATTTAGCATGCACCGATAGCCAGTCGGTGACGTAAGCGCTTCCTGCAAGTGAGACCTTATTCCAAGAGCGCGACGCATCCCCATCCTTGCCGTTGCTCTCATGCTCCAGGATGAGGGTCAGTTTTCCGCAATATCGGTCTTTGACAAAGAAGGGTTTCGACCAGCCGATACCGGGATTGAAGTTGAGGTCGCTCATCGGCATGGAGTTCTGGAATATCTCCCAGAATACTTTCTGAGTGAAAAACAAATAGACGTACGTTCCCCATGGGAGGGTGGCGTTGGTCAGACGTTGTGAGATGGAGAGTTGGAATTTGACACCAGAGTTATATTTGTTGGGAGTGTGGAAGGGATCTGTTCCTAAGGCGAAGTAATTGTCTTTATAAAGGCCGAAGAAAGGCCCGATATCCATTGATCTCTTTATAGAATCGGTGTTTTCCTCAACGCCGTCGGGCACAAGAATCTGGGCACTCGCATGATTGGTGCAGAAGAATATACAAAGGAGTGTGACGAATATGCTGTAATATAGGTGGCGCTTGCGTGTCATGGCTTATGGAAAGCAGGGATAGTTGGCTCTTTGGGATGATTGATTATGGATATGAACATCCACCCTGTGAGCATTTTTCTCACAGGGTGGATTTAATTTTTGATATCATGAATCTGCTGATTCATGCTTGGGTGCTATTAGTTGAGCTGGCCGTTTTCAGCAGCCTTTACCATATCATCAGAAGGATAGATATAGATTTCTACGCGACGGTTCTGCGCGCGGCCTGCCTCTGTGTCATTGCTGGCTACATAGTCGGTCATAGGGTATCCCTCTGCTGCTATACGGTCGCCTGCGATGCCCTGGCCTTCAAGGAATACCTTGACTGCATTTGCGCGGGCGTCAGCTACCTTAG
Source organism: uncultured Sangeribacter sp. (assembly GCA_964537745.1). Classification (GTDB taxonomy): domain Bacteria; phylum Bacteroidota; class Bacteroidia; order Bacteroidales; family Muribaculaceae; genus Lepagella. The sequence continues at coordinate 3,070 of CAZIAX010000134.1, forward strand.
TGTTGGCTGCCATTGAGCCGGTGTTGTCAGTATATCCGCCGATTGCTACGTCGGTAAGAGGATTCTGCTTGAGTGACTCTGCGAAGGATACGAGCTCTGATTGTGCTGCCGGCTGGATGTTAGACTTGCCGGTGGCGAAGAGGATACCCCCGGGGAAAGTCACCTTGATGGCCTGTGTACCGTTCACTTCAGTCTTCTCTACCTGAGCGCTCTTCAGCTCTTCTTCAAGCTTCTTCTGCTGGTTGTCCATGTGCTTGCCGATGATAGCGCCGACTGCTGTGCCGACTGCTGCGCCTACTCCGGCACCGATACCTGCGCCTTTCCCTTTGCCGATAAGCGCGCCGATGCCTGCGCCAAGTGCTGCTCCGCCACCGCCGCCGATGGCTGCGCCTTTGCCGAGGTTCGTTGTGTTACACCCTGCAAGAAGCAGGAGCATTGCGAGTAGTGTGCAAGATAATGCTTTGATTTTCATTGTCGTTGAAGTTTTTGATAAGTGGGTTCGTATGAAAATTTGGTGGTCTCTTTTGGGTGATATGGCTTTGATTTGGCACATCACTCTTTATTTATAACAATAAAAAAGCCCGGTTGATTGTTTATATTTTAGGATTCCACCATAAAAAATACAAAAATTTACGATAATGAGCGAAAAATCCATATCCACACCCGTCAAGGATGCTTCCGACAATCGACTTAAGGAACTTGCATCGGCTCCGATAGGTAGGATTCTTTTGAAATATAGCCTTCCTGCGGTGATCGGTACCGTTGTGATGGCTCTCTACAATATTATCGACTCCATTGTAATCGGACATGCTATCGACGACCCAAACGTCGTGGCTGGTATCGCTGTGACTTTCCCTGTGCAAAATCTCGGTACGGCTTTCGGTATGCTTATCGGTGCTGGTGCGGCTACTCGCATATCAATTGTGCTTGGACAGAAAGACCATAAGCGCGCCGCGCTAATTCTCGGAAACTCCGTGCAGCTCACTATCATTATAGGTATCCTCTACACCACTGCTTTCTATATCTTCCTCGAGCCTCTTTTGCGGCTCTTCGGAGCTTCCGATGCCAGTATGCCTTACGCGAAGGAGTTCTTGACTTGGGTGCTTCCAGGTATGGTGCTGATGAATCTTACGTTTAGCTACAACAATGTCATGCGAGCATCCGGCTATCCGAAGAAGGCTATGTTCACCAATATGATTGGTGCAGTGCTCAACTCCATTCTCGCTCCCATTTTCCTGTTTGGCTTCAAGTGGGGAATCAAGGGGGCTGCTATCGCTACCGACCTCTCGATGGTGGTGACTGCTATATTTGTGATGCAGCATTTCTTCCGCAAGGATACCACTCTGCATTTCGAACGCGGAACGTTCAAATTTGACTGGCGTATCATCACATCCATCCTTTACATCGGTATGTCACCATTCCTCATCAATGTGGCTGGAAGCTGCGTAAATGCCATTGTCAATTCCTCACTTCTCAAATATGGTGGCGACGATGCCATCGCGGCGGTGGTGGTGTTCAACCGTTTCGTTACTATCTTTGTGTTCGTGGTGATTGGTATCTGTCAGGGCATGCAGCCTATTCTTGGCTATAATTATGGTGCGCGTAAGTTCGACCGACTTTTCCGCACCCTCAAGATGGCGGCTCTCACTTCGGTCTGCATCACCACGACAGGGTCCATAATCGGAGCTACAAATGCTGATTTTATCGCAAAACTTTTCATGCAGGATTCCGATCAGATTGCTTGTGCGGTCAACTGTCTGCATATCACTACTATTGGATTTTGGATTGTGGGATTCCAGGTAGTAGTGACCAATTATTTCCAATCTCTTGGAATGGCTACTAAGTCAATTTTCCTTTCTCTTACCCGCCAGGTGATCTTCCTCATTCCTGCTTTGATGATTCTCCCTCCGATGTTTGGTCTCAATGGAGTCTGGAGTTGCTTCCCCATTGGCGATTATCTTTCTACTATTGTGGCGGGATGCATGCTCGCATGGCAAATCAAGCACATCAAAAAATCCATCACCCCCTCCCCTAACCCCTAACTCTTAACCCTTAACCCTTAACTCTTCACTCTTAACCCTTGACCCCTGACCCCTGACCCCTTTTACCCTTCTCCCTATGACAGACAATACATATCATAAAATACTCGATTATTTCCGCAAGATTAGCGACGGCACAAAATGGGATGGCCATCTTTATGCCGTAGGAGGTTGTGTGCGCGATGAGATACTTGGCGCTCCCATACATGATGTGGACATTGCTGTCGACCTCCCCGATGGTGGGGTGAAGTTCGCCATGTGGCTACTCCGTCATAAATATCTGGTGGAGATGCCGGTGTTGTTTCGTAAATTTGGCACCGCCAAATTGCGTCTTCGTAAGTTCCCGGATGAGGAGATTGAGGTGGTGCAGACCCGTGCTGAGAAATATACCGACAAGACAAGCCGTTGCCCGGAGGTAGTCAATGGTACTATTGAAGAGGATTGTTTCCGCCGCGATTTTACTGTCAATACACTCTATCGCAACATAAAGACCGGTGAAATTCTCGACATGACCGGGCGCGGTGTTCATGATATCCGTGAAGGTATCATCCGCACTCCGCTCGACCCATATGAGACTTTCGATGATGACCCGGTACGTATCCTTCGTTGCCTGCGCTTTGCTGCCCGTTTCGGTTGGAAAATCGACGAGGCTACGATGACTGCCCTGAAGGAGAGCGTCGATAGGCTCGCTATCGTGTCGCGCGAGCGTTGGAGCGCTGAGTTCCGTAAGATGCTTTTCGGTCGCAATGTCCGCGATTCTCTTGGTGTCCTCGCGGAGATTGGTGGTCTCAAGTATATGAATCAGTTGATGCTCGAGATGTCGGAGACTATTCCAGAGCCCGGCGACAAGACTCTTCTTGAGATGGGCATTGATGCCGTGGCTAAGCTGGAGGAAGAAGGCGTGGATGATGAGACTCAGCGTCTGGCCGCCTTCTTTGGCAATGTCGGTATGCTGAGGGCAGGAGTGCGTGATAAGTCTGGTGAGATGCGCTATCCAAGACATGAGCATATCGGAGGCCTTATGACAGGAAGGCTTCTGAAGCACATTGGTCTCGACAAAGAACTTGCTGAGAATGTAAAGGCTATAATACAAGGCAGAGGAGAACTGCGTAGGAAGAAAGAGCGTCTCCTTAAGCAGGAAGCACACAAGGAATTTCAACAACTCCAGCAGGCCGAAAAGGCTCAACGCAAAAAAGAGCGAGCCGCCCGCCATCGTGCTATGCTTGAGCGTCACCGCAAACGCCAACGCAAAAAAGCGGCCTCCCAGGCGG
>CAZIAX010000135.1:0-6379 GCA_964537745.1 uncultured Sangeribacter sp.
CAACATATCAGGGAGGATATCTGTTTATACAATATGCAGAAGAAACAGGTCTTTTCTGAAAAGATGAAGATGACGTTTCTGAAGATCCCGATGATGGATAAGGAGGCGGACGACTGCAAGACGACGCTCGAAAGATGGTTGTACATTTTAAAAAATATGGAGAAGATGGAAGCAATACCACAGACTTTTATGACCGAGCCAGTTTTCAGGAGACTGGGCAAGGTGGCAAGATACGCTGCTCTCGACAAGGAGCAGCAAGATGCATACAAGGCCTCGTTGAAGATTTATCGCGATAATTACGCCATAATGAAGACGGAGCGTGATGAGGGCAGAGCCGAGGGCTTGGCCGAAGGAATTGAGCTTGGCAAAGAGGAAGAGCGCATAAAAACCATGCATATGCTGAAAGACTCAGGGTTTTCGATCGAACGGATCGCTGAGTTGTATAAGATACCAGTGACCGATGTAAAAAGGCTCCTCTTCCCTCGATGAGGACGACGGATGTAATAAAAGCTGAGAACTGGTCAATTATTTTGACCAGTTCAATACGAAACGTTCTTCTGTAAGAGTTAAGAGATTGACTGAGAAGTGATAGCTTCGTCAAATATGAAACTGAAAAGAAGCCGATGAGCGAGTTTGCGTGCTCATCGGCTTCTTTCTATTTCAAATCATTTTCATAGAACGTCATATGCTCCGTATTTTGGTGCCCAATGTATTTATCGTTAGTTTGTTTATGAGTACCTGTCTGCCCACCTGTACCATCATTAAATAAAATCCATTCAGCATCTTCAGGAATATCCGCATACCAATATGTATCAGAGCCAGAGAGGACTCGTATCATTGGTTTACCAGGCCATTCTACTTCTTTTACGGCATTATCTCCAGTTCCATACCACGAATAGATGTATAATTTTTCCCACCACGTTTCCGAGTGAACCAGGAAGATTCTCTTTTTCCTGGAGGGAATTTCAATCTTTCGGTTTAGAGCTTCCCTGATGTCATCCGGAGAGATGCTTGACGGTTTGGTGTAGATGTTAACTTTGGGATTGTTATTTCCAGGTCTACAGAGCCACCAACCACCCAATTTTGTTTTATTTGCAGAGAACAATAAATCCCCATCTGGTAATTCTTCTCCTATAAGATTGGAATTATCATCATCTATTACTTGCCAACCTTGGCAGGTGGTAGGAGTGAGGTCGGTTGTGTATATCGTATTGTCCTCACTATCCTTTGAGTAAGTATGTATTATACCATCTTTATCAATGAAGTTGAAGATGACATAAAGATCTTTGGGATCAAAGTCACTTGATTCGAATGAGAAACCGAACCAGTTGCGTCCCTTTTCAGGATCAAATTTACTATCCATTGTGTCGTAGTTGCCGATAACATGGCCAGGCCATGTGGTAGTGGCGATACGTTCACCGTTTACAATGTGGTAGAGGTAGACGTGAGTCGCTCCAGAGACATTGAATGAAGTGCGGTTAAGCTCAGTAGTTTCGGTTACCTTATTGACACATCGTAAGGAGGCTCCATAGGCAAGATCTTCCTTCCCAGTTATAACGACACAACCATTTGTGTAGGATGTGGTGTTGCCTGAGATGGTAAACATCTTGAGCCATCGGCCAATTTCCTCTTTCTCTGTACCAGTCGCTGCAGTACTTGTCCAATAATATCCGTCTCGGGTCTCTCCTAAGTACTCGTCTTTGACACGGAACATCGATTTTGGGAAGTAGATTTTACCGATCCGAGAGTTTCCCGTATTATAATATGAATTGAAATACTCTCCTGCATTTTCGGTATGAAACGATGCTGAGTTACGTATCGCGTCCCAGACATTTTGTTTTGGTACGCAATATCCCGGAGGAGATACCGGTTGAGGGCCATTGTCAAACATTGTGGGATCTACATAAGCATCCGACTTCTCTTGCATGGCTACTTTATAGTAGCCACCAGCAGCGGCAGGATTACCAGTAAGAGTTGTACCATCTGAATTTCTGACGTACATCTCAGCAGACTTTGCACCGAGATTGCGATCAAGTATATATCTTGTCTTGCCATTTACATTGATGGGAACGACTTCGTAGTATCTCCACTCAGATGCAGTTTTATCGGCATTCAGGAGATAATTACGAACAACTTCCTCACTATCTTTGTGGAAGAATCCAGTATGATAAAGATCAAACGTATACTCATCGATGTCTGTGTCGGAAATCTTGACTTTTACACGAAGTTTACCTACTGCGTATGTATAGTCTTTCTCTCCAGAGCATCCAGGACGTGAGATAGACAAAACTAAGGGATTCTTGGTCTTAATCTCACAGGTTACTATATCTTTAATTCCAGCGTCACCCTCTACCTCTACTTTGACATCCTGAACGCTCTTACCTCCGAAAGCATCAGGTTTAAAGCTGAGCGTGTAAGAATAAGAAGTATATTTTCCGGTCTCACCATACATTATTGGGAAGTGGAAACCTTGGTTGCGCGTCTTTCCATTATTTGGTTCTTTCTGAATACCCCATAGTCTGATATCCGATTGTGATGCAACTGGTATCTCAGTGGGATCCATATTTAAATAATCATCGGTACTGGAGAGGAATGTCCAATAGTCATTGATAATTACTTTCTGCATATGGTCTACCGTTAACCCATTATAGTCAATTGTCAGAGAAGCCTCAGTTATATCGGCGCCATTGAAATTACGCTCCCAGGTGACGGGGATTACTCTTTCGAGCCCCATCCATCTTACGGTGATAGTGTTGGTGAGCGTACCGATGAGTTTGTTTGATTTGAACTTGAGTTTGAATTGATAGATTTCTCCAGAGTCGTTCAGATCATCTGTTCTATCATCACCATTAATATCATGATGAGCAGTAACTGGAATAGGATCTGAGAGCTCCAGCCAAGAATCTTCTTCAATGGTGAAGAGGGGAGTGCTCTCGTCAGAGGGATGAATGAGAGCTTTTACTGCATCCGAGGAATTCGGAATTTCATCTTTGAATTTAGAGAAGAACTTGATATTGATAACACTGTCGGAAAACGCAATGTCTTTTGGTTCGCCATTATACACTACCTCATGAGTTACGCCAAGCTCACGGATACCGTCGCTTGCCATGTTGAAGGAGAGTGGGGAATGGTCGTGTATGGCGTACTGGATATTGGTTTGCGGATGATGCGAAGCCTCTTCCGGAGTGTCATAGCCAGGCCCTGTTACCTCTTCTACCACGAATTTGTACCAGTGGTTGGCGGTAGGGGAAAGAACCTTATCGTTCTGATCAATAAAATCCAAGCGATAGAAGTAATCGGTATCTTGATAAGAGGCTTTGACCACGACGTAGCAGGTCCAGGTCTTTGATAAGTCATTGAATTGCTTATCCTCTGTTAGGAGAGGATTGTTGGTGGGATGAATGTAGCGGGGCTCAGTCATCTCCATCTCATCAGGTGTGGGGAAAGATGTAGATTTGACCTCAGTAGCAGATCCTTTGTCGGAGGATAACTCAGACTTGCTCATTGTGCCGCTCAAGATTGGTGAGGAGATAGCTGCTCCGAATACCCCAAAAGGTAGGACAGAGGCATTTTCGTTTTCACCCATGGTTACGCTTACCTTAGCCGCATTACGTATTAATGCAGGGGTAGAAGTAAGGTCATTGAAAGTAGCTTGTCCAGTCATAACGAATACCTCTTGAGCGTCAAAAGTGGCAGCCCAAGAAATTTTATCTGTGGTTGCTTTTTTGAGCTCCTCAAGAGTCTTGCCTGTGAAGGTAAGGTCAGAAGGACAGTTGGCTATAAAATAGAATTTGAGATTGTAGAGATCGTCTCGGAGAGCATCAGGAATACTGAACCATAGTTTCACTTGATGGCTAGTTGCGTTGTCAATACGAAGCATCCGATTGCCGCTATCATTTTGAGTTGCATCAGCAGAGATGGAAATAGTCTGAGCGACCGTGGGATTTTCAGCGAATCCGTTAAGAATGAGCACAGTGAGGTCGTTGATGAGCCATTCATCAACTCCGTTTGTACGTGTCATGCCTTCGCGGATTGAAGGGATATCGAGAGTCATGACTACAGAGCCATCCTTACCGATTCCATCGGAAATCGGTAGGTTGAATTCGTCTGAGCATCCTGCCAAAAGCAGGATGAAGAAGATATATGTCAGAAGTCGTTTCAACATTGTTTTTGATTAGTTGGATGGTGGAATGCCGGGTAAAAGATTACCGTTATTATTATCCTGATCTATGTAGGCACATCTGATTCCATTTTTGTCAGGGACAAAGGTAGAGAGAGCCCATGATCGTTCACCAAAGCGTGTTTCGGCATTATTACTATCTGTTAAAATTATTCTTATTTTGTTCTTACCCGGATTGGGCATAGAAATGAAATCATAATGATAATACTTGTCATTATCAGAGAAGGTTGTACCGTATGGACGGTCAGCAAAGTCTCCAGGGACGATATTTCCATACTCAAACCCATTTTCTTTTGTTAACCACAGATGAATTCTATTTTTAGTGTTGTATGTGCTTTTGGGCCAATATATGCGATATCTGCCGGGTTCTGGTGTAAAGACATTGTTGATTCGGTCGTTTTGATCACCATTAAACCAAAGCCATCCTTCGCGGTCGGGATAGTCGAAGAGAGTTAAGCCGACAGGTGAGGAGTCGCCAGTGTAGGAGGATTCACCCGGGAAGCGACGTGACCACTTATCATTACCATCTTTGTCATGTCCATCTGCAAACAATATGAGAGAACGACCTGGAACAGCGACTCCGGTAAGTTCGAAAATCCACCATCCGTTATCATTTTCTTTCTTCATCTGGATTCCTGGGAAAACCTTGTGATAGTCAGTTGCACTGGCACATTTTGCACACAAAGGTTTGATTTCCTCACGATGTTCTTTACAGAAATCCATATCAAGGTTGTAACGAACGATCGTCCAGTTATTGCCTCCGTCAATTCGCCATGAACCAGTGGTGTTGTTGTCACTGGGGATAAAAAATCCTCGTTGATAATCTCCGTAAAATTGGGCCGGAGAACCATCATCATTGTATAAAACCTGGTAATTTATAGGATCGTCCCAACCTTTGAATGCGATTTTACCTGTAAAAGAGTATTCAAGACTCGCAAGATATGAAAAGCCATCGTAATATCCGATAGGTTTTGATGCGAGGGGAATCTCCTTGTTCTTGACTTTAAAAGTTTGCTCCCAGGTGCCGGGGAATTCGAGACATTGGTATACGTAGATATGTGGCCTGGTCCAGCCGTCGGCGTGGAAGTGGATTTTGTAGTTGAGGACGTTGGGGGTGGTGAAGATGTGTACGGGGACGGGAGCAGTGTCGGTGAAGGTGCCATTGATGCTGCCTTCTACTGTGAAAGTTAACTCATGACTTTTTTTCCAGAATTCTGAGCCGGAGTTGAGACCTGAGAAGTTCACGTTCAGGGTGGTGAGAGTAGTGGATGCAGGTCTGAAACCGTTAGCCGCCGGAGCGTCATACCCTTGTGAATCGGTGGCGAAACCTACTTCAATGGGATTACCGTTGTTGTCCTTTTTGTCAGCGTCGGTCAGGGTGAGGAGGTTGCTGTTGGAGCCTTGGAGGTGTTCGTTGGTCCAGCCGTCGGTGCGGGTGATGCGGATGTAGGGGTAGTTGGTGCGGATCTCGACGGGGATCGAGCCGCTGTATTCGCCGGAGGCGATGCGGATGCGCGCGTTGATTGGTATCTCTACGGGGGTGACGTAGAGATAGTATTCGAGGCTCAGCGGTTCTACCATGATGCGCTTGTGGATGGGGCCGGCTACGATGTGGAAATAATCGTAGTTCTCAATATTGTCTTTTATGTCCTGATACCATGAAGATTTAATTTCCTCATTTAACCATATGCGGATTGTATCAGATTCAATTTTTGTTTTATAGAGATCGAATGATTTTTCTTCTCCGTCTATCTTTCGAGTATAGACAGGGGATTCGACAGATACTCGTTCTACGTCAGAGTCAAACCAGACAGCAGTAGTGTCACCAGCTTGAATTTTGTAGCTTTGGCGTTCTACGTGTAGGTAGACGGGACCACGAAGGGCGTAAGCGATTATTTCAGGTTTCCACTCTTCAATTTTGAGGGTGATGCCGCCGTGGAGGGTGTAGATGTAGTGGGTGCCTCGACGGATGTCGCGGTGGTCAGTTAGTGCGGGTAGGTCGAGTGTTGTTCCACTATCGTAGGTTGTACCATGCAGTTCACCGAGGGGTAGGGTGATTTCGGTTGCACCGAGTTGGAAGGTCAGTTTTGACTGATCTTCGGCATTCTCCACGTATCTTTCGGGGACGTAGAAGGTGATGCTCTTGGGAGTCTCTTGGGAGTTTTCGGGGAGGTTTTCGGAGGGGTTTTCTGTGGTTTC
>CAZIAX010000136.1:0-6378 GCA_964537745.1 uncultured Sangeribacter sp.
AATCAAACAAACATTTTTTATGAGAAAAACTTTACTAATCAGTGCGATTGCACTTTTATCTGCTTCGGCTGATGTCTCAGCGTTTGATATTAATGTTGCTGTGCCCGGGACTTTCAAAGACCTCATAATCGACACGGAAGAGGACATCTCAACTCTTACCATCAGTGGAACTATGGACGCTTCCGATGTAGAGTATCTTACGGGCAACACAGGAAAGATAACGCAAGTGCAACATCTCATCATCGGTGATCTTTCGCTTGTGGAGTCGGAAGATGTTCCCTACCGAAGCTTTTCGATTTTTTCGGAAGCAGGCGGTGGCGAGCAAGGACGATTTTTTTATTCGAAAAATGCCAGAGTTGAGGCGCAAGGTTATACCAGCGGTCTTGGAATGCCCGGTGTAATTTATATGATCTATGGAACCGATCTTGCCGGCCTGCTTGCCAAAACACAATTCCCAAAAATAACACTTCCGGAGAAAGCCACGAAGGTGCCGGACTATATGTGCTTTCAATGTTTCAATACTCAAGAAATTGTGATTTCTGACGATGTCGAGGAAATCGGAAAACTGGCTTTTAAGGAATGCTCTACTCTTTCGAGCATCAATTCTCCTTCCAAGCTGAAGATAATTGGCGAATCAGCCTTTGAATGGACTGCCTTTTCTTCATTTGTCTTACCATGCCATCCAGTAGAGATTCGAGATAGAGCTTTTCGTATATCATATCAACTTCAAAACATAAACCTTGAAAATGTCCCGTATATTGGAGATAATGCGTTTGTGGGTACAGGACTGACTAATCTGGATCTTTCAGGGACATCTGTCATAGGGGCAAACGCATTTGAAGGTTGTCCCATTAAGGAGTTGGTCGTGTCCGACCGTTTGCGCGTGATCGGAGATTGCGCGTTCTCGTCTCCTTATGGGGGTAATAATTTCATGAAGACTCTTGTACTGTTTGAGGGTTTGGAAAGCATTGGTAAAGAAGCTTTTTATAATACTCAGTTGAACAATGTCAATATCCCGTCTACTGTCACTTTCATAGGGCAAGATGCTTTCGGAAGGACTCCTTGGGACAGCAGCCTCAATACGACTGCCGAGGGGGGAGTGGTATATCTCGGAAATATTGCATATAAGTCGGTAAACCGTCCAGAGACTATAGTTTTCAAAGATGGAACAGTCTCAATCTCTGCCAATCTAAGTTTTGAATACACCAAAAGCATAACTCTCCCTTCTTCTGTGCGTTCTATCTACGCATGCAATGGTATGTGTGATAAACTTGAGTATCTCTCGCTCAATGAAGGTCTGATTATCATTGGTGACAATGTATTTAACACTTGTCCAAATCTTAAAGAGGTGACTCTTCCTTCTACTTTGGAATACATAGGCTCTGGTGCATTCTGTTATGCTGGTATAACTTCACTTAAACTCCCAGACAGTCTTAAGGGGATAAAAGGTGATGGTGCGTTTGGAGGCTCAAAAATCACGAGTTTGACATTGCCGTATGGTCTTGAAGAATTGGGATCCTATACTTTTATGGATTGTAAATCCTTGTCAACCGTTCGTTTGAATTCCCGCTCCCTTAGATATGATGGATATTATGATGATGGTAAGGGAAACTATGGCAGTGGTGGTTTCTTAAGTGGTAGCGGAGTAGAGAAAATTATTATCGGCAAGGAGGTTGAGACTATTCCTTCCGGACTTTTCGGCAACGTTGGCGATAACTTGGCGAGAGTGGAGTTTGAAGATTCTGATGTGCCCCTGGAGATTGGCAATATTGCTATTAGAGGTGGGTATGGTACCCCGGCTAAGGTAATAGGCAATATCGACAGGGTTACAAGCATAGGGGAGTGGTCGCTGTCAAATCTCAGCTTCCCATTCGGCACTCATTTTGAAATGCCGAATATGAAGAGTCTGGCCGCCTATGCTTTCAACGAAGTTGACGGAGTGACATCAATGACTCTCAATAAGGATGTCAAAATACATCGAGAGTTAGGCTCGTTGCCGGATCTTAGAATTCTAAATTATGACATTCCGACTCCGGATTTCCCTGAATCTTATCATTCAATTACATTGCTGTATTTTTCCAATCCATTGGATACTCTGACAATTGGACCTAATGTGGAGATAATAACTAAGAATTTGTTTAGCAATTCACAAGTTAGGAATATCATTTTCTCTCCGAGAGAGCAGACGAGGGCTGCTTCCACGCTTTCTATAGGTTATGGTGCGTTCTTCGGAAGTCAGAATCTTACAAGCATCGATTTCCCAAAGGAACTGACTTCAATTGGTCAGTATGCTTTTAATGAGTGCAGCAACTTGTCGACAGTATATTTCCATGGCAACGATGCCCCTATTGTTGGCAGTGACGCAATACCAAGGGCAGCCACTCTCTACGTGCCTGCTGAAAGTGAACAGCTCTATCAAGTCAATATGCCTCAGAATAAGGTGGTCCCCTACCGACTTGAGTCTGTGATGTTTGATAAGAGTGTTTTGGGTATGTTCCCCGGCGATTCTTACTATCTTATCCCTCGTATTGCGCCAGCAGAATGCAGCGAGATGGGTCTCACATGGTCTTCCTCCGATCCTTCGGTAGCGACAGTGAGCCAAAGAGGAGATGTAGTAGCAGTAGGTTTTGGAACGGCTATTGTAACTGCAACTATTGCATTGGACAACACTTTCAAGGCTGAATGCATAGTGAATGTTACCGATCCGAATGGGGTAGACTTGATAGATTCTGAAACATCGCAAGAAAAAGAATACTTCACATTAGATGGCTTGAAGATCAACCGCCCAACAGCTCCCGGCATCTATATCTTGAAATCCGCCGACGGAACTGTCGTAAAAATCCAAATCAAATAAATAAAACATAAGGAAAATATGAAAGCAAGAATTATATTATCATTGGTGCTGATGCTGACTTTCGGGTCGGTATTCGGACAGACAAGAACAAAAAAGGCCGCAGCCAAACCTGCAGCTAAGACCGCGACCACTAAGCCCATAGGTGCTTGGATCAACTTCAACGGAGGGGAGGACGTAAGTAAGATATCCGTCAGCTCCAAGTATGTCTACGTAGCGATGAAATACACCAAGCGTATGGTCGCTATAGAGAAAACCACCGGAAAACTTAAAGAGGTAAAATCCAACAACGAGATCTCTGGCGTTGCAGTTGCAGCCGATACCTGCTATTACTATGTGGATAGGGAAGGTATCTTCCGTTTTGACCCCGAGGCAGGCACTTCTGAAGGCCCCCTTTTCGGCATCGTCCCTGAAGACTGGAACTCGCCAAAAGATCTATTTGCGAGTCCCAATGGCAAATACCTGTTATGCGGCGATCTCCTTATCGACATCCCGGAGGGTGAGGTGGTTTCTCAGCCAGGTGTAGGGTGTGCTGTCAATGATCTCGGTGGTGTTTACATCAAAAATCCTGAAGCATGGTATGCTCCCCTTGGTGAAGATCGCTATAAAGTAAGCGCTGTAGGCACATGCGTCCATCAGCTTTATCCCGATGCCGTCACTGGAAATGTCTATTATTGCATGGACGAAGGGATTGGCTTCACCCCGATGGTGCCTCAACCCGGTGCTGGAGTCACAAGAATCCAAACATCTTTTGAGACCGGGATGAACATTGCCAACTGCATCACCCGCGACGATGAAGGAAACTTTGTAGTGGAGACCAATTTCGAAGGTATAGGATTTGGCGGAAAAAACATCGAAGACCCATACCGAATGCAGCAGAAGATTGCTTCAGGTGTGAAAGACAAGTGGGGCACTGAACTTTACTATTCAGGAGGAAGTGATTACATGACTCCTGATGGACAAGGCAATCTCATCTTCGGATCTCGAGGTTACGCTTTTGTCTTCATCTATAATCCCAAAGGTATAAACGGATATTCCGAACTGAAAGGGAAGGCAGTCCGTTTCTGACCTCCTTCTAAACTTTCAACCACGTCAGCCTCGCATCCAATGCGGGGCTTTAAATGTTTACTGTGGATATTTTTGTTTAATTCGAAAATTATCTATATATTTGTAATCCATAAACAATGAAACCATAATATCATGATTAAAATTCCCCTTACTCGCCGACTTGCATCAACTATGCAGAGAATTGTCATGATTCTCTTGGGTCTATCTGTTCTCTTTTTTTGTGCCGACTCATATGCTTCGGATAAGAATATCAGGAAAGTGGATGAGATATTGAAACTGAAGCTTGCGCCTCAGGAGAAGGTAGACAGCGTGTTTATATATCTCTACCATCATACAGGAGATGCCAAAGACTCCGTGCATTATGCAGAATGCGAAAACATTATAATCCAGCAGATATTGCCATATGCAGAGAAAAACAAATATGACGATAAGATCTTGGCTCGCATCTATGATGAACTGGGCATGATGCGAAATCGTTTGGGGCCAAGTCGATTGGCAAAGACAAGGGAGGCTTTAGAAAAGGCACTTGAATATGCGCGCGCTTCTAGCGACTACTATCTTCAAGCCCGCATTTTAGACCATGCCGCAAATACTGAGACCCGTTTTGGCAATGTAGCCGATGGTTTCAGATTGTCGGAAGAAGCTATAAAGGCCTACGAAAAGTCTGGCACTGAAGCTGAAGAATATATTACGAGGTGCTACTATGCCCAGGCCGTGGCCTATCTCAATGTGCAGGATCTTCCAGGGTTGCACAAGGTGATAGACAATCTCGAGAAGTATTCTAAAAAGGTTTCAAAAAAGAACAGGACTTTCGTGCTGTATAACCTATACTCGGTGCAAGAGGCCTATTACGGCACCTTGCTTAATACTGATCCTGCAATAGATAGAAAGGCTGTGCAAGACACACTCAACAAGATTTCACTTGCCTCTGTAAGACTTATTGAAGACAATTACAAGGATTGGTATAATTATAATATCGATCCTACTTGGAACTATTATAACCGAGCTGTATTGCTTCTGGATATCATGTACCCCATTAATGTAGACAGCATCGAATATTATCTTGACAAAGCTTTGTCGGTAGAGCTTGATGGTAAAGGGACGGGTAAGAATGAAGCTCTTGTGTCTGTCGCCTCGCTGAGAGCTGAGATGTGGATGAAATTGGGTGATTATGCAAAGGCTAAAGATATATTAATTGATACAGTCAAGACGCTCGATGCGACTGAAGGAGTCAATGATATAATCTTAGACAAGGTGGAAATCTATAAAAACCTCCTTGAAATCTCGAAGCAGGCTGGCAAATATGAGGAAGCACTTGAGTTTGCATCCAAGGTGTCTGCTCTCGAGAAGGAAAGGTTCTCTCTGGACAGGGCAAGGGATATTAAGGAGCTGGAGATAAAATATGAGACCCAGGAGAAAGAACTGGCCCTTGCGCAGAGTGAATCCAGAAGATCGACAACTCTTATGTGGCTCTTCGCTTCCTTAGGACTTCTGCTCGTAGGTGTAATAATTTTCATCCTTTATGCCGATCGTCAGCGAAGGCGCCGCATCCAGAAGGAATTAGAGTTTGCATCTTTACGCGCAGATATAGGCCAAAAGCTGACAAAGCAATATGTTGAGGGACTCGAGAACGAACGCAAACGTATGGCGCGCGAGTTGCACGACGGTGTCTGCAATGACTTGCTCGCCATACAGATGAGCATGAAAGATGGAAATGCAGAGGAAAACACAGTAAGACTGCTTGATACTTGCCGCGAATCAGTACGCCGTATTTCCCATGAACTCATGCCCCCTGAATTTACTTATGCCTCCCTCGACGAGGTAATGCGATTCTTTATCAGAAAACAAGTGGAATCTAATCTCGGAAAGATTGAAATTAATTATTCCTCTTCACTGGAAGGAGGAGAGTGGGGTGACATTCCAGATGCCGTTGCGCTTGAGATCTATCGTATTGCGCAGGAGGCAACAGGCAATGCCATAAAGCATTCCGGGGCCTCAGCGATTGCAGTGACGTTGACCCTTAAAGATAATTCTATGACTCTTACCGTAGCCGACAATGGAGCTTTCGACTCCTCGCATAAGAAAGGTCTGGGGCTCGATTCGATTAGAAGACGCGCAGAGTCAATCGGCGGAAAGATTGATATCAATCATCCCGTTTCGGGAGGGACCGAGATTGTACTTTCCCACGTTTCTTTATTAATTAATCGATAGAAGTTGTAAAAATCACGGAAATCCGTAATTGATTGACATTGCATGTTGATGTAATTTTGCATTAAAATTTTTGCATTATTATTTCCTACAGCAATGTCTAACAAATCAAATCTCTCGCAGATGAAAATAGCTGTTGTCGACGATCATGACCTTATCAGGGAAGGCCTGAATGCCGTACTGCACAATCATGGTGTAACACAAGTGAATAAGTTCGGTACGGCAACAGGACTCGTAGAGAGTCTTGATGC
>CAZIAX010000137.1:0-6360 GCA_964537745.1 uncultured Sangeribacter sp.
ACCTCATATACGCTCTTCTCCGGGTCAAGGTCTTTGTGCGACTGGTCCACATATGCTATCTTGACTGTCTCGCCTACCTCAAAGTCACCCTTGTCCTGCTTTTCAAGCCCCATGATGAGGCGGAAGAGAGTGGTTTTGCCGGCACCGTTGGGGCCAATCACACCTACGATTCCGTTTGGAGGAAGCATGAAGTTGAGGTCGTCAAAGAGATTCTTCTCTCCGAATGCCTTTGCCACATGGTTGGCAAGTATCACTTTGTTGCCAAGGCGCGGACCATTGGGGATGAAAATCTCGAGTTTCTCCTCGCGCTGCTTCTGGTCTTCATTGAGCAGTCGGTCGTAGCTTGCCAGACGGGCCTTGCCTTTGGCCTGACGGGCCTTTGGAGCCATACGCACCCATTCGAGCTCTCGCTCCAGGGTCTTGCGACGCTTGCTGGCCTGCTTCTCTTCCTGGGCCATACGCTTGGTCTTCTGGTCGAGCCAAGATGAGTAATTGCCTTTCCATGGAATACCCTCTCCGCGGTCGAGTTCCAGAATCCATCCGGCCACGTGGTCTAGGAAGTAGCGGTCGTGAGTGACGGCGATAACAGTTCCTGGATACTGCTGGAGGTGTTGCTCGAGCCAGTCGATAGACTCTGCATCAAGGTGGTTGGTGGGCTCGTCGAGAAGCAGCACGTCGGGCTGCTGGAGCAGAAGTCGACAAAGAGCCACACGACGGCGCTCGCCACCGGAGAGCTGGCTTACCGGCTGGTCGTCGGGCGGACAGCGGAGCGCATCCATCGCGCGCTCGAGTTTGTTATCGATGTTCCATGCGTCTGCAGCGTCGAGCTTATCCTGAAGCTGGGCCTGACGCTCCATGAGCTTGTCCATCTTATCGGGGTCTTCCAGCACCTCTGGGTCGCAGAATGCGTTGTTTACCTCCTCATACTCTGCAAGAAGATCCATGATGGGCTTAACGCCCTCTTCCACCACCTGACGCACCGTCTTATCGGGGTCAAGCTTAGGGTCCTGCTCGAGGTAACCAACAGAATAACCGGGTGAGAATACCACCTCACCCTGATAATTCTTGTCGATACCTGCGATAATCTTCATCAGGGTAGACTTACCGCTGCCGTTAAGACCGATGATGCCGATCTTGGCGCCGTAGAAGAAAGAAAGGTATATGTTTTTTAGTATCTGTCTTTGTGGCGGGATCACCTTCGACACTCCCACCATAGAGAATATTATCTTTTTATCGTCTGCCATATTTTAGAATTGAGAATTGAGAATTGAGAATCGAGAATTGAGAATTGAGAATTGAAATTCACTGCGTAGCCAGAGTAGTTAGCACGCTACTGCGTGCGTCATCGCGCGTCCAGTCCCTAACCATGGCCATGCACTTACCTGAAGTCCCAAGCGGCTTGGCCGCAATCTGAAGACTGAAGACTAAAGACTGAAGACTCACCGCGTAGCCGCCTTCGTCCTGTAGTCGCAACGCACCTTACCCTTGGCGATGTTGTTAAGTTTCGACTTGACAAGCTGCTTGCGGATTGGCGCTATATGATCGGTATACACATGCCCCTCCAAATGGTCATACTCATGCTGGATGATACGGCTCAGGAATCCGGTGAATTCCTTCTCATGCTCCTCAAAGTTCTCGTCGAGCCAGTTGAGGCGGACATGCTCCACTCGCTTGACATTCTCCGACATGCCTGGAAGCGACAGGCATCCTTCTGCGCGACTGACTGGAGCCATATCCTCAATCACGTCAAGCTCAGGATTGATCAAGACCATCTTCGAGTCCTTGCACTCAGGAAAGTCATCACCAAGAACGCTGCCATCCAGCACTATAAGCCGGATAGAACGTCCGATCTGAGGAGCAGCCAAGCCCACACCTTCGGAATTATACATAGTCTCCCACATATCGTCGATCAGTTTCTTCAGATCGGGATAATCAGGAGTGATTTCATCGGTCTCAGCCCGAAGCACCGGGTGACCATAAAGATAAATCGGTAGTAACATATATTATTTAAATTATTTTGTTTGCCATCTCCGGGCGCATCCTCGCGCGTCCAGCCCCTAACTTTAAACCCATAAACCTATAAACCTATAAACCCATAAACCTCAACTTTCGCCCCAAAGGGGCAAAGGCGAAAGTTGAATCTCACGAATTGCGGTAAAGTTTAGGCGACATCCCGACATTCTTCTTGAAATATTTGCCAAAGAAAGACTGGGTCGGAAAATTCAGAGAGTCGCTTATCTGCTGCACTGTCAGGTTGGTCGACTTCAGAAGAATCTTGGCTTCAAGGATGAGAAAACGCTCTATCCAGGAAGCGGCGGAATATCCTGTCTGTGACTTGACTGTCCGCGAAAGATGCTTGGGAGTTACTCCAAGTTCTTCGGCATAATACTCAAGGAAACGCTCGGTCTTGAATTTATCCTTCACCAGCTTGATAAAGCGGTCGCTGAGACGGGCCGCAGAATCGGCCGATGACTCCAATAGCTCATAGCATCGATAGGCATACCTATAATAAAAAGAGATGATGGAATGCTGCAGGGCCTTAAGCATCTGTGGATTCTTAGTGTCTGACGAAACCAGACGAAGCGATTTATAGAGACTCTCAAACTTTGAGAGGATGTCCTCTGGAATCTTCGTGACCGGATGGCGGGCCATGGCGCTGAGATTCTGCATATCATTGATGTGAAGGAAGATATCCTCCACAAAATATTTCGACATCACTATGAATGATGCAGAGAAGTCGGGACTGATGCTGAGCAATTGGAGAGTCTCGCCATTGCGGATATTGACTATGGCAGGCCCTTCGAAGTCATAAGTAATGAGATTGTTGCTAAACTTAAACTTCCCTTTCCTTACAAAGATTGAGATGCTGGCTGTAAGCTTCACCGGTTCGGTAAAGGAAGGGAGCATAGCCGCAGTGATATTGTCGAATATCCAGAATTCCTTACCGAGTATCTCATCGACATTCATCGGAAGGTTGACATAGCCATAATCAAGGCGTCCGTTTTCTATATTTTCCTCTTTCATCGCCGACGTTATTTTTTGGTTTTATCAGCCACTACCAGACCAAACAGCACAAGCACACAACCGACATATCCGAAAGGATAGATGGTCTCACCGAGCAGCAGGCAGCCTACAATCATCGTGACAGGGGGCTGGAAGTAGAGGTAATTGTTTGTAGCCAGAGGGCCGATTATCTTCATCGACTCGTTCCAAAGCAGATAAGCCATTGAGGAGCACATGACGGCAAGGAAGAGCAGATTGAAGAAGAAAATTGGTTGGGAGAAATCAAATATCACCTGCAGATGCAGTGGCTCATTCTGTATGGCAAGCAGCGGAAGCGACGTAATCAGGCCGTAGAAGAAAAGTTTGCGAGTCAGGAAGAGAGTGTTATATATAGGTATCAGTCTCTTGATGGCTATTGAATACACGGCCCATGAAAGCGCACTTGCTATAGCGAGAATGTCGCCTATGGGATGTATCTCCAAGCCGAGTCCCAAGCTTATCGACTCACTCATGATGACGAGCGCCACTCCAAGGAAAGCCAAAAGCGAACCGATTATCTCGCCTCCTCTCATTCTCGTCTTGTAAATGACTGAGAGAAGGATGGCCGTGAAGATAGGGGAAACGCCGGAGAGAAGAGATACATTGCCGGTAGAAGTATACATCAAGGCATAGTTTTCCATCAGGAAGTAAAGGGTTCCGGAGCAGATGCCGCAGAGAGCCATCTGAAGCTCGTCTTTCCAAGATTTGGATTTGAACTCCTTGAAGGTGAAGGCGAGCATAATGAGATAGGCTATAAAAAAACGATATACGTACACCTCAGCAGGGGTAAGACCTGCCCCTTCCATTAGGACTTTCGACGCGATAAAGCTGCATCCCCAGCATACGACAGTAATCAGGGCACCGAGATGTCCTGTAATCTTGCTATTTTTCCAACTGTTCTTTTTTTCAAGAATCATAACGGATGTCGGGTTTAGCGCGGAAGACATCTGGAGAGTTAAAAACCGCCTCCACGCTGTTCACGCTACAAATTTAGTGAAAAATCGCCGAATTCCGAAATAATTTTAAAATAATTCTCCACAACCCCCTCTCCGTATGGAACCTCGGCTTCCCAACCGGCTATTACGTATGGACCTCCACCAGCACAAGGTAGGGACGCACGGTTCGTGCGTCCGCATGCCGTCCAAACACCATCACATTACCGCCTACCCTCTGAAGACTCAAGACTCAAGACTGAAGACTCACCCCCTCCGCCTCGGGCCGAATGCCCCTAACTTCCCCTCTGCATTCGAAGTTTTCGGTTGAGTGCAGAGACCGGTGGTCTCCCACTTTTATTTACTACTAATAAACAAAATACCCATTTTTTATTTACCAGTAATAAATAAAAATCCCTATTTTTATTTATTACTAATAAAAATATTTGCATCTTCCAATATAAAGCATTATCTTTGCAACTGGATTTATAAACCCACAAACCATGTATAAGGAAACTCTCAAGACAATAATTATAGAAGGCCAAGAACTCCTCACAGAGCTCCTTCCCGTAGCAAGAAATTATCCGCTGGAAGATAATGCAAGATATGTCTTCGTTGGGATTCGCCAATCGGGCAAATCTTACATGCTCTATCTTCGAGCCCTTCAATTGATAGCTGAGGGGCATGACATAAGAGAGATGCTGTTTGTCAATTTCGACGACGAGCGTTTGATTGGATTGGAGGCCAAGGATCTTGACTCAATTCTCCAAGCTTATGCCTCTTTATTTGATTATAGACCCATATTGTTTCTTGACGAGATACAAAATGTTGATGGCTGGCAACACTTCGCCCGGCGCCTTGCCAATCAAAAGTATATGGCCTATATAACTGGAAGCAATGCCAAGATGCTCAGCAGGGACATCGCCACTACACTTGGCGCCCGATATGTGGAGGAATTCGTTTTCCCCTATACATTTCAAGAGTATCTAAGAGCAAATGATGTATCAGTCGATGACAACTGGATGTATGGCAAAGCGAAAGGGGAAATAGAACGCCATTTGTCAGCTTATTTCACTTGGGGAGGATTTCCCGAACTTTTACTTTTCAAAAACAAACGACAATGGTTGAATGAGCTTTACGAGAAGATAATACTCGGAGATATAATCAGCAGAAATGGCATAAGAAATGAAATAGCTCTCCGCCTTGCCATCCGTCGACTCGCGGAGAATATCAAGACACCAACCTCCTACAATCGACTGGCCAACATAGTCAAGGCCTCCGATGTATCAACCAACGTGGCTTCCATTCAGGAATACGTCAAATACTGCATGGATGCGTGCATGCTTTTCTCCCTTGAGAATTTCGCCTCGAAATTTGTAGAGAAAGCAACTGTCAAGAAACACTATTTCATCGACAACGGCCTCCTCAACATCTTCCTGACTAACAGCGAGACATCCTTGATGGAAAACCTCTGTGCGCTTACTCTATACCGCAACAGCAAGCGTCACGAAGGGCAAGATGTCTATTACTATAATAAGGAGGTTGAGATAGATTTCTATATTCCCTCCCTAAAAAAAGGAATACAGGCAAGTTACAGTGTCTCCGATCCATCCACATTAGAGCGAGAAGTGAAAGCTCTGACCACTTTCCACAATCTATATGGACTCAAAGAAGCAGAGATTATCACTTTCTCAGAAGAGCGCACCGTAGAGACCCCAACACTCACCATCCAGGTGCGGCCCCTCGCCAAATGGCTCCTCTCCTTCTAACTTCCAATTAAAAAAAATAAAGCAATGAATTGTAAACTCGTAGGTCAATTTGTACAACATCTCGAAGTGACACTATCTCCGGGAGAAGATTTCTATACAGAAAAAGGATCAGTAATCTATCTTGAAGCTGGAATAGAAAAAGAACTCAGTTTCAACGGCTCCGGCCTCGGACGAATATTGGGAGCAAAACTCTCAGGAGAATCCCTGTTCATACTCCGCCTTTACAACGTCACCAACATGCCGCGCAAAGTTGTCATCGGTAGCCACTTCGGGCTGCTCCCTGTAAAACTAAACGGAGAGACCATGATCTGCCATCGCGGAGTATACGTCGGCTCCAACAACAAGGTCAACGTCACCACAAAGTTATCCTTTGCGGGACTGACGGGAGGTATGGGACTCCTCCTTCAGAAAATCCAAGGCACCTCAACCGTCTTCCTCGACACCAAAGGTCAGCCCATCATCATAAACCTTCAATATGGAGAGACCATCGAGGTAGACGAAGACCACATAATCGCCCTCCTCAACATCTCTGACCATCAGATGCAATCCAACTGGTCGCTCGGCAACCTCCTCGGCGGCGAAGGCCTCAGCATGATGCGCGTGACCGGCCCCGGCAC
>CAZIAX010000138.1:0-6338 GCA_964537745.1 uncultured Sangeribacter sp.
AAAGTAGAAAAATAAACATTATTATAACCTCATCATGCCATGACTGACGAAGTAAAGAACGCCGCAGAAGTGGAAATCACAGAAGTTGCTACCGAGGCTCCCGCATTTGAGGCGGAAGTCGCAGAAGTTGAAGCCGAAGAGCGCAAACCGCGCTTTTCCGAAATGTCGAAAACCGAACTCATCGAAGCTCTCCGCTCCATTGTGGAGGAGGAGAGGGCCACTGAGCACCATGAGGCCCAGGCCATCAAAGGTGCTTATTTCGCCTTGCGAAATAAAGAGACCCTTGCTGAACTCGAGAAGCATATTGCCGAAGGGGGTAAGCCCGAGGATTTCGCTTCTCTTCCTGATGAGGGTGAGGCTGAGATTCGCGATCTATTCAATCGTTTCCGCGACATTCGCACCGCATGGCTCGAAGCTGACCAGAAGGCTCGCCAGGCCAATCTTGAGCAAAAACAGGCTATTCTCGATAGCATCAAGGAGATTGCTGCGGATATCGACAATGTCAACCTCAACTTCCAGAAATTCCAAGAACTCCAGAAGCAATTCAAGGAGAAAGCTGACCTCCCCGAGACTGCTGTAACAGCCCTTTGGAAGGAGTTCCAGACAGCTGTGGAGCTTTTCTATGATCAGCTGAAGATGAATAAGGAGCTTCGCGACCTCGACTTCAAGAAGAATCTCGAGGCTAAGCGCCAGCTCGTGGAGCAGGCTAAGGCTCTCGCTGAGAACAACGATGTCGTTGATGCCATCAACAAACTCATGATTCTTCACAACGAGTGGCGCGAGACCGGCCCGGTTGCGAAGGAATACCGTGAGCCTCTTTGGGAGGAGTTCCGCGAGGCTTCTTCTGTAGTAAGAAAGCGTCATCAAGAATATTTTGAGGGTCGCAAGGCAAATGAGGCTGCCAATGAGGAGGCTAAGATCAAACTTTGCGAGGAGGCAGAGGATGTTGTTGCTTCTCTTCCTGATTCTTTCAATGCTTGGGAAGACGCTACCAAGAAAGTCATCGACCTTCAGGCTCGTTGGAAAGAGACTGGTTTTGCTTCAAGAAAGAATAATGCCGCTCTTTATAATCGTTTCCGCAATGTTTGCGACATATTCTTCAAGTCTAAGGCCGACTATTTCCACAAGGTTAAGGATGAATACAACGATAATCTTCGCCGTAAGATCGAACTCTGTGAGAAAGCAGAGGCCCTTGCAAATGAGGAGAAGTTGGGGGTGGCAATAGAGACTGTGCAGAAACTCCGCGACGAGTGGAAGACTATCGGCAGCGCAGGACGCCGCCACTCCGATGCTATCTGGGCTCGCTTCACAGCTGCTTGCAACGCAGTCTTTGATCGTCGTAAGGCTGAGAATGGCGACCGCCGCAAGGAGGAGAATGCCAACCTCGAGGCCAAGCGTGAGGTGATTGCTCAGCTCAAGGCTTTGGATCTTGAGATGGAGCGCCGTCAGCTTCTTCCTTTGGTTCGTGAACTCCAGGAGAAGTGGAATTCCATTGGCCATGTTCCTTTCAAAGTGAAAGACGCTCTTCGCACTGAATATCGTGAGATCTGCGACACTATCTACAACTCGTTTGATGCTAAGGAATCTAACAACCGCATGCGTCGTTTCGAGCAGAAGATGGAAGATATTAAAGACGACTCCACCAAGGTGAAGCGTGAGAAAGACTCCCTGCAGCGTCAGCTGGAGGCTAAGCGTAATGAGCTGAAGACCTATCAGAACAACATGGGCTTCTTCAATGTGAAGTCAAGCGCTGGCAATTCCATGCTTAAGGATCTTGAGAGAAAGATCAAGCTCATCGAGCAGGATATCGAGCAGATCAAGCAAAAAATCTCAATGCTCGGCTGAGGTTTTTGTTATGAAAAACAGAACCTTAGTCATATTGACGACCTTGTTGGTAGCCCTTGCCGTGCAAGCTGCCGACAAGGTCGGTCTCGTTTTGAGCGGCGGTGGCGCCAAGGGTGTCGCACATGTAGGAGTAATAAAGGCACTTGAAGACAATGACATTCCTATCGATTGTGTGGCTGGTACGTCGATGGGCTCGATTGTCGGTTCTCTCTACAGCTGTGGGTGGACTCCCGATTCCATGCTTAATATGATGACCTCTCCGGAGTTTCTTATGTGGAGCATGGGGGTCGTGCCGAGAGAGAGACTCTCGCTCGTCAGCATGCCTGAGGAGACCCCGGAATGGGGTAAGATAAGTTTCGGGGGCCAAGACAATGGCGACAACATAATGTCGCAGGTGCTCCCGAAAAGCCTTATCAATCCGACGCCAATGAATATGGAATTTCTGAAGCTCTATTCGCCTTATACTCAAGCATGCCAAGGGGATTTCGACAACCTCTTTGTTCCCTTCCGGTGTGTCTTCTCAGATGTTTATAAGAAGCATAAGGTGGTGTGCCGTAAAGGTTCTCTTGGGGAGTCGGTGAGAGGCTCAATGTCCTTCCCACTGGTCTACCGTTCGATTGTGGTCGACAGCATATTGGCGTTCGATGGTGGCATCTACGATAATTTTCCTGTAGATGTGATGCGTGAGGATTTCAAGCCGGATTTCATTATCGGCGTGTCTGTCTCCAAGCCTGACGGCAAGCCCAACGTCGACAATATGTATTCTGAGCTGGAAGATTTGATAATCCAAAACAATGACTACTCTCTTGACCCTGAGATTGGCATCAAGATTCAGGTGCCGGTCACTCAGTTTAATGTGCTATCATTCAATGATGCGCAGGAGATTTACAATATTGGTTATCAGACAGGCCTGCAATGGGTTGACTCCATCAAGTCGAGGTTGAAAGCTCGTCGTCCCCTCGCTGAGGTCAATGAGCGCCGTGCTAAATTTGCAGAAAAGGTTCCCGTAGTCACATTTGAGACGGTCTCTACTCCTGGCATCACAGGCAAGAAAAGCCAATATCTTAAGTCTGTCTTTACAAGTCGCGAGCGTCGTACCGGAGATATATCTATGAATGACGTGGAGGATGCATATTATAGTGTCATTTCGCAAGGTGACGTAGAGGAACTCCTTCCGGAGATGAATGGTAAGGATCTTGTATTGAAAGCCACGTTGAAGCAGCCTTGGAGAGCTTCTGCCGGTGGTTGGTTGTCAACTGGTGTAGGGAGTTTCATATATGCCGGTATTGGGTATCATAGCCTGAAGAAAAATTCCTTGGATGCTTTGCTCTCAGTGTGGGGAGGACAGTCTTATATGGCTATCCGACTGAGAGGACGCATCCGTCTGAATTCATACAATCCTTCTTATGTTTTCCTTGAGGGAACGGCCTCTAAGAAAAAATATTACAATACACTTCCCTTCTTCTTCAGCAATCACAATATTGAGTCGTTTAATTCCAACATGAACTATGTCAAGGCAGGCTATGAGGTTGGGCAGGGGCAGTCTGCATTGTTCCGCGCTGTAGCAGCCTATGGGCAGCAGTATAAAGTGAATACAGCGAAGATAGCGCTGGAGTATGAGTACAATACCCTTGGAGAGCGTACATTCCCTGTTAGCGGCCGAAAGACTCACATATCTTTGGGAGCCATGAAAATGACAAATACACAGTCGAAGACTGAGTCTTCCCCTGCGCAGGAAGTTTGGCGAGGAAAGATCAACGCTCTTTGGACTAATTATTACTCACTGCATAGCAAATTCAACTTGGGTGCTTTGGCTCAGGGTGGCATATCAGTTGGAAAACGTTTTTCCGACCGTAAGGCCGACTTGATGACTTCCCACGAATTCATGCCGTTGGAGTCGATGGACTATTGCTACATTCCGGGGATGAGAAGCGATGATTTCATGGCATTCGGAGCTATACCGGTATGGACTATATTCCAGCGGATTCAACTTCGTGGAGAGGCATTTGCCTATACAAAATTCCGCGAGACTTCGACATGGAAGGTTCCATTCAGCAAGACTGAGTTTCTTGGTAGAGTAAGTTTTGTGACGAGTCTGCCATTTGCCTCAGTCTCAATGTCGGTTTCCTACAGTTCAGCCCTTCATGGTTGGAACTACGGTGTGGCCATCGGTTGGTACGTCCCCCATCCCAAAATCTAATCGGGGATGGATATGGAGTCTGCCACAAAGAAAGGAAATTCCGGTATGATTACCGTAGTGGCATACGGAGGTGTTTTCTTGAAGTATTTGGTGACTTTAATATGTCGCGGTTCTGCATTAATCCTAAAAGGATAATGCCCGTAAACGATAATATCTCTTGGAGCCTCCCCTTTGGGAGGCTCTTTTAGTGTCACCGTGAAGTGGCCAGGGGCGTAGCATTCCACCGACTCTTCCTTTTTGGAGATGGTAGGTCGGATTTTCAAAGTCTTCCCTTTTCTCTCATGCTTGAAGTCTTTCATCATAGAGTGGTGGAGGTCATTGTCAAAGAGCCCGAGTATGTCCTCATAATATTTGGCTCGAAGTGGAAAACCGAGAGTCATCACACGAGTGCGGTCATAGTAGACTGCCCCATCTTTCGACTCTGAGTGCAGGGCTACTATGTCGTCGTATTGTCGGCGAGCTTCTTGGATTCCTTCAATCATGAGGCCCCAGAAAGCTATGACCGCCATTGATGCAATTGCATTGAGAATCCTGCCAAACCGATGGCGTGGCAATATGCTGAGAGTCAGTATTGCAGCAAAGAGGTTTGCGCCGAAGAGTTGGCGATTGGAATAGACACCGATGAGAAGGTTGAAAATAATCAGAAAGATCATTCCTGAGAAGAGGACTCCATTGGGGATAGCTCCATCTTCGGATTTGAACGAAAATAGCTTGATGTCTCCATGTCGTAGTCCTACATAGATCACGCAGATAGCAAGGATTATGACGGCAGGGAAGGAGTAAGAAGATATCAGGAATTGGTCGGTCATTGGCATTGAAATGTCGGAGACGCGACCAATAGTAGAAGGTGCAAGGCAGTTGGATGCTGTGCCGACAACGTAACCAAGCAACATCCAGCTTCTGCGCCAATCAAACTTAATGTGAGGGGATTTGCAACTTCTTATCCATTGGAAAATCCACCAGATTCCTACTCCTGCGCAAACACCGATCGATACGGATTCTTGCCAATTACCTACTATGATTCCCAATAGCATTATTGCTATGGTTGCCATCCAAGAAGGTTTCCCTTTCTTGAAGAAGAGCATTAGCCAGCAGATGTTGGCGAGCATTCCCCATATGTATCCGATCTGGCATGTGGGCATCATCTTCGTGATGAAGCAGAGCACTGCGAGGCAAATTGCCGAGATGATACCTCCAGGGTTTTCAGTCAAACTTACTCTCCCGGCTTTGCCAAGCATGAGCGCAAAAAGCATATAGATGATGGCATTGCATGCGGCAAAAGTCTGTTGGCCTAGGCAGGCGTTGAAAAGTTGAACGAGGGCATGTGCCACATATCTGCCGTTGACGTGCTGGTAGTGTATCCACTGCGACTGAAAGAAATCCTTGACAGAATTGATGTATCCCCAAGATTGCCATATCTCTCCCTTCATCATATACTTATAGTCAAGGTCGTCACCGAGCCAGACCACGTTGGCGCCCATCCACCAGATGGCGATGCCAAGAGTCAGTAAGCAAATCGAAGAGAAAATACCTTGTTTCATTCTGTCACGTGTTTCGTCATCTCATCATTGATAAGTACTTCCCCGGAAGAGAGGATGAAAGCCCCGGCTATACCTTCTTTTTTAAGCATTTCCATAGCCTCTTCCGATCCCATGGCCATGCAGGCAGTGGCGAGAGCGTCGGCCTCCATGCAGGTAGGAGCAATTATTGAGGCGCTTAGGATATCTGTCTTGACGGGGCGACCGGTCACTGGGGAGATGGTATGTCCGAAGGCCTGTCCTGACGCATCGGTATGGAAGTTGCGGTAATTGCCGGAGGTCGCAAGAGCCTCATCGGTTAGTTCCACTATTAGTTGGTCGGAGAAAGATGGTTTTTTATTGTTTTTGAATACCTCTTTCAGATACTCTTCGTCAGGGGTTTCGATAAGTATTCTCCATTTCTTACCCTCTGGGTTAAGACCGCGGCAAACGACCTCTCCGCCTATCTCAAACATCAGGTCGGTGCAACCATGGTCAAAGAGAGATTGTGCGGCCACATCAACTCCATAACCTTTTGCGATGGCAGAGAAATTGAAAGATATTTCCTTCGAAGATTTGAAGAGGGTGTCATTTTCAATCCTTGTTTTATCAATACCCACATAAGTCAGGATGGACTCAATTCTTGCGGTGTCGGCGGAAGGAGTGTGCCCTTTGCCAAACCCCCAGGCCTTGATGAGAGGGGAGAGGGTAGGGTCAAAAAGACCGTTGCTGATGCCATTGACTTTCTTCGACATCTCATAGACATTCTTAAAGTG
>CAZIAX010000139.1:0-6319 GCA_964537745.1 uncultured Sangeribacter sp.
TTACGAGAGTAGGCGCGCCTTCGAATTCGAGAAGGCAGTAGAAGCCTGTTGATTTTTTCTGGATAGGGTAAGCCAGTTTGCGGAGACCCCACTCCTCCTCATTGAGGATAGTAGCGCCGTTAGCTGTCAATACGCCTTTGAACTTTTCTACCGCTTCCTTCATCTGTTCGTCAGACAAAACGGGAGTTAAAATGAAAACGGTTTCGTAACGATTCATACGTTTTGATTAATTAAATGGTTATTTTTCACTGTTTTGAAAGCGAGCTTGATAATTCTCGCCTCAAAAACGGCACAAAATTACAAAAAAAAATCCAATCCCGCAAATTTTATTCCAACAATATTCAAAAAACATCAATATTCCTTCAGACAGGAATGAGAAGAATTTTGAGATACGGATTTTTTTTTGTAATTTTACGAAAATTTTCTCAAGCTACTGATTTATCAATGAAAAATACCGATTCCGACGATTTAAACTTAAGCACTGATATGGTGGATACCGCTTCTACGGAGTCTCCCAAGAAGCACAAGCGACGCCACACTCCGTTTCTTTTGCTCATTAATATACTGATGACTGGCACTGCAGGGTGGAAAGATCTCCGTCGCTCCCGTCTCACTCCGGAGCAGACGGCTGCCGGATGCTTCTATCCTCTCATTGCCCTTGCTTCTGCTTGCAGATTTGCTGATTGGTTCTATCTTCCTGAATTCAATCTCTCTGAGACTTTGGTCAGTGCCGTCTCAGTATTCGTATCTTTCTTTTTCAGCTATTTCGCCATACAGGTGGTATGCCGTTGGCTATTCCCTACAGCAGTGAAGTCGAAGACTGAAACAGCGTATTTCAAACTTATGGTGCAATATGCTCTCTCCAGTCTGGCGCTATTTCTTATTCCCGCTGAGGTTCTTCCTATTCTGGAGACAATCACTGTGTTTCTCCCAATTTGGACAGCCTTTATCATAACTAAGGGGATAAGATTTATGGTGATACCAAATCAATTTCTCAACCGATGCATGGTCACGATTGTTGTCACTGTGATAGTTACACCATATTTGTTGATGTGGCTATGCGATAAAATATTGTAACACAATTTTCGCCCTTTGTGGCGGAAATTGAAGATTCGGAGGTTACGGGATGTAGGGGTAAAAGAGTTTATAAGATTATAGAATTAATGGAAGCTAAAAATATTAATATCAAAAACAGACGCGCCTCTTTCGACTATGAGATTGGCGACACCTATACGGCAGGCATGGTGCTTACAGGCACGGAAATCAAGTCAATTCGTGCCGGAAAAGCATCCCTTGCTGATTCATACTGTGTCATCGACCGTGGCGAGGTATGGGTGAAAGGAATGAATATATCGGAGTATTTCTACGGAAGCTACAACAATCATGCTGCCCGCCGCGACCGCAAACTCCTCCTGTCGAAAAAGGAAATCGCCAAAATTGAGAAGGCCGTATCTGATCCTGGTTATACTCTCATCCCGCTTCGAATCTTCATCAACGACCGTGGGTATGCAAAACTCGTGGTCGGCGTGGCACGCGGAAAGAAACAGTATGACAAACGTCAGGCCATCAAGGAGCGAGAAGATAAGCGAATCCTTGACCGCATGATGAAGAAATGACGCACATCAAAATGCTCAGACGACTTGAACTTCTTGCTCCCGCTGGAAATGCAGATATCGCCATGGAGGCCATCCTTCATGGCGCCGATGCTGTATATATGGGCGCTTCGAGCCACGGTGCTCGACGCAGCGCGGCGAACACCATCGACGATGTGCACCGTGTTGTGGATTTTGCCCACATCTACCACGCCAAAGTATATGTGACAGTAAATACCATCGTCTACGAGAAGGAACTTAAGCTCGTGGAGCGGTTGATTTCTGACCTTTACAAAGCCGGAGTGGATGCCATCATCGTTCAAGACATGGGTATCCTCAGAATGGACATTCCTCCCATCGAACTTCACGCCAGCACGCAGTGCGATATCCGAACTCCGGAAAAAGCCCGTTTCCTTCAAGATGTCGGTTTCAGCCAATTAGTGCTTCCAAGAGAGCTCACCCTCGAGGAGATACATAAAATATCAGAGGCAGTAAGCGTTCCGTTGGAGACTTTTGTTCATGGCGCTCTCTGTGTAAGCTATTCGGGAAGATGCCACGCAAGTTTCGCTACTTGTGGCCGAAGTGCCAATCGTGGAGAATGTGCCCAGCTCTGCCGTCTGCCATACACCCTGACTGACTCCGAAGGAAAAGTCATAAGCCGTGACAAGCATCTACTTTCACTCCGCGATCTCAACACCCTTGACATTCTTCCTCGAATGATAGAGGCCGGAGCTTCAAGTTTCAAAATTGAAGGGCGTCTTAAGGAGGCTGCATATGTGAAGAATACTGTAGCAGCCTACCGAAAAGCCCTCGACTCCTTCATCGGTCAGAATTCCGACAAATATTGCCGCAGTAGCTACGGCACTTCGGAAATTACATTTGCTCCCGAACTTTCTAAATCCTTCAACCGCGGATTCACTCATTATTTCATCGATAAGAGAAGACCGCTTGGCATCATCTCTCCCGACACTCCAAAATCTCTCGGTGAGGTAATCAAAGATGTCTCACAACTAAACAATGGCGACGGAATCAGTTTCTTCGATTCCAAAGGTCAGTACTCCGGAGCAATGGTCAATGGTGTGCAAGGACGCAAAATAGTCACAGCCAAACCTGTCGATATCCCCAAAGGAGCGGCAATCCACCGCACATTCGATCGGGTTTGGGACAAAGAGTTGCAGCGGCAAACAGCCTCTCGCAAGATTGGAGTCTCTTTCATTCTTGACAATGCCGGACTTTCAGCAACTGATGAAAGAGGATGCTGCATACGCATCCCCCTTGACTGCACCCGCGATAAGGCTAACCGAACGCAAGACTACTCCCCTATTTTCGCAAAACTCGGCAATACTCCCTACCGGCTCGCTTCCTTCAAGTCTGAACTTGACCCATCCGTGTTCATTCCAGCTGGGCAAATGACGGAACTGCGACGCAAGGCTATTGCAGCTCTTGATGAGGCCAACAAGACAACTTTCCCTTATAATTATAGGAGAAAAGAAAATCTTGACGCACGCTATTTCTCCGAAGCCCTCGACTATCGAGACAATGTCGCCAACAGTCTCGCTGAGAAATTCTACCGAGAGCACGGCGTAAAGAAAATCGAACGTGCACTTGAGGCCACGGGGAAGACAAAAGGAAAGAAGATTCGCCTGATGACCACACGCCATTGCATACTCCGCGAACTTGGCCTCTGCAAAAAAGAAAAAGGACTCGGAAAATATTCCGAGCCCATAGTATTGCAATCTGGCAAGGATAAATTCAACCTTGAGTTCAATTGCAAAGATTGTGAAATGCACGTCATTGGTTAGTCTCTTGCACAGAGCCAGCCGTTTCAAGAAGGCTATCCCCCTCAGGGATTGAATCAAGCAGCTCAACTGGATTCAATATTCCATTGATTCTCCCCTTGCGAACATTCACGTATTTCTCCATCAATTGATGGATGGTGTCGTTCTGACCTTCTGTCAGCAGAAGGTCAGTGTCTGGAGGATAACTAAACGTAATCTTATCCAGTTTCTCTTCAAATTCTGTGCATACAGAAGCCCAATCAGCGCTGTCGGGCGCATTCTCCAAGCGGCGAGTATAGTCCTCAGTAAGCTTGCAGATGCGCTCGTACATTTCTGTAGCCTGACTACTATCTTTCTTCTTCTTTTCCTGTGAGCATCCTCCTACACCTATACTAACCGCTGCGAGAAGGGCTATCAAAATGCTTTTCCTCATCTTTCCTCAAGTTTTGCCCGGAGATATTTCCCGGTATAAGACTCTTCACATGCCGCCACTTCTTCAGGCGTGCCGGCTATCACAAGACTTCCTCCTGCGTCGCCACCTTCCGGACCAATATCAATCACCCAGTCAGCACTCTTGATGACATCCATGTTGTGTTCGATTATCACTACAGTGTGTCCAGCCTCAATCAGACGGTTGAGCGATTTTAAAAGTGTAGAGATGTCATGGAAATGGAGTCCAGTAGTTGGCTCATCAAAAATAAACATCGTGCGTGGTTGCTTCTCCTGCGAGATGAAATATGCAAGTTTCACTCGCTGGCTCTCGCCTCCTGAAAGGGATGAGCTACTCTGTCCAAGCTTCACATAACCAAGACCAACTTCCTGAAGGGGAAGGAGTTTTTTGATTATCTTCTTCACCTGGGTGTTCTTGGCATCTTCCTGAAGGAAAGCCAGACACTCATCGACAGTCATCTCAAGGAAGTCGTAAATATTCTTGCCTCGATATTCCACGTCGAGCACATCCTGCTTGAATCGCTTTCCGTGACATTCCTCACATTCAACCACTATATCAGCCATAAACTGCATTGGGATAGTTATCGTACCCTCCCCTTTGCACTCCTCGCATCTTCCACCTTCTGCATTGAAGGAGAAAAATCCGGGAGTAAAACCCATTTGCTTTGCAAGAGGTTGCTCGGCAAATAGTTTTCGTATCTCGTCGAAAGCCTTAAGATAAGTGGCCGGATTCGAACGTGAGGAAGTTCCAATCGGATTCTGGTCGACAAACTCAATAGCTCCAACCGACTGAATATCGCCAGCTATTTTCTTATGAGCTCCCGGAGTGTCGCACGGATCACCGAGAAGTCTCACCATTGCCTTATAGAGAATTTCCCTCACCAAGGTCGATTTTCCGCAACCGCTGACGCCTGTGACGACTGACATCACACCAAGAGGAAACTTGACATCGATGCCTTTGAGATTATTCTCCCTCGCTCCCACAACCTCTACATATTTCTTCCATGGCCGACGCAGTGCAGGCAAGGGAATCTTTCGTTTGCCAGTCAGATAATCAAGAGTATAAGATTCTCCAGTCTCACCGCTTCTTAAAGCTTCCTTTATATTACCTTGATACACAACGTTGCCTCCATTGAGGCCCGCATCTTTTCCTATGTCGACAATCTCATCGGCAGCCAGCATTATGTCTTCGTCATGCTCAACTACTACCACAGTATTTCCTATCTTCTGAAGATTTCGAAGCACACTTATCAGACGCTCAGTGTCTCTGGAATGAAGACCGATTGAGGGTTCATCAAGAATATAAAGCGAACCCACCAACGAACTTCCCAAAGATGTTGCGAGATTGATTCGCTGGCTCTCCCCTCCTGAGAGAGAAGATGAAAGTCGGTCGAGAGTAAGGTATCCGAGTCCGACCTTGTCCATAAAGTCAAGACGTGTACGAATCTCGATAAGCAGACGCTTGGCAATGGCATAGTCGGTTTCACTTAGACGCAGCTCATCAAACCAAACCTTAAGATCTGCCACCGGCATTCCCACAAGTTCAGTGATACTCTTCCCTCCGACTTTCACGTATTCAGCATCCGGACGAAGCCGTGTGCCATGGCAATCCGGACACGCTGTCTTCCCGCGATAGCGTGCCTTCATCACTCGGTATTGAATCTTATATTGGTTTTCATCCACCCATTTGAAGAAGCCGTCGATGCCTTCCCATCTTCCCTTTCCACGCCATAGAATATCTTTCTCCTCCGGTGTCAGCTCCATATATGGCTTATGGATAGGAAAACCAATGGTAGGAGCAAACTTAATTAGCCAATTTTTCCATTCGCTCATCTTCTCACCCCGGAAACATACGATCGCATCTTGGAACACTGACAGTGTCTTGTCTGGCACAACTAAATCCTCGCTTATACCGAGAACCTTGCCAAAGCCTTCACAGGTAGGACATGCTCCATAAGGATTGTTGAAGTTAAACATGAGATCGGTAGGTTCGCGAAACTCTATGCCGTCGGCAGTAAACTGACGTGAGTATTCCTTTTCTCTCACACCACCTTCCTCCCATATCTTGACAATACACTTGTCGCGCCCCTCAAAATAGGCTGTTTCTAAAGAGTCGGTCAGTCGAGCCACCTCATCCTTCTCTCCGCTGACGGAAAGACGGTCGATTAGCAGACGGTAGCCTGCCATTTCTTCTTCAGTGAGCTCCCCGGCTTTAATCTTTTCCACCACCTCAGATATGTCATCAAATCGCCCCTCCTTCTCAAGGCGGGAATATCCCTCTTTAAGATAGATTTCAAGTTGAGTAAGAATATTCCGACCCTCTGGCACATTGATGTCGATAAGCACAGCGAGGCGCGTACCTTCAGGAAGGGCAAGAATCTGGCTTACCATCTCCTCAATGGTCTCGCGTTTCACTTCCTCTCCCGTCACAGGAGAAAACGTATGGCCGGCGCGTGCGAAGAGCATGCGCATATAGTCGTATATTTCAGTCGATGTCCC
>CAZIAX010000140.1:0-6271 GCA_964537745.1 uncultured Sangeribacter sp.
ACATTTCACATATTTTAAGTCTTTTGGTCTTGTCGGTAAATGGATTTTTTGGTAATTTTGCAAATTATGAACAGTAAAAGATACCTCACTATTCTGGCCGCAGGTGCCATTTCCTTAGGAGTTGGCGACTGGATCGGCCTTCCCGACATATTGAATACGGAGCTCTTCGAGACTTCGCAAGCTTCTGCCGCAAAAAAGAAATCGAGCAAAAAGACTACTAAGAAAAAGACATCTTCAACTAAGAAAAAAACGTCTTCCAAGTATTCTTCAAAAACTTCTTCGAGAAAGAAAACTTCCAAAAAATATTCAAGAACTCGCAAGAAACGCTCCACAGTCTCCACTCCACGCACAATCGCAGCTGCTCCTCCTGCAGAGAAACCAAGTAACGACTCACTGACTCTCGCTGTCAATGAACGCCTCATCAAGCTCATTCCCAAGAGCCACAACCCCGGCGGACTGAGGGTGAACAGCGTGAAGACTGATGACGCCAACCGTATCGCTACGCTGAGCCTGAATGAAAACTTCACTTACTTGCCTATCAACAAGGAATATATCCAGCAACTCGAAGGGCAGGCAAAGGAAGCTTTGCCCGATTCCCTCTCCCACTTCTCTGTTGACCTTAGAGTTAACGGCAAACCCCTCTCTTATTACATCAACTCCATCGACAAACTGCCGCATAAGTACCGCACAAACATTCCTTTTGTACGTCCCGCCGACCCGCTTACACATATCTCAAAAGGTATGGTAGGCGACAATATCGCTTTATGGCACAGCCATGGTAGATACTACAAACCCGCGAATGACAATTGGTATTGGCAACGCCCTCTCCTATTCCAATCCATTGAAGATACTTATACTTTGGGTTACATTCTTCCATATGTGGTGCCGATGCTCGAAAACGCCGGTGCTTACGTCATGCTCCCACGTGAACGTGACATCAACCCTATAGAGGTGATTGTAGACAATGATAAGCCGGAAGATGGAATGGTGCTCTATTCTCAAGACACTTATTTCGAAACCAACGGCCACAATAAATGGCAGACAGGCGACGGCGAAGGTTTCATCTACGACCTCCCAGATTTCCGCGACACTGAAAATCCCTTCGAAAACGGCACTTATCGAGTAGTCAAGACCATAAAAAGCGGCACCCCTTCCACTGCTACATGGGTGGCAGACATACCTGAATCGAGAGAGTATGCCATCTATGTCAGCTATAAATCACTTCCAAACTCTGCGGAAGACGCACGATATACCATCAACTATGACGGAGGCTCTGAAGACATCCTCGTCAACCAGAAGATGGGTGGAGGCACGTGGATTTACCTTGGCACTTATCCCCTTGCAGAGGGTTTTGATGCGGAAAATCCAACTGTAGTGCTGACGAACCGAACTGAAAAAGGTGGGGATACTGTAATCACAGCAGATGCCGTGAAGATTGGTGGAGGAATGGGTAACATAGCCCGCTCTCCGCGACGTAGCGATGTGCTCATGAACAATGTGATAGAGACGGAAGATTCTGACTCATTGTCTTACGACGACATGGTGGCTGTAATTGCAGAAGCCAATGGTGCTCCTATTGCTTCTGACAATCCTTTCCGCAAAGAAGAGACCCTGAAGACCATCAAAGATGACCCGACTTTCAAGACTTCAGGCTTACCTCGTTGGCTGGAAGGGGCTCGCTACTGGCTGCAATGGGCAGGCATGCCGGATGCCGTATACTCTCCTTATGCAGGCACCGACGACTATAAAGATGACTATACAAGCCGTGGCATTTGGGTGAACTATCTCGCCGGAGGCTCCAGAGTGCTCCCAAATGAGGAAGGCCTCGGAATTCCAATAGACGCTGCCATGGCGTTGCATTCTGATGCCGGCAAACGTGCGGATGACTCCATTATAGGCACCCTCGGTATTTATTATACCAACGGCAATGGCAACTATGCCGATGGAACTCCAAGAAAGAATTCCCGCACTATGACCGACATGCTCATGCGTCAGATCACCGGCGACATTCGTGCTAAATACGAACCCGAATGGACACGACGCTCAATGTGGGACAAGGCTTACCTCGAGGCCCGCATGCCGGAAGTTCCGACCACCCTTATCGAACTCCTGAGCCATCAGAATTTTGGCGACATGCAGTATGGTCTCGACCCAAGATTCCGTTTTACGGTAGGACGCTCCATCTATAAGGCGTTGGCCAGATTCATCGGTGAGAGAAAAGACAGAAAGGTCGTGATTCAACCGCTTCCGGTCAAGGACTTCGCTATCCAGAAGACCAGCAAGAACACCTACAGACTTTCTTGGCAACCAACTCACGATGAGCTTGAACCAACTGCCGTTCCTACCGGATACATAATCATGGAAAGAAGCGGCGACGACATGAGCTTCCATAAGATTGGGGAGTCTACCAAACCGCATTTCGAGATTCAGGCTGGCGACGACGAAATCCATTCTTTCCGAATCATAGCATTCAATGATGGTGGACGTTCGTTCCCTTCCGAAACTCTTTCTTTCCGCCATGTAACCGGCGATTCGAATCCGATTCTTATCGTCAATGGATTTACCCGTCTCAGTGCTCCTGGTATTGTAAAAGAAGGTGGAGACTATGCCGGATTTGATGGCAAAACGGATTTTGGCGTTCCAT
The DNA here is from genome assembly GCA_964537745.1 of uncultured Sangeribacter sp. Classification (GTDB taxonomy): domain Bacteria; phylum Bacteroidota; class Bacteroidia; order Bacteroidales; family Muribaculaceae; genus Lepagella. The sequence continues at coordinate 2,645 of CAZIAX010000140.1, forward strand.
ACCTCGAGGATTATTCCTTCACGGGCTATCAGACAGAATTCCACCGCAGCGCTGGCGACAGTTTCGGAAAGAGCAGCGACGCATATCTGCCTATGGTAATAGCAGGAAACACCTTCGATTTCCCCTACGTACATGGACAGTCGATTGCTGAGGCAGGACGTGGGTTCGTAAGCACCAGCGTTGGGGCTGTCGAAAACGGGAGTGTCAACCTCTCCAATTATAAGACGATTGACCTGATTCTTGGCAAACAGAAGGCTACAACCATGGGACGTGGCACCAATGGTGCTGAGTTTTTCGCATTCCCTAAAAATCTTCGCAATGCGCTTAAAGGATTCCTGGACAAAGGTGGCGATTTGATTGTGTCTGGACAGTACATCGCAAGCGACCTACAAGACACCCGCAACGACGGTGACGCTGCAAGCTGGGGAGAAAAGGTGCTTGGCATTACTTTGCCACAGTCCATCTCTTCAACTCAAGGGGGAAGAATCGACGGTATGGCTTCTCCTCTTAAGTCTTCTCTCCATAGCAGACACTACGCCTACTCCAACACTCTGAATGAGGATCAGTATATCGTAGAGAACCCGGATGCCATTGTCGCTACTCCGAATGTTGATGAGGCTGCCACTTTCCTTCGATTCAGCGATACAGATGCCGCTGCAGGCCTACTGATTCGCGATGGCAAATCACGTCGAGCAGTGATGAGTGTGCCTTTCGAGTCGCTCAAGGATGCAAATCAGCGCAACCTTCTCATGAAGGAGATGCTGGAGTGGATTGAGAAATAATTGAGAATTGAGAATTGAGAATATTTTTCCAATGATAAAATTTGAAAATATTAGCCAACTTAGGGAAGAGATTTTCCGAAACGGTCTCGACCAGTTTATCTTCGTGAAGTTGGGCAATAAGGAGGTGAAAATGTATCCGCATTCAGAAAAGAGAATGAGGGAACTCACTGAAATATGCGACGTCCCTCTGACCTACTCTTGGTATAGGGATGTGGCTGATGACGGCAAGGTGACCAATCATCCTACCATCGACTATCAGCTCGGCTCAATGCGTGATGACTTCGATTTTGGTTCGATTGTACTCCTTAATGCCGCTGATGTGCTCAATGCATCCGAAGACTTCGAGAAGGAGTATGATGACCTCCCCGACGGAGGTTGGTATGCACTGCGCCTCCGAATGTTGACTGGCCGCGGGGCTCTCTGCATCAACGAATATCTCTATGAGCAGAGCAAGACCGACTACAGAAAAAGTGGCGAGCAACAACATGACTACGTAGACCCTCGCAACGCCGACTATCAGAAAGCGATGGAGATGGTATGCCGCGCACATCTACGCGACATCAACGCCCTCGTCAGAGAACCCAAACCAGCTGACGTAGGAGCTTCATATTTCCCTGTTGAGGCAAGCGTAGTGATTCCTGTCCGTAATCGTGTCTCTACGGTAATGGATGCCGTAGAGTCAGCTCTCTCACAGTTGACCAATTTCCCATTCAATGTTATAGTCGTGGACAATGGAAGCACCGACGGAACTCGCCAGGCTCTTCTCTCCGTGCCCGACGAGCGCCTACACGTGATTCTTGCAGAAGACGAAGAGGGACTCGGTATAGGTGGTTGCTGGAACAAGGCTATCGAGTCTGAGAAATGCGGTCGCTTTGCTGTGCAACTCGATTCCGATGATATATACTCTGGCACCGACACTCTCCAGAAGATTGTCGATAAATTTTATGAGGAGAATTGCGCAATGGTGGTAGGCAGTTACACTCTGACTGATTTCGATCTCAAAGTCATTCCACCTGGACTTATAGCTCACACTGAATGGACAGCGGATAACGGAGCCAATAACGCTCTTCGAATAAATGGCTTCGGCGCGCCACGAGCTTTTTACACGCCGATAGCTCGAGAAATTCTGTTTCCAAACGTCTCCTACGGTGAGGACTATGCGATGGCTCTTCGCATCTCGCGCACTTGGAAGATCGGACGCATCTATGAGTCAATCTACAATTGCCGCCGCTGGAGCGGAAACAGCGATGCTGCTCTTCCGATAGAGAAGACCAACGAAAACAATATCTACAAGGACTTCTTGCGGACTATCGAACTACTTGCCCGTATCCATGAGAATATGGAGGAAGAGGAGTGAGCAAGAATTATAAGTTATGAGTTGTGAGTTTTATGAGTCAAGAAACAAGGAGTAAGAGTTATGGTGGAGTTTATTGATGCGCAATTGGCCGAATGGCCTTTGGCAAGGGAAAACTATCAGGCACTGGGAAAAACCGAGAGGCGCAGCATGCAACTCGGCGACCTCACTGTAGGGATTCAGCATAATCCCGCAAGGATTGTCTCTACTGGCGCCAAAATGGATGCAAAGACTTTGGAGGAGCGCCCCTGCTTCCTCTGCCCAAGCAACCGTCCACCCCAGCAGAGTGCGCTTGAAATAGTGAGAGGTTGGGACCTTCTTCTCAATCCCTACCCTATCTTCCCGTCCCACTTCACAATTGTGAATAAGACACATAGTCCACAGGAGGGGTTGCCTATGGATATGGTGGCAATGGCTGAGCAACTCCCTGGTCATACAATCTTTTTCAATGGCAAACGCTCTGGAGCATCCTGCCCAGACCATCTGCATTGTCAGGCTGTCAAGACACATGAACTTCCTTTGATGATGTTGGTAGAAAAAAGACATGATCTTTATCAGGGCAAAATTGCTACCGATATGTCTCTCGGTCTCGATATGCCATTCAGATTTATCAGCTTTATCATTACTCCTGATGTAGATGGAATGTCGAGACTCTCAACTATAGAAGACATAATCGGCAAAGATTTTATTAAGGAAGGAAAAATTAATGCCTTTGTGTGGATTGACTCCAAAGGACTCCTGAGAATATGCGCTATTCCCAGAAACTTGCATCGTCCATCATGTTACGGCACTGAGGATGGCCAGCATCTCATCTCTCCAGGATGTATTGATATAGCAGGAGTGATAATCGCGCCATTAAAGAAAGACTATGAATCTCTCACTGAAGAGGAAGTAAGGAAAATCTACCAAGAATGCACTGCTTAAGGCATTCCATGCGGTTTTTAAGCTTTTTAAGGAGATTTATTTGGGGATATGAACGGAATTTGTTAATTTTGCGTTTTGAAACGGATTGAGAATGTCCATTCTTAATCCGCGGATAGAAAAAGACTAATATAACGATACAATAAAATACTATCAAAATGAGAAAGAATATTGTAGCCGGCAACTGGAAAATGAACACTACTCTTGACGAGGGTGTAGAACTTGCCGATGCTGTCAACAGCGCACTTAAAGCAAAAAAAGCAAATTGTGAGGTTGTAATCTGCGTTCCTTTCACTCACCTTACTTCTGTACACGGTGTAATCGACGCTGACCTTCTCGGTCTCGGCGCAGAGAACTGCTCAGAGCACGAAAGTGGTGCTTACACTGGTGAAGTTAGCGCTCCTATGGTGAAGAGCACTGGCGCAACTCACGTTATCCTCGGCCACAGCGAACGCCGTCAGTACTTCGGTGAGACCAACGAGCAACTCCTTGCAAAGACTAAGCTTGCTCTTGCTAACGGACTTACTCCTATCTTCTGCGTTGGAGAAGTGCTCGAAGAGCGTGAAAACG
>CAZIAX010000141.1:0-6253 GCA_964537745.1 uncultured Sangeribacter sp.
GTCATATATCTTTCTTTTCATAGTCTTTGCACGTTTCTGAGATTTGTAGAAGCCGTATTTTGCACGTTTCTGAGATTTGCAGAAGCCGTATTTTGCACGTTTCTGAGATTTGTGCAAGTGCAAAGGTAATAAATATATTTTTGTTAGCAAAATAAATCACGGAAATTTTTATAATATAGCTGACAACATTGTAACTCCTTGTTCCGTGAAAGCAACCGGATTTACAGACGAATACCTAAAGCATTTGAACCGGTCACAATTTGTGACCAGTTCCCCGTTCTTGCCCAAGAAGTTATAGAAGAACGCGGTGATGTGTGCGGAGCCAGGGTAGTTAGCACGCTCCTGCGTGCTTCGAGGTGCGTCTGATGGTAACTACTGCGAATGGGGCGGGCCATAGTTAGTGGGTGTCGGCTCGGCGGAGGCGAGGGCGCCTCCATTCCATGGCTACGCAGTATTGGGATGGCTTTTAGGAGACTTGGGGCTGCGTAGCGAGAATTGGAAATTTGAAGATAGGGGGATAGATTTCTTGATGTAAAATTTGGAGGATTAGCATTTTTATCTTAAATTTGTAGGTACTGGAAATGCTAAGGAGATTTACGTATAGTTATATTTTGTAGATCTTATTTGTTGTATATATAAAAGTAATAATATTATGGCGGTAGCAATTAGAGAAATTCCTGTACTTACAGGGCAATCTGCAATTGATTTTATTGATGAAGCTGAGAAATATTCTGGGCGTCCTGTTCCTCGTCTGTCTTCGAAAAGAGAGGCGGAACTTCGTCGAATAAGGGAAGCGTATAAAAAATTTGAATGGTAATATGGGTTCGTTCCTACTACAAGAAGAATGTACTCTCATGCAGTACACACCGGAAGTAAAACGCCTGTGTGTCGAATTTTCATGCGGCGATTCCGATCTTGACGAATTTTTCAAAGAAGATGTGTTTCTATATGAAGAAGAGATGTTGGGTAAGACGTACTGTTGGGTTACAAATAGTCGTCCCCATAAGATAGTTTGTTTGGTAACGGTTGCTAACGACAGTATAAAGAGTATTGGGTTGCCTAAGAATTCCAGAAATAGATTCAATAGAATCTTCAATAATGAGAAAAGAAATCTTACCTATCCGGCAACTTTGATTGGTCGTCTTGGAGTAAATGTTGATTTTCAAGGTAAACATGTGGGGCGTCAACTAATGGATTATATAAAAGATATGAATATTGCATCTGTTAATGAAAATGCTTGTCGTTTTCTTGTAGTTGATGCTATTAACAAACCCGAAACGCTTGCTTACTATGAACACAATGGATTTGTGTATATGCACAAAACGGAGGAGATAGAACGAGTAGCCCTCAAAAGATATGATGAAGAAGGTCAGTTGATATTCGAAATACCGGATAATGAATCACTCCACACTCGGATGATGTATTTCGATTTGAAGAAACTTAGTTGATGCTATGCCACTCATGACCATGTGCATATTCTCAACATCATGCCATTGCGCTATAAGCTCTCGAAGAAATTGCGCGAACGATATGATGGGTATTATAAATCAATGCTAAAAGAAGAGAACGAGAAATGATCCTACGTATTTTCGGTAGGATTTATTTTTGAGGGCCTTTGGTAAAGAAATCTATATTGAGGGTCTTTGAATATAAAAATTTTAAAATATGAAGACTGATAAAGGAAATGGAAAGGAGTCGGAGAGGCTCGATGTCGATGAGGTGATGGCTTTGCAGATGATGGGGTTGCCTGTGAAGAGGATTCGGAAGACTACACTTGCAGAATTTGACAGGCTATATGATGAGAATCCAGAATTGCAAGACTATGTAGACAAAGCCAATGATATACTTGACCTTCAAGAGCAGCGTGGCATTGTCAGCATCTCGTGTCAGGATGCGGCTTTCCCGGCCCGATTACTCTCCATAGGAGAGGATTGCCCTGCCGTGATCCATTGCAAAGGCAATCTCGAGCTTCTGAAAGAAGATAAGGCGGTGGCAATTATCGGAGCACGAGCCGCCGACAAGGAAGGGAATGATATGGCATACAAACTGGGTAAGGAATACGCTGAGAAGGGATACGTTATAGTCAGTGGCTTGGCTTTGGGTTGCGATGCGGCCGCTCATAACGGTTGCCTTGACGCAGGTGGCAAAACGATAGCCATCGTAGGCAATGGATTGGACATCACCCATCCCCGTGAGAATAAATCTCTTGAAGAAGCCATACTGAGGAAGGGTGGTCTGCTGCTTAGTGAGCAGGTGATTAGGGTCAAGGCAAATCCCACACGTCTCGTAGCCCGCAACCGTCTGCAGGCTGCCTTGTCAGAGGCAGTCATTCTTGCACAATGTCCCGCCAAGAGCGGCAGTCTGCACACCATGCGTTTCGCCCGCAAATACGGCCGCAAAAGCCTCGCCGCCACCTTCCCCCGTCGCACTCCAGCCAACGCAGGAAATTATAATCTTATCGACAACGGAGAAGCAGATGCAATCGACTAATTGTTTCGGGGTTGTTATTATATTGAAGTTTAGGTATCCATTAAAGGTAAATATGGTTCCAGTATATTCGAGGTAAATTCCATTATGAATTGCGTGATGAGCTGCTTTAGTTCTTCTTTAGAAGTATCGATTTTCTGGCAAGGGCCATTCTTGGGGTATACACTTAAAAAAGTCACCATCTCAGTATCTTTAGCAACGAGATAAATGAGCCGATATCCATCTTTCCTTGATAAGCGTTGCCTCTTGTCGGGGAGTCTAAGCTTTATTACGATGGAGTCTCCCTCAATAAGAATCATATCCCGGTTGTTTCTGATATTTTCAATCGGACAGTCGATGAACTCACGATAGATTTCCTTTTCTATCCCTGAATAAACATTCTTTCGGACTTTTAGGAGGGCTGAAAGATCATCACGGAAGTTTGATGTTGTGAAGAAACTGGTCATGATATTCTCTGCATAAGGGTTGCCGCCTGGGAAAGGAGGTCTTTTAACTCGGAGTCTTCTTTAGATGGAATCCGGAAATTTTGAAGGTCAGAGTATAGTTCCTGCAGTGCAGAATAATTCAGGCCCAACCTTTCAGTTTCTTTGCCTATTGAAAGCTTTGGTGCCATTTTTCGGCAGACAGTATACAGGCTCTTTATAGATTTCAACAGTTCATTAAGAAGAGGATTGATGATTTTGACCTCAGACTCTGTTATGGAATTGATTCGGTCATAGACCAACTCATAAAGCTCATCAAGATCCTTATTTAGTTTTTTTAATTTATGTTCTGTCATGCCGACACCTGATATGGTCTCAAGACGCTGTCGATATGAACGTGTGCCGAGACTAACAATTCTGTCTGAAATCGAGGAGGTATGGTGCATCATGTCTTATATTTTTTATAACAATGCAAATTTAATGAATTTTATTGGAATATGCAAATATCACCAAGGAATCCAAATCTTGGATAAAAACGGTTCTTCTCAAATCTAAACGGTGATAGCTTCTGAGAAGCTTCTGCATTCTATGATTCTGTGCATTTTTCGAGTGCATGGCCATAGTTAGGGGGTGTCGGCACGGCGGAGGCGAGGACGCCTCCAATGCGGTTTAGCTAAGACTCATATGGCTCTTTTCCTATTGGTCTTGGTTCTATGACTGTATCCTTTCTTATACTTGACACGCTCTCTTGGGAAACAACGATCAGGTCTGACGGGGGTGAGATATTGGATTGCATCTATGTTAAGAATCTCTAATTTTTCTTTAATGTGCCCGCGTACAAACATATCAACGAATGAGTTGAAGAATGCGCCTGCCAACAATGCGCAGTTTGTCTTGTACGCTAGTTTTCTATGGCTGGTCTTTTTCTCGACATTTTCCTTCTGGGAGTCTATCACGAGGCAGACCATGTTGTGAAGCAAGACCGTGGCATAAAAATCCTGATACACGCAGACTGGTCGTGCACCGGTAAATCCTTCAATCTCGTAAACATATTTGTAATGTAGGTAATCCACCTCAATACCCCACCGTTTGAAATAAAGTTCCTTCATTTGGGAATGGCTTACTTCCTCAGAAGTCAGATTTGTGACAAGAACCTCAGTCTCTCCATTTTTGAGCTTTACCGCTACCAATCGGACTTTTAGCGGTGGCCTTCCTTCTTCCCTCCATTGGGAATCTTCGAACAGGGAGGTTCCCGATGAAGGTCGCCATTCCACTACTTCCTCACCTTTCCCGGACTTTATGAATTCCCTAATAATGGAAGATGAGGAAGAAACCCTTATGACATACTTCAACTCCAACTTTCCCATAAGGTACATGATCTTGAGTGAGAAATAGCCTCTGTCAAGTATACAGATGGTCTCGTGCGGCCTGAACGGATTCACATTGGCAAACTCATCAAGTAGCGGCTCAAATGCCACCCTCTCGTCTACATTGTGCTTGAAGAGTCTTGAGCACAGGGTAAAGCCATTCAGCATGTCGCTGATCATCACGCATTTGGCCATCGGACATGTTAATCCTTCCTCTACGGCATGGTTCGCATAATTGCGTCTGCCGAATTCTTCGGCAAGCACTTCCTTATCGGGCAACGCAAACTGTGATCCGTCAGCACCCATAAGATAATAGCCGTTCCAACTGCGCAGGTCAGCACCCCCCGTTTTGTAACATTCCGATACAAATTTCCTGTTGAGTTGCACGAATATCTGCGGGTCAAGGCGCGTGCGTCTTTGACTGATTGCGCTCTTTGTTACCGGTCGCAACCCGGCTTCGTCGAAGAACACGTCTATGTTTGTCTGCGTGGAGAGTGGAGTATGACGGATAAGATATTCAAGCAGCAAGGAACAGCTAACCGGGGATTTTCGGACGAAAATATTGTCCTTCCTTCCGTCGGGATCAGGATAAATGAATTTTCGAAGTTCGTCACGTCCATTTTTAGTGTCTAAGTTAACAATTCTATCTCTGAAATTGTTAAATATTTCAAAAACGATATTTTTAGAGAAGGCCATAGTAAATGAGTTTTTTATGTCTCAATTTTATAACCATTGACCATTGGCCTTCTCCTCTTTTTATATTATAATATTCCTAAAATATTCATAATGCTCCTTAGCTAAACCGCATTGAGGACGCCTCCATTCCACGGCTACGCAGTATTGGGGATGGCTTTTGGGAGGCTATCTATGGTTGCGTGGCGAGAATCGGAAATGGATATTGCGTTTCGGGCTTACGCTCTCAACACAGTGTTGAGGGCGTAAGCCCGAAACCAAAGGATAGGCGGAGACCGAAGGACCGTCAGACTGCAGCGGCAATTCGGTCGAGTATTTCTTTGATTGCAGAGCGCGGAGCGCCTACATTCAGTCGCATCAGCCCTTCTCCTTCCTTGCCAAACATAGCGCCGTCGTTGAGGGCCACACGGGCTTTATTCACGAAGAGGTCTATGAGCTCGTCATGGCTGAGACCAAGCTCACGGCAGTCAAGCCAAACGAGATAGGAGGCATCCGGACGCAACGCTTTGACTCCTGGAATATTCTTCTCGCAATACTCCTCCACAAAACGGATATTGTCTTCAACATACTTGAGCATTTCTTTTCTCCACTCCTCCCCATTGCGATAAGCCGCAATAGCCGCGATATGAGAGAAGATCGGAGCATCGCCAAACTCATTGGCCGCCAACCATCCATAGAATTTCTCCCGGACATCTTTGTTAGGCACTACAGAGAATGAACTTACTACTCCAGGAATATTGAAAGTCTTCGAAGGAGCGCAGAACGTGATGCTGTTGGAAGCCGCATCGTCGCTTACCGTCGCAAAAGGCACATGGCGGTTGCCCCACAACGCCATGTCGGCGTGTATCTCATCAGACACTACGAGCAACCCTTTCTTCTTGCAAATCTCTGCAAGTCGGCGAAGTTCGTCAGCGCTCCACATCCTCCCTCCAGGGTTGTGAGGATTCGAGAGAATCAGTACCCCACCCTTCGTATCAAGATTCTCAAGTGCCTCATAATCCATATGATAGCGGTGGTCGGCATCCTCAATTAGAGGCACATTCACCACCTTCCTACCATTTTCCTCTGCCGTGATGCGGAAAGGATGATACACCGGCGGCATTATCACCACATCATCACCAGGCTTGGTAAACACATTGATCACCATGCCGATTCCCTTCACGATACCCGGGATATAGCTCAGCCATTCAGGCTGGATTTCCCATCCATGGAGCTTGCGCTCCCAGTCGATGATGGAAGGGCGATAGTCTGCCGGCTCGGCAGTGTAGCCAAGAATCGGATGCT
>CAZIAX010000142.1:0-6251 GCA_964537745.1 uncultured Sangeribacter sp.
CCCAATGAACGTGCACCCCGTTGCGCTCAGCATTTTCGGCAAACTTCTCAAGATAATCGGCAAGATGAGTAACGGTGTGTTTCTTTATCTGGCTGGCAGCTTCACGAAGATCTTCCCATTCAGGCACCTCATGCGCCATAGTGTCGCGTTTGACACGGACTGACCAGAAAGTGGCGTCATGACGGTCTACGACATCAGTCAACTTTACGAATTCATTCGCTTTTTTAGCATGTGAAGTACTCATTTTTTCAATGATAAATGATTAATGATAAATGATTAATTAACATTCACCTGCTAAAATTTGAGCAACGTGGATGAATTTGATGGGGAGATTTTGCTTAGCGGCAATACCTTGCATATGCATCAAGCAGGAGGAGTCAGGACCAGTAATGTATTCTGCTCCAGTGGCGATGTGGCGGTTCACTTTATCGGTGCCCATCTTTGTAGAGACTCCCTTTTCTTCAATGGAGAACATTCCACCGAATCCGCAGCACTCGTCAGGGCGCTCAGGCTCGAAGACAGTGATACCCTCAACCAATGCCAAAAGATCTTTAATCTTATTGAATTTTGGTATGTCGCGTTCGGTAGGAGAAGAAAGTCCAAGCTCGCGCACACCATGGCAACTATTGTGAAGGCTCACCTTATGCGGGAACTTGGCAGGAAGAGACTTAACTTTCAAGATATCGTGAAGGAACTCCACCAAATCCACAGTCTTTCCAGCCGCCTCACATTCGTGGTCGGCTATCTTAGGATGGAAAAATCTCACATATGCAGCGCAGCTTGCCGATGGGGCTACCACATAGTCGTATCCGCTGAAAAGCTCGTCGAAACTCTTTACGAGATTCTGAGCTTTATTCTGGAAACCTGCATTGCCCATGGGCTGGCCGCAACAGGTCTGCTTTTCGGGATAGTCTACATCGACACCCAAACTGCGTAATAATTTATAAGTAGATACCCCGACCTCAGGGTACAGGGCATCTACATAACATGGAATAAAAAGTCCTACTTTCACGATCAATGGGTTTGGAGGTATGTGACGTGGGTGCGGAGGTATTCCTCTACACCATGCTTGCCGTCGGCGCCGCCGATACCGCTCTTCTTGACACCGGCATGGAAGCCCTGGATAGCCTCGAAGTGGAAACGGTTGACGTAGGTCTCACCGAATTCGAGCTCGCGGATGCAGCGGGCAGCGTTGTTGATGTCGTTGGTAAAGATTGAGGAAGCCAGGCCATACTCGCAATCGTTAGCCCACTCGATGACCTGATCGAGGTTGTCCCAAACGATGATGGGGAGAACCGGACCGAAGGTCTCTTCGTGTACGATATCCATGTCTTGACGGCAATCGTCGAGTAGAGTAGCGGCATAGAAATAGCCCTTGTCGCCTACGCGGTGGCCACCACAAAGCACCTTGGCACCCTGCTTGATAGCCTTCTCAACCTTTGCCTCTACACTTTCGAGCGCACGCTTCTCTACGAGAGGACCCATATCGATATCATCGGCAGAGAATGGATCACCCACCTTCACAGCCTCAAATTTTTCGATAAGTTTCTTAGTCAGAGCATCCTTGACGTCCTTGTGGACATAGAGGCGCTCTGCATTGTTGCAGATCTGGCCGTTGTTGCCGATGCGGCTGTCGAGGATAGCCTGGGCAGCAAGGTCGAGGTCGGCATCCGGGAATACGATAACTGGAGCCTTACCACCGAGCTCGAGAGACACCTTGGTGATGTTGGTGGCGGCATCTTTCATGATACTTTCGCCAGCACCTACTGAACCAGTGACGGAAACGATGTCAATCTTCGGGCTTGCAGCGAGTTCATGACCTACGACGCTTCCCTTACCTGTGATAACGTTGAAGAGACCTGCAGGGAGACCTGCTTTATCTACGACCTCAGCGAATACGCAGCAGTTTTCTGGAGTAAGCTGCGCCGGCTTGATGACGATGGAGCAACCAGCGATGAGAGCAGCTCCAGCCTTGCGAGCTATGAGGAAGAAGGGGAAGTTCCAGGGAAGGATACCGGCTACTACGCCGATAGGTTTTTTGGAAAGGAGGATTGTCTCACCAGGATTATCGCTGGGGATGATCTCGCCTTCGATGTGGCGGGCGAAGGAAGCCATGTATTCGAAGTATCCGATAGTGGCGTCAACCTCGATAGTAGCCCAGTTGCGGGTCTTGCCCTGCTCGCGCATTATGATTTCGATAAACTCGTTGCGACGCTCTTTGATGCCTTCAGCAATCTTGAGGAGGTAGGCAGCGCGCTGGATGGCGGGGGTCTTTTCCCAGGCCTTCTGAGCCTTGCGTGCAGCGTCGAGTGCCTCTTCTACGTCTTCTTTGTTAGCTTCGGGCTGACGAGCGATAACCTCTTCAGTAGATGGGTTAAGGACGTCGATCCATTTGCCGGATTTGCTGTCAACGAATTTACCGTTGATATACATTTTCAAGTTCTTCATGTGTAGGTCTATTATTTGGTTATATTGACTGAACAAAGGTAAGAAAAATTTTTTGAATTTGCAAGAATCTTTATCTTAATATCAAAAAATTATCCCACAAATCGCCTCTCCGAGGCTACTGAGTCCTTATCCTGACCCCAGGCTGAAGCCTGGGGTTTCGTCACAATGACAGCTCTCCGAGCTGTTAGTCGGGTGAGAAGTCGACGATCCATACGTTAGGGGGCGACGGCACAGCGGAGGCGAGGACGCCTCCATTCCACGGCTACGCAGTATTAGCCGGCACTCCATAACATTGTTGGTGCTCCGTATCAGGAGAGGTTGACGATGGTGATGCCGGCGCCTCCGAAACGGACGTCTTCGTCGTGGTAGGAGGTGACGTTGGGGTTGACGCGGAGTTGCTCCCGGATGAGGGTCTTCAGGATACCGTGGCCAGTGCCGTGGAGAATTCTCACTTTTCCTGCTGAGAATTGGACAGCGTCGTCTAAGAAATATGTCACAGCCTGAATTGCCTCATCTGCGCGCATTCCCCTCACATCGATTTCGTTTTTGAAATTCAGCTGGCGACGACGGCTGTCTTCCGACGTCTGGCTTGAAACAGTGAGTGTCTGGGAAGCGGCCGTCTGTTTTGGTTTTTGAGCCGCAGAAAGACGCGAGACATCAACCGTAGTGCGGAGCGGACCGAAAGCCACCTCAGCCTTCTTGCCTTGAATGCTTATAATCTGGCCAGCGGAGCCAGAGCCATCCATTTTCACCCAATCACCTGGAGCCAGTTCTGGTTTTGCAGCCGTTGGCACTTTTTTCTTTGAGGCTTCCTCCCGAGATTTCTTACTCTTATGCTTCAGAGGTTTCAGTGCATCAGGCACGATTTTCTCCTCAGCAGGTTCCTTCAGGCTATCCTTATAATCCTCAAGCTCTCTACGGATCTGGCGCGTGCGCTCCTTCTCAGCCTCAGCATTCTTTATGTCGCGAATAGCCTTTTCCAGACGTGCGTTAGCCGACTTAAGAATCTCACGCGCTTCCTCGCGGGCGTCCTTAAGAATCTCAGCACGTTTTTGCTTCAGGTCAGAAGCGGTGTCCTCATATTTTTCAAGCAGTTTATCGAGATGCTGCTCCTTTTCCTTGATACTTTGACGCTTATTGCTCCAATACTTGCGGTCGCGCGCGATATCGAGAAGATACTTGTCGGAATTGACATAATCTGAACCAACAAGATCCTTTGCCATGTCTATTACCTCTGAAGGAAGGCCGATATTGCGTGCAATCTCGATAGCAAACGAACTGCCCGGATTGCCTACCGAGAGTTGGAAAGTAGGGCGCAGGTGCTGACGGTCGTAGAGCATAGCTCCATTCACAAAACCCTTAGTTTCATCCGCAAAAGTCTTAAGATTCTGATAATGGGTGGTCACGACGCCAAAGCAACCGGATTCGCCAAGTCGGAATAATATAGACTGTGCCAGTGCTCCACCTATCTGAGGTTCGGTGCCTGAGCCCATCTCATCTGCAAGCACGAGAGTTGATGGTCCGGCATTGCGGAGAAATGCCTTCATATTGCGAAGATGCGAAGAATATGTAGAGAGGTCATTCTCCATCGACTGTTCATCGCCAAGATCAACAAGAATATTCTCGAATATTCCCATATGGGATTTGTCATAAAGAGTAGGAAGCAAGCCACATTGCATCATATATTGCACTATTCCCACTGTCTTAAGAGCCACAGACTTGCCTCCTGCATTCGGACCGGAGATAATCAAGAAACGCCGGTCTCCTTCCAGATGAAGACTTAGAGGCACCACTCTCCTATCCTGCTGCTTGAGAGTCATGAAAAGGACAGGATGGAAAGCGTTGAACCAATCTATCTCCGGCCGCTTTTCAATTCTTGGCAACGAAGCATCTACCATATTGGCAAATTGAGCTTTCGCCTTGATAAAATCGAGATAACCGATAGAAAGACATCCCGCCTCAATCAAGTCGATGTCGGGACGAATAAGATTGGCGATGGAAATTAGAATACGCACAATCTCGCGACGCTCCTCCATCTGAAGTTCGCGCAGACGGTTTCCAGCCTCGACAACTTCAGCCGGCTCGATAAACACGGTCTTTCCCGTAGCAGACTCATCATGAATAATTCCGTTGATACTTCTCTTCATAGCTGACGAGACAGGAAGCACCATTCGGCCGTCGCGCATTGCAGGAGCTGTATCCTTATCAATAACGCCTTCAGCAGCAGCCCTATCGAGCACCCTGCGCATAGCTCTTGCTATCGAGCCATTGGCTGCGCTTATGCTTCTTCGGATTTCAGACAACTCAGGAGATGCATTGTCTTTAACTTCGCCAAACTTATTGATACATCTATCTATCTCACGTTCGATGGCCGGGAAAGACACAAGTCCCTCGAACTCTTTCTTTAGTTCCGGATATAACGGAGTTACCCCGTCCTCGTCGGCGCGGGAGAAGAAATTTCGCACCTCAGAAATTGATGCGAGCATCTTTCCGAGAGCATTCAGACGTTCGGCCGACATAAAAGAGCCGGAAGCCTTGATCTCATAGAGATAAGGCACCACGTCGTAGACATTCGCTCCCGGGAGGTCGGATGCGCTGCGGATGAGCGAGAGCATCTCATCTGTCTGGCGAAGAAGGCGGAGGATGGTATCGAAATCAGAGGAAAAGGACATGTCGTTGACAGCATCTTTGCCCATGCGAGATGTGCAAAGACGCGCCACTTCGGCGCGAATGACGTCGAAACCGAGTTTGGATTCTATTTCTTTAGGATAGAGCATTCAATGATGAATTATAAATTATAAATGATAAATTAAGTAACTACTAAATAATCTGAGCAAAAAATAAAGAGATAATGCAAAGATACATATGATAAGGGCGATTTCATGCCGGGGAGCGGAATGAAATCACCCTTGTATCCACAAATTGCCTATCACAAATGAGGAAAAATCAAGAAGCACTATTCGTCAGGCTTTCTTAGCGTTTTCCTCTTCGAGGATCTTGACTGCCATATCATAGATGGTAGTGTCGTCAAGCACCACGATTCCCCCATCAGGACCGGGCTCGATGTGCATACCGATGTTCTTACCGAACTCATAGTTAACACCGCCGAAATAATTGCGGACGGTCTGTACAGTGAGGTTAAGCTGGTCGGCGATGCGACGAGTTGCTCCGTCGGGCAGACTGTCTTTGAGTCTGCGAAGTTCGTTGAATGTGATGGTTTTGCTCATACTATTAGTATTTGAGGTTGTAAATTTTCTTTTTGACTTTCAAATTTACACAATATTTTTGAAACAACATAATTTTTCGCAAGCAAAAAAATGTGTTTTATAACATAAAAATTTATTTTGATGGGATAATAAGTTATTATATAGAAAATTAGATGATGGAGAGGTCGGTGGCGCGGATCCAGCCTTCGATGTCGGAGTTAAGGCGTACTTTATACCAGGTTGGATTGCCTTCAACATCTGACTCCTCTGCAATGATGTCGAAAAGTGTACCTTGGCAGAGAAGATTGCTGGCTGGTTTCGCATCGGAAGAAGGCTCGATGAGAAGTTCTGTCTTATAAGCCATCAAGACTCCTTTGTCATGAGAATCATAGTATGATGCACTCATGAAGGCAAACACTACGCAAGCTATAGAAATAAAGAATGAACAGATGCCTCCAAAGAAACCAAACTTTCGAAAACGCACGTTGCTACAGAATAGATAAATTGCGATCTGCCCTATCAAAAGAATAAAAGCAACAACAGCTATATAGGCCCACATATTGCGAGGAAAGTCAGCGCATATGAATCTATTGACCG
>CAZIAX010000143.1:0-6189 GCA_964537745.1 uncultured Sangeribacter sp.
GAGATTCAAGACCGCCTGTCAAAATGGCTTGATGAAGTTGAAGTGACTGCTATGGCAAAGGATGAGGATGAAAACGACATCTCAAAGATTTACGAAATAATTGGAGGTAGAACAGTCGATCAGGATTATTTCGATCATCGGTCCATCACCAATTATGAAGCAGCCATCAGAGCGTTTCCTGGATTATTAGTGGAAGGAGGCAAAGTAATCTGTGCAGGCGGCGGACGAGGACGTGATGTGGAGATATGGGTAGACGGCGTAAAATGGGTCCCCCCGTATGATCCCTCTACTTCAGCACCTGTAGGCGTCAGCACTGCCAGAAGACAAGCCGCCATTAATACTGCCAACACCATGACCGGAGGACTAATCCCTTCTGATTTGGCTTTGGCTCAGTACGCATCCAATCAGTCAAGTCTTTCTGATCTCGCGGCTTCCTTCCCCTTCAACAATGTGGAGAAAATCATATATCTGCGTCCTGGAACTGCGTTGATTGTCAGCAACCATGCGGGCTTCGCCGGAGGAGCGCTGATGATTTTCACCAAGAATAAGAACTCAGGGAAATATGTCGACTACGATTTTCATCTAAAGGTCATTTCTCCTTTAGGCTACCAAAAACAGAAATAACAGTTGCTCTTAAGCATAGAGCAACCAACAACGACACGAATTTGTTTATATGTCACAGCGTGTGTAATTACGAATCCTCTTTGGAGCTACCTACTCAGCTCGGAGAACTGTTATTGTGTCGAAACCCCAGGCTGAAGCCTGGGGTAAGATAAAGACTCAGTAGCCTCGGAGAGGCGATTTGTGATAGAGTTTTTACCCAAGATTGAAAACGCTAAACCACACTCGCTTAGTATTTATATAATAATATAATGAGACAGTTATTAATTTTTATATTAGCTTTATTTGGAATGAGTTCTTGCATTATCGCTCAAGATAAGCACTTCTCCGATATGGATGTAGCTGCTTTTTCGAAATTTATAAAAAATGATGACGTCCAGCTTCTGGATGTCCGGACACCCGAAGAATACGCCGAAGGTCACATTCAAGGAGCAACGAATATCAATGTCTTTGACAGTGACTTTATAGAGCAGTGTCAGAAGTCTTTGAAAAAGGACGAGCCCGTGGCAGTCTATTGCCGTAGTGGCAAACGTTCAGCCGACGCCGCTCAACAACTGGCGGCCAATGGCTACAACGTCACAAACCTACTTGGCGGCATTCTGGCATGGAAAGAAGATGGCAAACCCATAAACCCATAAACCTATAAACCTTAAGTTGAGCTTGCGAAACTTAAATTACAAAAATGAAAAAGCAACTTTGGGATATACTCGACAGCGAGTACCTGATCCGTCGGCCATGGCTGACAGCGAGGCGCGACAAGGTGCGTCTGCCTGATGGAAGAATCAATCCGGAGTATTACGTGCTTGAATATCCAGATTGGATCAATGTGATTGCAATAACTGAAGATGGACAGTTCGTGATGGTTGAGCAGTACCGCCATGCTCAACGCAATATATTCATTGAACTTGTGGCCGGTGTCATTGAAGAGGGTGAAGAACCGTTGGCAGCAGCCAAAAGGGAACTTCTTGAGGAAACCGGATATTCCGGTGGCGAATGGGAATTATGGTCTGTGATAGGTCAGAACCCTTCCACATGCAACAACCTCACCCATTGCTATCTGGCACGCGGAGTAAAGAAAACGTCTGAGCAACATCTTGACGCTACTGAGGACATTGCTGTAAAAATCCTCACAGCAAAGGAAGTACTCGATATGCTGCTTGCCGACGAGATGAAACAGGCTCTCATGGCGGCCCCTCTGTGGAAATATTTCGCCCTGAAAAATACCCAAGACGACTAATACTGCGTAGCCGTGGAATGGAGGCGTCCTCGCCTCCACCGAGCTGACGCCACTAACTATGGCCGTGCACATCGATGAAAGTTACCAAAAGACACGCGGGGACGCATCCGGAGGCTGCTAACTACTCTGGCGATGCAGTATTGGGACGGTTCGTGCGTCCGCAGCGCGTCCCAATACTGCGTAGCCTTGAATGAGCTCCCAAAGCTGCTTGTCCGCAATCTGAAGACTTAAGACTGAAGACTGAAGACTCTTTTTTCACTTTTTTGCCTGAGGAAATTTTGACAATTCAATTGTTTTCACTATTTTTGTATAATTTATGGACTGCCATCAAAGGCATACTCTAATGGAATACAAAATTACCTCTAAATATAAGCCTACTGGCGATCAGCCGGAGGCTATCGCCGAACTGGCGGAGGGTGTCAAAGACGGACATCCTTCCCAGACCTTGCTCGGTGTGACCGGCAGCGGCAAGACTTTCACCATGGCCAACGTGATTCAAGAAGTCAAAAAACCTACCCTCATACTCAGCCACAACAAGACGCTTGCCGCCCAGCTCTACGGGGAGATGAAAAATTTCTTCCCGGAAAACTCCGTGCAATATTTCGTGAGTTACTACGATTATTATCAGCCGGAGGCCTACATTCCAGCGAGCGACAAGTATATCGAAAAAGATCTGATGATCAACGACCAAATTGAGAAACTGCGTCTGTCAACAGTGGCAGCCCTTCTTAGCGGACGCCGCGATGTGGTGGTGGTCTCATCCGTAAGTTGCATCTACGGTATGGGAAATCCTGAAGATTTCTCGAAGAGCGTAGTAAGAATCGAACTCGGACAAAGAATTTCACGCAACGCTTTCCTTCGCCAGCTCGTGGATTCTCTCTACAGCCGCACGGAAGTGGAGCTCGGCAGCGGTGAATTTCGCGTGAAAGGAGACACGGTCGACATCAAACTCTCTTTCGAAGATATCCAGCTTCGTGTAGTGTTTTGGGGTGATGAGATTGAGAAGATTCAGACCGTCGATCCTCAGACAGGTATTATTCTGAGCGAGCTCGACGGCTTCAATATTTATCCTGCCAACATATTTGTGGCAAGCAAGGAGCGTACGAACAACGCCGTAAACCAGATAGCCCTTGACTTAGGAGCACAAGCTGAATTCTTCCGCAATGACGGTCGTTTTCTGGAAGCTCAGCGTCTTACTGAGCGCGTTAACTATGACCTTGAGATGATTAAGGAACTTGGTCACTGCTCGGGTATCGAGAACTATTCGCGATATTTTGATGGGCGCGAACCTGGCATGCGTCCTTTCTGCCTTCTCGACTATTTTCCAAAGGATTTCCTCACTATTATCGATGAAAGCCATGTGACCCTTCCCCAGCTTCGCGGCATGTATTCAGGCGACCTCGCAAGAAAACTCAATCTCGTGGAATATGGGTTCCGTCTCCCGGCGGCCATTGACAACCGTCCTTTGAAATTCGAGGAATTCGAGCGTCTTACTCCTCAGACTATATATGTCAGCGCAACTCCGGGCGACTATGAGCTCCAGAAATCTGAAGGCATCGTGACGGAACAGATTATCCGTCCTACAGGTCTGCTCGACCCTGAAATTGAGGTGCGTCCTTCCATGAATCAAATTGACGACCTTCTCGAGGAGATTCAGCTTCGAATCGAGCGTGGCGAACGAACTCTGGTCACTACCCTGACAAAGAGAATGGCTGAGGAACTTGACTCTCACCTCCAGAGTTTCGGAATAAGAAGTGCATACATCCATTCAGATGTCGATACCCTCGACCGAATAAGAATTCTCAACGACCTTCGGGAAGGCACCTACGACGTGCTTATCGGAGTCAATCTTCTCCGTGAGGGACTCGATCTTCCGGAAGTGTCGCTCGTGGCAATTCTTGATGCCGACAAGGAGGGATTCCTTCGCAACCATCGGTCGCTTACCCAGACTGCAGGTCGTGCGGCCAGAAATGTCAACGGTATGGTTATTATGTATGCCGACAAGATTACAGACTCTATGCAGAAGACAATTGATGAGACGGAGCGCCGCCGTGCCAAGCAGAAGCTCTACAATGAGCAGCACGGAATAACTCCAACGCCGATTGTCAAGAAGACCAATACCGACCTTATTGATCTATATCAAGGCACTTCCAACGACAGTCCTGGACAGGCTCCTGCCAAACCGATGGTTTCAAAACCCGGCATCGCTAAGAAACCGGCTGCCAAGCCCAAGGCAGAACCCCTCCCATATTATGAGGAAGAGCATCAGACTGCTGCTCTCGTAGCGGATCCGGTGGTGGAGTACATGAGTGAGGCCGACCTTAAGGCACGTATTTCCAAGGTGCAGGCAGACATGACCAAGGCAGCCAAGGCTATGGACTTTATGGAAGCCGCGCGTCTGCGCGACGAGCTACTCGCGCTTAAAGACCTCGCAACTGCAAAAGAATCCGAGAGCCATGTATAAGAAAACCGATTTTCTCCCTACTACGACCGACGAGATGAAGATGCTCGGTTGGGACCAACCGGACATCATCATCTTCAGCGGAGATGCGTATGTCGATCACCCCTCTTTCGGGGCTGCCGTAATAGGTCGCACTCTGCAGAAGGCTGGCTATAAGGTGGCGATAGTGCCTCAACCAAACTGGAGAGATGACCTGCGCGACTTCAAGAAACTCGGCAAACCGAGGCTTTTCTTTGGAGTCTCTGCGGGAGCTATGGACTCGATGGTGAATCATTACACAGCCAACCGCCGGCTTCGTCATGACGATGCATATACCCCCGGCGGAAAGCATGGCATGCGCCCCGACTATCCTACCATCGTATACTCTAAGATTCTGAAGGATCTTTATCCCGATGTGCCTGTGATAGCTGGCGGAATCGAGGCATCCCTCCGCCGGGTGACACATTACGATTATTGGGCCGACCGACTTCGCCCCTCCATACTCGCTGAGTCTGGTGCAGACATGATTTCCTATGGCATGGGGGAAAAGACTATGCTTGCACTTGCCGAGAGACTCGACAAGGGAGAGAAGATTTCAGACATTAAGGACGTTCCGCAGACAGTCTTCTTCACCGACCCGTCTCAAGCCGACAAGAATTCGGACAATTCCTTAGTACTTGCAAGCTTTGAGGAATGCCTTGCCGACAAGAGAAAGCAAGCTCAAAATTTCCGGCATGTTGAGGAGGAAAGCAACAAGTGGAAGGGGAAGACACTCTTTCAGGGTGTCGGCAATCGCATGATTCAGATCAATCCGATGTGGGAGCCAATGAGCCAAGGGGAGATCGATGCTTCATTCGACCTTCCTTACACACGCATTCCTCACCCACGCTATAAGGGAAAGACAATACCGGCCTACGAGATGATACGCCATTCCATCTGCATGCATCGCGGTTGCTTTGGAGGGTGTGCTTTCTGCACTATCTCTGCCCATCAGGGTAAATTCATTGCATCGCGAAGCAAGGAGTCAATTCTCAAAGAGGCGCGTCAAGTCACTCAGATGGAAGACTTCAAGGGTTATATTTCCGACCTTGGAGGGCCCTCTGCCAACATGTATGCTATGGGAGGAAAAAACAAGGAGGCATGCAAAAGGTGTGTAAGGCCATCGTGTCTTCATCCGAAACCTTGCCCAAATCTCGACACAGATCACTCTCCTCTTACCGACATATATCGAAGTGTCGATGCTTTGCCTGGTGTGAAGAAGTCGTTTGTTGGAAGTGGTGTGAGATATGATCTTGCCATGGCTCCTACAGACTCCCCGGATAAGACACGCGCCAACGCTGAGTATCTGGAAGAACTGATAGCCAACCATGTGAGCGGACGACTGAAAGTGGCACCGGAACATACTTCCGACAAGGTGCTCGACTGCATGCGAAAACCTTCTTTCAGGCTCTTTTACGATTTCAAGAAAATATTCGACAGTGTCAATCGTAAGCACGGACTCAACCAGCAACTGATTCCATATTTCATTTCATCGCATCCGGCATGTAGGGAAACCGACATGGCAGAACTTGCCTGCATCACTAAAGGCCTTAACTTCCATCTTGAGCAGGTACAGGATTTCTCACCGACTCCGATGACTGTGGCAAGTGAAATCTATTATACCGGCATACATCCGTATACTGGAGAGAAGATTTTCACTGCCACTACTGAAAAGGAGAAACTTGCCCAGAGACAGTTCTTTTTCTGGTACAAGCCGGAGATGAAGGCGCAGATTACAGAGGAACTCCAGCGCCTCCACCGCCCCGACCTCATCAGGGCATTATATCCAGGATATAACACGTCTGCGAAGAAACCAACTAATCATAATAGAAATTTCAATAACTCAAACAAA
>CAZIAX010000144.1:0-6167 GCA_964537745.1 uncultured Sangeribacter sp.
CGACTCCAGATGCCTGGCGTGCGAGGTCCATCGCAGGAGACACTTTCTTTTGGAGCGACATGGCTTTGACTGCTGGAAGAGAGGATACAGCCTCGGCTTCCTGAATATGAGTGAGCACGACGGCAATGTTGCCTCTGACAGTAAGCACCTCTACGCCTTCCTTTTCGAGGTCGGAGGCAGAATAGCCATCTTGTAGGGTGATGAAAGCGAGAGTGACGGATTGTTTTTCAGGAAATGACGAGTTGATTTTTTTAGGTCCGGCCGTGGGGCTGGATTGCAGGCAGATGGCATTCTGCCTGATTTCAGACATCGACCTTAGGTCGAGGCGATTGGCGGCAGCCATCGTACTGATGCCAAGTGCAGCTACTATAAGAGAGGTTCTGTTCATGTCGAATTGTTGTTTTGTATTGCCGGATAGCCATAAGCTATCTATAATGTTCGGCTATCCCTGTAGAATAGTCAAAAAGTTGAAAATGTTTAATAAAATGCAAAATAAGTTGATTTTTTCTTTTCTGCCAAATTTTTAGTACAAAAAATATGATTTTTTAAGATTTACCGTGCCTTTGGGCAAGCACACAGTGGTTTTTGAGTTCATGGCCATAGTTAGAGACTGGACGCGCGGTGACGCGCCCGGAGGTCGCTAACTACTCTGGCTACGCAGTATAATATTATGAAGGGCGGCCCTTGATGGGGTCGCCCTTGGTATATGTAGGATTTAGATTTGAGTTTTATGTGTTGATCGATTAGTAGCCGAAGATGTCTTTTTGGGTGAGGACCACTACCTTGCCGAGCTTCTCGAGAGCCTTCATGTCGAGGTCTTCGATGTCGCCGAGGATACAGTAGTAGTATGTGCGGCCTTTCACGTTGTCTTTCTGGAACTTCACGATATCCTCGAGTGTCATCGAGGGAAGAGCCTCAAATACTTCGCGGCGAGTGTCATGGTCATCGCCCATGTCCTTTGCGTTGATGTAGGCCCATGCGATGCCATCCTTGATAATACGGTCTGTGCGGAGTCGTGCTTCCAGACCCTCCTTGGCGAGGTCGAATGCGCGCTGGCTCTCCGGCATGTCGTTGATGATTTCGTTGAAGGCAGTGATGGCGTCGTCCATCTTGTCGTTCTGCGTTGCGATCATCGAAGAGTAGTAGTAGGGGAGATCCTTGTAGTATGGCGAGTAGTAGCCGGCGTTGGCCGAATAGGCGAGGGATCGGCTCTCGCGCATCTCCTGGAATACGATGGCATTCATTGAGCTGCCGAAATACTCATTGTAGAGCTGGCGGAGCGGCTCGTTGACAGTGCCGTATTTCTCGCCGTTGTTGGAGAACATGCGCATGTAGAGCTGCTTGGCGGGGTATGGAGCCACGAAGACTATGGTCTCGTCGGTCGATTTCAATGGGTATTTGTCGGTGGCGACTGTCGGCTCGAGGGCGCCCACGTTCTTTCCGTGGTTGGCGTTGAGGGTGGCGATGAAGTCATCCGGTTTCATACCTCCGTAGTAGATTATGCGGTGGTCTACTGTATTGAGTTTTCTGAAGGCATCTACAAACTTCTGGGGGTCCATCTCGCGGAGATCTTTTGAGTGGAGCGCATCGGTAGAAGAGTTGTGTTCGCCACGCATCATGTATGTGGTGAGGCGTCCGAAATTGCTGCTTTGGTTGGTCTTTGCATTCTCTTCCGACTGGGCTATACGGTCGACAAGCGCATCATAAGCATCCTTGTCGGCAACGGCATTGGCGAGGAGGTCTTCCATCAGAGCCATGGCCTGCGGCATGTTTTCGCTAAGACCGGATAGTACTATGTAGGAGCGGCGGCCACCTGTCACGAGTCGGAAATTGCAAGCGAGTGAATAGAGCTCGTCTTGAATCTGCTGAGCCTTCTTTTCGGGAGTTCCGAGATACTCGAAGTAGTCTGAAGCCACATTGAGGAGCGGGTCATTTTCTGTGCCATAATCGAAGATGTAAGTCACTTGAAAAAGGTCGTTGGAGGTGTTAGGGGTGTAGAGCACCTCCACTCCGTTGTTGGCCTGGAGTTTGGTAAGGTCTTTTTCGAAGTCGACGAAGACGGGTTCGATAGGCTCTACTTTGGAGTTTCGGATTTCAGTGAGGAAGTCGCTTGTGGCGTCGCGGTTGGTGGCGATAGGAGTGAGAGAGGGTTTTGCTATCTTGAGCTCGTTGGGGTCCTCGCCCTGGCGCTTGTAGATGGCCACATAGTTATCTGGGCCGAGGTATTTGTTGGCAACTCGCACCACGTCTTCTTTGGTCACCTTGTCAAGGTTGTTCATGCGGTCTACCACATCGCTCCATTCCTGACCGTCGACGAACGCCTCCACATACATGTTGGCGCGGCGGTCGTTGCTTTCGAGGGCACGTTGTTGAGCCAGCTTCTCGTTGTTTACGATGGCTTGTACCAGATTGTCGGAGAAGTCACCGGCGCGGAGCTTTGCCATCTCCTTTGTCAGGATAGTGCGGACATCATCGAGTGTCTGTCCCGGTTTCGGGTCGCCATAGAGCAGGAATGCTCCTTGATCGGCGAGGTCATACATTCCGGCGCCGGTGCCGAGTGTCAGCTGCGGTAGGTTGACGTCTACATCAAGAAGACCGGTCTTACCGTTGGAAAGAGCCTCGACGGCCACCTGCAGGGCAGGCATGTCCTCGTGCTTTACTGCAGGAGTTCTCCATGCTAGGAATAGATACTCCGATTCCTTGCCGAGGACTTCCACATCTATCGGGCTTGTGATGGGGTTGTCGACTGGGAAGTTAAGTTCCGGAAGCGCGGGGTTTGGCTGGAGGTGCCCGAAATATTTCTCAATTACGTCTACCATCTCGTCCGGGTCGAAATCACCGGAGAGACAGATGGCCATGTTGTTGGGCACATACCATGTCTTATGGTAGTTCTTTACATTTGTGATGGAAGGATTTTTGAGGTGCTCCTGAGTGCCAAGTACAGTCTGGGCGCCGTAGGGGTGGCTGGGGTATAGAGTTGCGAGCATTTTCTCAAACACCTTGCGGTTGTCTTTGGTGAGCGACATGTTCTTCTCCTCATAGATGGTCTCCAGCTCAGTGTGGAATCCTCGGATTACCGGGTTTTCGAAACGGTCGGCCTGTATGCGGGCCCAGTTTTCAATCTGGTTGGAAGGGATGTCTTCAACGTAGCAGGTTACGTCTTGCGAGGTGTATGCGTTTGTGCCGTCGGCTCCGATAGCGGCCATCAGTTTGTCATATTCATTAGGAATGGCAATCAAAGAGGCCTGATAGCTGACAGAGTCAATCTCGTGGTATATTCTGGCGCGTGCGGCAGAATCGGTGGTGTTGCGGTAAGTCTCGAAGAGCTGTTCTATCTTATCGAGCATTGGTTTTTCGGCAGCATAGTCCTGGGTGCCGAATTGCTCGGTGCCTTTAAACATTAGGTGCTCGAAGTAGTGTGCGAGACCTGTGGTCTCAGAGGGGTCGTTTTTGCCACCGACACGGACCGCGATGTAGGTCTGGATGCGTGGGGCATCCTTGTTGACGGTCATGAAAATCTTCAGACCGTTGGGCAAGGTGTACATCTTCGTCTCGAGGGGATCGTTGGGGACAGTCTGAAACTGTCGTGCTGCGGGAGCTGCCGCTGTGAAGAGCAACGCAGCTGCGAGCAGAAAGGATCGAAATGAACGTTTCATAGGCTTATGTTTTGAATCTGATGCAAAGTTAATGAAAAATTTCTAACATTCGTGTGGTTTACAGACAATTTTATTTGCAGATGTCGTTTTTTCTTTCTAAATTTGCAGATATATTAACCTGACCTATATGAAAACGAAACTTTTCCTTACTTTAGCGGCTATGGCTGCTGCATCGTTTGCTGTCGCAGCTGACACGATGCCCTCGAGGGCTTTGTGGGGGTCGGTATGCGGCCTTTCCAATGCTACTTCCAATTCCGGTTCACTCAACCGTATTCTCGTCACTTGGCGCATGCTGCCTGGCGATAACGCAGATACAGCTTTCGACCTCTATCGTAAAGTAGGGGAAAACAATGAGTTTAAGATCAATGGAAAGCCAATCAAGGCTACCAACTATCAGGATACAGGACTGTCGCTGACAAGCGCCGGCGATGTGACCTACCGCCTGACATATGCAGGTGAGACTGAAACTCTCTGCACCTACGTGATGAAAGAGAATCAGCGTCACAACGCGCTTCCTTACATATCCATACCTTTGACTCCGACCAAGGATGTCTGCGACATCGAGGGGATGGAGTATCAGGCCAACGATGTCAGTGTCGGCGACCTTGACGGCGACGGACAGATGGAGATCGTAGTCAAGAGATTGCTTGCCCATGGCGACAATGACGGCACCGGCGGCGGACAATCACCTTCTGAGGTGCGCCATACGCTTCTTTACGAGGCATATAAGCTCGACGGCACCATGCTTTGGCGTGTCTGCTCTGGTCCGAATATCCTTTTGGGCAACAGCAGCTCGTTTGCTATAGCCGACTTTGATGGCGACGGACGTGCCGAGATGGCAATCAAGACAGGTGAAGGAACAGTCTTTGGCGACGGTATGGAGATTGGCGACACTGATGGCGACGGCAAGACTGACTACCGAGGTGGCGGTAACTACATAGGTGCTGGTCCTGAGTTCTTCTCCATCGTAGACGGTGTTACCGGCAAGGAATTGGCTCGCGCAGACTTCATCAAGCGCGGCAAGAGTGAGGATTGGGGCGACAACTACTGGAAGCGTGCCAGCAGCCTCCGCGTAGGTGTCGGCAACTTCGACGGAGTTCTCCCTTCCGTCATTCTCGGACGCGGCGTCTATGCCAAGTCGGTGATTGAGGCTTGGGACTACCGCGATGGCCAGTTGACACGTCGTTGGAACTTCAATACCGATGAGAAGAAGACAGGTAAGGATGGTCTGTCATATTCCAAATATGCCGGCCAGGGCAACCACTCATTAAGCGTAGGAGATGTTGATGGGGATGGTTTTGACGAGATTGTGTATGGGGCGATGACTGTAGACCATGACGGTGTCGGACTTTATTCCTCATGCCTTGGGCATGGCGATGCGTTGCATCTCGGCAAGTTTGACCCATCACGTGAAGGACTTCAGATATACTCATGCTTCGAGACTGGCAAGACAGAGGTGGCGCTGCGTGATGCGGCAGATGGGAGCATTATCTACGACCATAAGAGTGCCACAGATGGCGACATGGGACGCGCCATGATTGCCGATATTGACCCGAAATCCCCAGGATGCGAGATGTGGTGGTATAAGAGCACGGTGCATGACATCAACGGCAATGAGTTGCCGGCAGACAGGAATGGTTATCCTGGTTCTACCAACTTCGCTATATGGTTTGACGGTTCGCTCAACCGCCAGATATGCACAGGCACGAAGATTGACAGCCGCAGCAGCGGACGGGTATTCACAATATATCGTTATGAAGTGTCTGATATCAATGGCACAAAGGAGAATCCAAGTTTCTATGGCGACATCTTGGGCGACTGGCGTGAGGAACTTATCTTCCCGACATATGACAAGACCCAGGAGTTGAGGATTTTCTCGACATGGTTCCCGACGAGCCATCGCATTCCTTGGTTGATGACCGACCATGTGTATGAGATGAGCGCCCTCAACCAGAACATAGGTTACAACCAGCCGACGCATACCGGCTATTATCTTGGCAGCGACTATGCCAACGACGAGGATATCTGGGCTGCTTCTGGCGCGACGAGCGGCGTCGAGGAGATCAGCATCGACAGCCCGATACTCGAAGACGGTGTCTTCTACGACCTGTTGGGGCGCCAGGTTGAGAATCCTGGGCCTGGTATCTATGTCCATGATGGAAAGAAGATTATTGTTAGGTGAGACTGGGAGGTATCTCGCTGGGAGCGGTGGGGGTTAAATAAAAAAGGCCGGCATCGAGGTGGTGATTTTCGATGTCGGCCTTGAATATGTAGATGTGGGAATTTTTCATAACAATTTTAAGGGTCAAGAACCAAGAGTCAAGAACCAGGTGCCTTCGGCAAAGGGTCAAGAACCAAGGGTCAAGAACCAAGTAATTTTAGCCCCGTCACCTGTGGCGGGGAGAGTATAGGGCGGCGAATTCGGTCATGTCGCGGCCGTCTGGGTCGATACTCTATATCCAGTGCAAGGACGTGTCGGGAGCTTTGGGATGGGCATCATCCGTTCGGCGA
>CAZIAX010000145.1:0-6156 GCA_964537745.1 uncultured Sangeribacter sp.
TCTTCAATTACGCTACCCGCCAAACAGGCGGCCATGTCGACATCGACCATTTCCATTTCTCAACCCCAAACCCAATTCCCCAAGACGTCATAGCAAATGCGATCCCATAGATTCAAGGCTATAATACTGACCTTATCGATTTTCATACTTTCGGTGTTAGGGGCAGCACGAGGGTTAGCCTCTCAGACTTATACCTTGTTGCCTTCCATTCTTACTGATTCAGAATCTGACTTCGGTGACTTCCCGGTTGTGGATGTCGCTGGTCAGCCTGCGTGTATAGTCTTTTCCGAAAGTGAATATCCAGGGGTAAAGCGTGCCGCTGCAGATTTAGCCGCCGATATCGAAAGGGTGACCGGCAAGAAGCCTGATATCAAATCCATCCAGTCTCTTTCAGAACTGCAAGATGCTAAGACTCCAACGATTGCCATAGGCACATTTGGAAAAAGCCCGGTTGCTGATGCACTTATAAAATCGGGTAAAATCAAGAAGAAGGACCTTAAGGATAAGTGGGAAAGATTCGCTGTTTCCACAGTCGAAGGGTTAGGAAATTCAAATCAGCCCGTGCTTGTGATTGCAGGAAGCGATAAGCGTGGCACAATCTATGGAATTTACGAATTGTCGGAACAATTGGGCGTCTCTCCTTGGTATTGGATGGCTGATGCTCCTTCCCTTCAAAGAACGTCGGCATATGTCAGGAAGGGAACTTATCTTTCTGAAGAACCTAAAGTCAAATACAGAGGAATATTCATCAATGATGAGTGGCCGTCGTTCGGCACGTGGTGCAACAACCAGTTTGGTGGAGTCAACCACAAGGCTTATGAGAAAATTTTTGAGCTTCTTCTTCGTCTAAGAGCCAATTATTTCTGGCCTGCTATGTGGGACACCGCATTCAATGAGGATGACCCGCTTTCTCCTAAGGTGGCTGATGAATATGGTATAGTAATGGGAACTTCGCATCATGAGCCAATGATGCGTGCTCACAAGGAATACACTCGCCGGCGCAATGAGATTGGACCATGGGACTATGCGAAAAATCCAGGGCGTATTGAGAAATTCTTCCGCGATGGTCTGGAGCGCAACCGTGATTATGACAACATTATCACTATTGGAATGCGCGGGGATGGCGATGTGGCAATGGGAACGGGCAACGATGCCGACAATATGGCCACGTTGAAAGATGTGATTGCCGCCCAAAGACGTATTATTAAGGATGTCTACGGTAAGGATCCTAAAAACGTGCCTCAACTTTGGGCTATATTCACGGAGGTTCAGCGCTATTATGATGCCGGATTTACTGTGCCTGATGACGTCACACTTTTGCTTTGCGACAATAACTGGGGTTATATCCGCAGAAAAGGAAGGGACAATGAGAGAAAACGAAGTGGTGGCCTCGGTCTCTATTATCATATAGACATGAATGGTGGCCCATGGAACGACCGTTGGATCAACACAACAACTGTTCCGAAACTCAGGGAGCAACTCAACCTTGCATATCAGAGCGGTATCGACCGGATATGGATTATCAATGTCGGTGACCTTAAGCCAAAGGAGATGCCCATCGATTTCATCATGCGCTATGCTTGGAATCCTGAAAGAATCCAGCCAGGCGATGAGAAGGCCTATCTTGAATCTTTTGCATCTTCAATTTTCGGACAGGAATATGCTGAGGAGATTGCTGACCTGATTGCCTCCTACAGCAAATACAATCTTTGGCGCAAGCCGGAAGCCCAGTACCCTGGAATGTTCAATTACGAGGAAATGCTTGCTCTCAATAATCTATGGAGCAATCTGGAACTTCGGGCTGAGTCTTTGAAGGAGAAACTTCCGGCTGTCTCTCAGGATGCTTTCTATCAGTTGGTCTACTATCCTATTGAGGCAAGTGCAGGTGTAGCTAAAATCTACAATAGAGCATCGATTGGCGACGAAGAGAATATCAAACTCTTGATGGAAAAAGATAGGCGTCTTTCCGATTATTACAATGACTCCATAGCGGGAGGAAAGTGGCGCGGTATGATGCTCGACAACCATATCGGTTATACACAATGGTCGATTCCTGATGCAAACAGAAGTCCTCTTGAACTGGGCTTGACTTTTAGCCATAGCCTGATTCCTAAGGAAGATAGCAAAGAAATCTTTATCCCGGCGTCATCATATTCAAATAAAAGTTCAAGCAATGATGCCGAATGGATTTTCTTGCCAGGGCTCGGTCGTGGCGATGGATGCATGGGTAGCAATAACGTGATGGCATCGAGTCATGCAGATGGCAATGGCGCTACTCTTGAATATGATATTGAAAGTGACACCGATAGCTTGACAATCGCTGTTGGAATCCTTCCTACTCAGGATATTCTCCCAGAACGCGGACTACGTCTTGGCTTAAAAGTAGATGATGGCCATCTTACTGTCTTGGATGCAAGAAAAGGTCTCGTGGATACTTTTGGGGAATATACTAAAGAGAATCTTGCTGTCTCGAAAGTGCTGTCTCCTCTACCCGAAAGAAGTCGGCATGCTCTGAGCGGCTATGTCGATGGAAAAAGACTTCCTCGTAGAGACGAGGTTTTCGATAATCTTAGATGGCTCGATACGTCGTTTAAGGTTAAGCCGGGTAAACATACCCTTAAGATTGTGATGATTGATCCGGAAATAGTGGTAGAGCAGATTGTCATCAATCCAGACAACGACCGCTATGGATATTTCCCGAACGGCTTTTTCAGTCTTAACACCAAACATAATTAACAAACCAAGTATATCATGAAAAAGAATCTTTTAGCAGTGGCTGCAATGGCAGCCATCATGGCTCCGATAGCTTTGGCCGAAGGCAATATGCCTCTGGTGCAGACAAAGTATACTGCTGACCCTGCTCCTATAGTGCGCAACGATACAATTTATCTCTATACATCTCACGATGAAGACAATGCAGAGGGGTTCCTGATGAAAAACTGGCTCCTCTACACTTCGACCGACATGAAGAATTGGCAAGACCGTGGCATCGCTGCCTCTCTGAAAGATTTCAAATGGTATGACGGAGACAATGGGGCTTGGGCAATCCAAGTAATTGAGCGCAACGGCAAGTGGTATATGTATTGTCCAATCCATGGACATGGTATCGGGGTGTTGGTTGCCGACTCTCCCTACGGACCTTTCACCGACCCTATCGGAGAACCGCTTATCTGGCAGAAGGAACATTGGTATGACATCGACCCGACTGTATTTGTCGACGACGACGGCCAGGCCTATCTATACTGGGGAAATCCCCATCTCTATATGGTGAAGCTCAACGACGATATGATATCTTATTCCGGACCCATTGTTCAGCATCCGGATATCCAGGATTATCAGGAAGGTCCATGGTTCTGGAAGCGTGGCGACAACTACTATCTCGCTTTCGCTTCGACCTGCTGCCCAGAAGGCATCGGCTACGCCATGAGTAAATCTCCCACAGGACCTTGGGAATATAAAGGTCATATCATGGACCACACCGACCGCACGCGTGGCAACCACCCCGGTATCATCGACTATAAGGGTAAGTCTTATCTCTTCGGTCAGAATTCAGAGTTGCTTAAACTTGAACAGCCCGAGTATCTCGAACGCCGTTCAGTTAGCGCTGCCGAGATGCATTATAATGCAGATGGCACAATTCAGGAAGTGCCATATTGGTTCGACAACGAGCTTAAGCAAATCGAACCCTTCAATCCTTACCGTCGGGTGGAGGCCGAGACAATGTCGTGGGGCTACGGTATGCGCACCACTCCTCGAAATCCCTGGGGACAACAGAAATGGAACCAACTCGTGACCGCAATTGACGAAGGCGACTATATCCGTGTGAGCGGTGTAGATTTTGGCAAAGGTCCAAAAGAGTTTTCAGTTGATGCCCAGTGTCCCCTCTATGGCGGCGTGATGGAAATCCGTGTAGATGACGTGGATGGTCCTCAGATTGGTGAGGTTGCTATCTCCGGCACCAAAAACCGTCTTCAGACCTTCACGGTTCCTGTTAAGCCCGTCACCGGCATCCATGACCTCTTCTTCGTATTCAAAGGTTCCAAGCAGCAAAAGAAAAACCTCTTCAACCTCGACTCGTGGGAATTCAAATGATAGTTGGGCGCGAAAGCAGCAAACTTCCTCCGACTCAGCTCGGAGAACTGTTATTGTGACGAAACCCCAGGCTTCAGCCTGGGGAAGGATGAAAAGACTCAGTAGCCTCGGAGAGGCGCTTTGTGAATGATTTTTATCCAAGATTTGTCATATCAATAGAATCCCTTTATTGGCGGCTTGGCTGTTAATTAAAAAAGTATTAAATTTGCAATTCCAAAAAATCTAAGATAATGAAACTGAAATTTATATCAGGACTTCTGTTGGCTTTGACTGCTATCTCAGTCTCAGCTGCCGAAAAGATATATGTGAAGTTCTATACCCCTGAGATAGTAAGAATAGTGAAATCTCCGGATGGCGACCCTAACGGAGATCGTCAATCGCTCGTTGTCACGGCTAAGCCGGAAGATGTAAAAGTGACAGGTACGATTGATGATGATGTGACGGTATATAAAACATCAGCTCTCAAGGTGCAGGTCAATAATATGGAAGGAAAGGTAAGTTTCTTTAAGCCTGATGGCGAACTTCTTCTTTCAGAAGGAAAGCATGGTTTCACTCCCATCACAGAGGGTATCGACAAGGGAGCCTACAAGGTGATGCAAAGTTTCGCACTTGAAGCTGACGAACCAATCTACGGCATAGGAATGCTTCAGAACGGCAAGATGTCGCAACGTGGTGAGCACCGCCGCATGCAGCAGTCCAATCTTGAAGATTTCGCCCATTTCTTCCAGAGCATCAAAGGCTACGGAATCTATTGGGACAACTACTCACCTACTACTCTCAATGACAATGAAACCCTCGAACTTGAATCGGAAGTAGGTAATCTGGTAGACTACTATTTCATGTATGGAGGTGATGCCGATGGCGTGATCGCTGATATACGTTGGCTGACCGGCAGTGTACCAATGATGCCCCTCTGGACATATGGTTTCCACCAGAGCCGCGAACGTTATAAGACCCAGGATGAACTCCTTGAAGTAGTCAATAAGTATCGTGAACTGGGAGTGCCTTTCGATGGAATTATTCAGGACTGGCAGTACTGGGGTAGTAACTATACTTGGAATGCCATGGAGTTTATCAACCCAGATTTCAACCATGCCCAGGAGATGATTGACAAGGTGCACGACCAGAATGCACACATAAGCATCAGTATCTGGCAGAGCTTTGGTCCGCAGACAAAGCAGTATAAGGAACTGAAGGAAAAAGGTCTGCTCTTTGACTTCGAGACTTGGCCCGAGTCTGGACTTACTGAATGGCCTCCCCGTCGTGATTACCTCTCGGGGGTACGCGTATATGATGCCTACAGCGACGAGGCTCGCGACATCTATTGGAATCATCTGAAACGGCTTCACTCTATGGGTATCGATGGTTGGTGGATGGACTCTACCGATCCTGACCATCACCAGTATAAAGATTCTGATCTTGACCAACCTTCTGCCCTTGGATCATATCGCTCAGTACGCAATCTATACCCCTTCATGTGTGTCAGTGGTGTAGATACCCATCAGCGTGCTGAAGACCATCAGAAGCGCCCATTCATTCTTACACGTTCCTACTTCACTGGTCAGCAGCGATTCGGCTCTATGTCATGGAGTGGCGATGTGGGTAGCTCTTGGCAGACTCTCCGCAATCAGGTGCCCCTTGTATTGAATCATACTTTGACCGGCAATCCTAACGTCAATACAGATATAGGTGGATTCTTCTCAAATGCTTACAATAAGAAGTGGGGTGACTGTGAGTCCGGTGCTAAAAATCCTCAATTTCAGGAGCTTTACGTTCGTTGGATGCAGTTTGGAGCATTCAATCCTATGATGCGTAGCCATGGCACTGAGACTTATCGCGAACTCTATTACTATGGAAAAGAAGGTGAACCCGTATATGATGCTCTACTCGACGCAATCAAGCTCCGTTATCGCCTGATGCCATATATCTATAGCACGGCTCGCCGCGTAAGTGCAAACGATGATAGTTTCATGCGTGCCCTCTTCATGGATTTCAAGAATGACAAGAACACTTGGGACAATGGAAAGGAATTCATGTTCGGACGTAACCTCCTCGTTTGTCCTG
>CAZIAX010000146.1:0-6133 GCA_964537745.1 uncultured Sangeribacter sp.
ACCTGAACGCCAGGCACGCGGCCTTGGATAGCATCCATAGCGTTGCCGGAAACCATCTCGTTGAGTTCCGAGCCCTTGATGGTAGAGATAGAAGAAGTCAGGTCGCTTTTCTTGGCAACACCGTAGCCTACCACCACGAGTTCGTCGAGGGAAGTGGAAGATTCTGATAGTTGCGCATTGATGTTAGTCTGTCCTTTGACAGGGATAGAAATTTCCTGATAGCCAACGTAGTTGAAAACGAGAGTGGCATTGGACGGAACGTCGGTAAGAGTGTAGTTGCCATCGAAGTCTGTAGCCGTGCCTTTGCTGGTGCCGTGCACACGGACTGTAGCTCCGATAAGCGGCTCGCCGTCTTCTTTGGAAGTGACTATGCCGGTCACAGTAATGTTTTGCGCCCAGGCAGAGAGTCCCAACAATGCGACGAGCATTGTCAATAGGTATTTTTTCATGATGATTGTCTAAATTTTTTGATAAAATGGAATTGAGAATTTCACAAATCGCCTCTCCGAGGCTACTGAGTTTTTTGTGGGACCCCAGGCTGAAGCCTGGGGTTTTGTCACAATATCAGCTCTCCGAGCTGTTGGTCGGTCGCAAGCCACTGCTCAATAGAATCTCAATTCAAAGGATACATTAGTTTTGGGGGACGAGGCGGGCGCGCTCGGTGTGGGCGTCGAAGATGAGCTTGAATGTGCCTCCGCGTTCGATCGACTTCATGTCGACCCAGTTGTCGGGGACGAACTGCTTGCGGTAAGACTCATCGCCAGCCCACTTATCAAGGTCGACAGCATTGCCATATTTCCACTGGAAATAGTCGGCATTGCCAGTGTAGTGGGCATTGTCTGGGTGAACGTTGCCATAATACATGAACTTGCTCGGGTCGGCACTGTCGTCAACTCGCCAGGCCACGCAGTTCCACCATCCATGGCTGTGCCAGTTGTGAATGATGAAGCGGATATCATCACCTTTGGAGAGTTTCCAGCCTTCATAGACGTAAATGTGAGGATTCTTGGCATCCTTGATCATCTTCTTGACTACTCCTGTGTCGCCAGACATCGGACCGAAGTAGTATTCCTGCCACCAGGGCTCGCCATTCCAATCCCACCACGTATTGAGGTCGTCGCCGCCGTAGTTCATGTGCATCACGGGGTCGATAGCCGAATCCACCGAATATGGCTCTGCGGAATATTTACCGTTGAAGGTGTCAAACTTGATGAGATAGTAGGAGTTAGCCTGTGTGAGCTTGATGCGGTTCACTTCATCCGGGTTGTCGCCAAGCACTGAGGAATTCTCTTTCGAGGGAGCAAAACAGAGAGGTCCGAAAGAACCTTTCTGGCCGAGGAGACACACCTCTGTGCCCGCCTTCTCATTGTAGTAGCGGATCTCATACTGGTAGGGACCTACGTGGTCGCAAATGACAGGAACGCCGAAGATGTCGGAGTTGAGGTCGTCTTCATTGGAGACATCGCAAAGCCACATCTTCTCCATATCTTGGAGTTGCTGCACTTTTACGAGCGAAGAGAAAGTGGCGGAGTGAGCCGCCTCGTTTGCCTCCTTGTCGTAGGCAGTCACGGTAGCCCGAAGGTTGGCCTCTTTGCTTGGGAGCACCAACTTCTCAGAGAAGTCGAGTTTCGCAGTTCCGTTGCCTTCAACGCGGCGTGGGAATCCTTCCACAGGTTTTGGAGAATCTTCTCCTTCGGTGACATCGACCACATCGATATCCACGTAGTCAACCACACGGTTGTCGGCCACGCTGAATTTCAGGTTGAAGGTAGTCTTCTCCTTGATGAGCACGATGACTTCGTCATCGGGGCTTGTAGTGAAATAAGGAGCGCTCCAGTCGGCGTCGAGAGTGACGCGCATGTTTTGCTTCTCCTGGCGTCCGCCGATGTCAGTGATGGTCACCTGCACATTGAAGTCTTCCCCTTGCTGGTCTTCCTGAATCTTGAAAGTGTAGTCCAGGTCATACTCTTTCAGGGGTTCGCCATAGATCTCAATGAGATTGATTCTTTTGTTGAGATTGAGTTCATGACAGACGAGATCGATAGTGGCAATACCGTCGTTGTCTGTCACTTTGCCGGCGATCTTGATAGATCGACCAGCCTCAGTTCGTTCATGCGAAGTGGTAAGGGTCAAGCCCGGAGAAGCTCCGTCGACATCCTTCCATTCGTTGTCGTTGCTGCAGGCCGTCAGGGCCAGAAGCGCAGGCAGACCTAAGAAGGCTACCTTGCGACATGATGTGATTAAGTTCATCGGTTAGTTATTAAAAAATTAGGTTATTGTATGAATATTGTAAGTAGTCTGATAAAATAGTCGCTATAGGATTTCAAAGTTAATAAAAAATTCTGATATATATCGCGAATATAGGAGAAAATTTTTTTCATTAGGAGAAAATACAACCAACTATTGGGACTTATTGTTTAAGTTGATATGAAACACACAAATTTGAGACATATGAAAAAGTATATTTTTTTGATGCTTGCCATGATGATGACAGTCATGTCGAGCTATGCGTTTGACAAATATTCAGTAAATCGAGAAGATTTGCCGCAACCGGCGCAGGAGTTTCTGACCACATACTTTCCGAAAGCAAAAGTAGGGATGATAAAGACCGACAAGCACTTTCTGAAGAAGACGGATTATGACGTAAGACTTGTGAATGGCACGACAATAGAGTTCAACAACTCTGGAAAGTGGACTTCTGTAGATTGCAAAGGCAAAGAGGTGCCAAGCGAGATAATTCCGAAAGCCATCAGAAACTATGTAAGCAAGAATTTCCCCGATGTCAAGATAGTCAAGATAGAGAAGACCTCTTCGAAATATGAAGTAGGGCTGTCAGACGATGTAGAATTGATATTTAATTTGCTTGGACAGTTTAAAAGCGTAAAGATGGAGTGATTCCCCAATATCCAAAATCCCCCTATTGCTTTTCTGCAATAGGGGGATTTTGGATATTGGGGAGGTTTATAGGTTTATGGGTTTATGGGTTTATAGGGTTATAGAGTTATAGGGTTATGGGTTTATAGGTTTATGGGTATGATATCTTATATTTGGGAGCGGGTGCGGTATTCGGTGGGGCTCATGCCCATCACTTTTGAGAAGAGGCGTGAAAAATAATAGGGGTCGCTTATGCCTACCTTGTGGCAAACGGTATTCACTTTCATATCAGTATCTGCCAGCAGACGGCAGGCGTGTCGGATCTTGAGATGATTGAAATAAGCGAGGGGGCCGAGACCGATTTGGCTTTTAAAAAGCGATGAGATGTAGGATGAGGAATACCCTGCATAGTCTGACAGCATCTTGAGGGTCAGTTCCTTTTCAATGTTTTCCTCCATATAATGGATGATTGAATCAACGAGATTGTCTTGTTGTTTGGAGGTTGCTGTCCCACGATAATCCGTCAGAAATTTTAAAGTGGCGAGGTAGTGATGGAAAAGTGCTGTGGCATAACGGAAACTGTCATCGGTTATGCCACGGTCAAGAGTCTCAAATATCTCCTCGAAAAGGTCGTTGCGTTCACGGATTCGGGAGGTAGGGGATGGCATCAGAGTGCCGGCATAGACTGCGTCGGGGGAAGAAGGAGCATAAGCGGAGGCCAAACTGCCTTTAAAATGAATCCAGTAGATGGTCCAGGGCTCCTTCTCGGAGGCCCCGTAAGAATGAGGGATGCCGGGAGGAAGAATGAAGAAGGAGTCTTGTGCAACGACATGTCGGATACCATTTAGTTCAAACCATCCCTTGCCGTCGACGCAATAAATGAGTATGTAGTCGGAAATGGGTAGCTCTCTTTTGCGAAAATGATATTGGGCGCGGGGATAGTAGCCCATGGCGGTGATGTGGAGAGATTGCAATATGGGGTCGCGCTCAGCTAAATCCAAGATTAGCTGAGACACTACGAGCGAGCGTTGGCCGGTGAATCCTTCTTTGATTTTCATGAGTAAGCCCTCTGGCCCCCTGAAGGGGAAATTAGCACCAAGGGAAGGCAAAATTAATGAGAATTTGGGAGATGGGCAAATTTTTAGAGCAAAATTGTCCATCATTTGATTTCGTTTGTGCATTTTTAAGTCAAGATAAAATGGCTAATTTTGCGGTCATAAAGAAATCAACTTGACATTATGAAAGAACTGATCAATCGCAAATTCATCTATTTTATTTGCTGTGTCTCTGCTATGGGAGGGCTTCTTTTCGGCTATGACTGGGTAGTGATAGGAGGAGCCAAACCTTTTTATGAGACATTCTTTGGCATCGATGCCGACCCTGGGATGCAGGGATTAGCTATGAGTATTGCTATCGCGGGTTGCCTTGTAGGAGCAATGGTGGCAGGATTCTTTGCTGATCTTTTTGGCAGAAAACCGTTGTTGCTATTTTCAGCTATAGTATTCTTGCTTTCAGCGTATATGACAGGTGCCGTCGACACTTTTGTACCCTTCTTAATAGCCCGACTTATCGGTGGAGTTGCCATAGGCGTTGCATCAGGGATGTCTCCAATGTATATTGCTGAAGTTTCGCCCCCGGAGACGCGTGGCCGCATGGTGTCTATTAATCAGTTGACAATTGTACTTGGAATTTTGGCTGCTCAGATAGTGAACTGGTTGATAGCAGAACCGATTCCTCAAGGCTTGGAACTTCCGCCTATTGACTCTTGGAACTGCCAATGGGGTTGGCGCTGGATGTTTTGGGCTGAGGCTTTTCCATCCGCTCTCTTCCTTCTTCTTGTATTTTTTATTCCGGAAAGTCCACGTTGGCTTATCGGGAAAGGGAAGCAGGCGGATGCAAAAGAGGTATTCCGAAATATTGGAGGCGAGGAGTATGCCCAGACAGAGATAAAGGCAATCGTAGATTCTGATAATGATTCAAGAGAGAAAGGTTCGATTGCCGGACTTTTCCGCAAGCCCTATCTCTCGCTCATTATCTTAGGGATAGTCATCGCAGTGTTCCAACAATGGTGTGGCACCAACGTGATATTCAACTATGCGCAGGAGATTTTTGCCAATGCTGGATATGACTTGGGAGAGATGCTCTTCAATATCGTTCTGACAGGTATCACAAATGTAGTGTTTACTTTTGTGGCTCTTTATACAGTAGACAGAATAGGGAGAAAGAAACTTATGCTGCTCGGGGCTGGAGGACTCTTTGGTATCTATCTGATACTTGGTTCGTGCTATTATTTAGCGGTGTCAGGGATATTGATGGTGGTTTTGGTGATGCTCGCCATCGCATGCTATGCGATGACTCTTGGACCCGTCACCTGGGTGCTTCTTTCGGAGATTTTCCCCAACAAATTCAGAGGCGTAGCGATGGCTGTCTGCACATTCGCTCTCTGGACAGGATGCTTCACGCTGACCTATAGTTTTCCGATTCTTAACTCTTCATTGGGAAGCTACGGTACATTCTGGCTATACTCTGCGATTTGCCTTGCCGGACTCATCTACTTTATAAGGAGACTTCCGGAGACGAAAGGGAAAACGCTCGAAGAAATAGAGAAGGAACTAACTAAAAACTAAAATCTTATAACTAATAACTAAGATATGGTAAAGGCTTGGGAAGAAAAAGTGGTGATTCCTACATATGAGGTAGGGGAACCTGAGAAAAATCCAATATTTCTTGAAAATAGAGTATACCAAGGATCATCAGGTGCGGTGTATCCATATCCGGTCATTGAGTCAATATCCAACGAAAAGATTGATCACGAATGGAACGCAGTATTTCTTGAGAATGAATATATCAAGGTAATGGTGCTTCCTGAACTTGGCGGACGCATACAGATGGCTTACGACAAGATAAAGAAAAGACACTTCGTCTATTACAATCACGTCATCAAACCAGCACTCGTCGGGCTTGCAGGGCCCTGGATATCCGGTGGAATTGAGTTCAACTGGCCGCAACATCATAGACCCTCAACCTATATGCCGGTAGACAGCCGAATTGAAGAGAATGCGGATGGCTCGGTCACTGTATGGGTAGGAGAGACCGAGAGAATGACCCATCAGAAGGGGATGGCGGGTTTCACTCTCCGGCCCGGGTGTGCTCGTCTGGAGATAGAGGGTATACTCTACAATCCTACCGATATACCTCAGACATTCCTATGGTGGGCTAACCCGGCAGTGGCGGTCAACGAGCATTATCGGTCAGTTTT
>CAZIAX010000147.1:0-5993 GCA_964537745.1 uncultured Sangeribacter sp.
CATATGGTCGAAGAATTTGAGGCCGGTAGAGATGGCCGTAGGGCCCTTCCCGTCCAAATCTATCTCAGCACGGATGGATGTCTCGCGAGTGACACGCTCAATACTGGCTCGGCGAGAAGAGGCACGAAGCCACTCATTGATTTCAGACCAGGAGTCAGTGATAAGCTCGCAACCTTCGGCCTCAGTGCCCTTGGGCTGCAACAGGATCGCTTTGGCACCAAGATTCTTGGCGAGCTGTACATCCGTAAGACGGTCACCAATCACAACACTCTGGCTCAAATCGTAGTCGGGATTATTGATATATTTGCCAAACATCCCGATACCTGGTTTGCGGTTTGGAGAATTCTCTTCCGGAAGAGATGGGTCGATAAGTATATCGGCAAAGTCCACCCCCTCGCCACGAAGAGTCTGGAGCATAAGATTCTGTGGGGGCCAGAAAGTATCCTCCGGGAAGGAATCGGTGCCGAGGCCATCCTGGTTTGAGGCCATCACCAATTCGTATTCCCCAAGACGGGCAATGTCGGCAAGAGCCGTAATGACACCCGGGATAAACTGGAATTTATCGAGGGAGTCGATCTGGTAGTCGACGGGTGGCTCCACAAGGATAGTGCCGTCGCGGTCTATTATCAGGAGTTTTTTCATTAAAAAGGTTATAAGGTTATGGGGTTATAAGGTTATGGGGGTATAAGAAGTGAGGGTAGTGAGAAGATTTTGGTTTTCTTCCGGAGTGCCGACGGTGATGCGCAGACAACCTTTGCAAAGGGCTACTTTATCGCGGTTGCGGACTATGATTTTCTTAGAAATCAGATAGTCATAAAGAGCATTGGCATCATCCACCTTCACGAGCAGGAAGTTGGCATCTGAGGGATAGATTTTCTTTACGAAGGGAAACTCGGCAAGTGCATCTGCAAGTCGATTCCTCTCCTCCTTGATCACTTTTACATGCTCCGGCACCGGCTCCGCAAGAAGACGCTCCACAATCTCCGAAGTCGCCACGTTGATGTTGTAGGGATACTTCACACGATTCATATATCCGATAATCTCCGGAGATGCAAACGCAAGTCCGCAACGGAGTCCAGCCATTCCCCATGCCTTTGACATGGTCTGGAGCACAACGAGATTAGGATATTTTTCAAGGAGTGGCAACATACCCTCACCATCAGAGAAATCAATATACGCCTCATCCACCACCACAATGCCAGGGAATTCGCGCAGAAGACGCTCCATGTCTTCTCGAGGGAAGGCATTGCCTGTAGGGTTGTTGGGGGAGCAGATGAAGAGGAGACGGGAGTCGCCATCAGCTGCCTCAAGAAGCCGTTCCACCGGGAGTGAAAAATCATCGTTGAGCAGCACCTTGCGCATGTCGACATCGTTGATGTCGGCAGCCACCACATACATTCCATAACTCGGAGCAATAGAGATGGCATTGCTCTTGCCGGGCTGGCAGAAGATACGGAAAAGAAGGTCGATTGCCTCGTCGCTGCCATTGCCGATAAAGATATTTTCCACTCCCACCCCTTTCATAGGAGACAGAAGAGTCTTCAGGCGTGCTTGATGAGGATCGGGATAGCGGTTGTAGCCATTATTGAATGGAGACTCATTTGCGTCAAGGAATATTCCGAGGTCACCTTCATACTCATCGCGTGCTGTGGAATACGGCTGGAGAGAGCGGATATTGGGGCGTATAAGGTCGGTTATTCTCATATCATTCTGATTTTTACTGCCTGCGCGTGGGCCTCAAGACCCTCGGCATCGGCCATGGTGGTGATAGTGTCGGCAAGTCGGGCGAGTCCTTCGGGAGTGAGGTGCTGGATGGTAGTCTTGCGCATATAGCTGTCAATGTTGACTCCACTGCAACTGTGAGCCCACCCGGATGTGGGGAGCG
Source organism: uncultured Sangeribacter sp. (assembly GCA_964537745.1). Classification (GTDB taxonomy): domain Bacteria; phylum Bacteroidota; class Bacteroidia; order Bacteroidales; family Muribaculaceae; genus Lepagella. Next base: position 1,886 of record CAZIAX010000147.1, read on the forward strand.
TATGGTTGGTGCCTGAAGCATAGTCGCCGGCGCTCTCAGGAGAGTAATTTCCTATGAAGATGCTACCGGCTGCCGTGATACTGTCAGCAGCTTCCATTGCATCTGCAAGAGAGATGATGAGATGCTCCGCTCCATAAAGATTGGCAAAGGCAAGCATATCCTCCCGGTTTCCAAGCACTATGATGCGGGAATTATCGAGCGAACGGTCGACGTATTCCGCACGGTCGAGCTTGGAAGCCTGCGCGTCGATGGCTTTCTGGATTTCCTCCGCGAGATGCATGGAATCGCACACGACAATACCTTGCGAATCGGCGCCATGCTCGCATTGCGAAAGGATATCGGCCGCCACAAATTCGGGGACGGCGGTCTCATCTGCAAGAATCATGACCTCAGAGGGGCCTGCGGGCATATCGATGGAGACGGCACGGCCACCCACCTGCTGCTTGGCGGCTGTGACAAACCGATTGCCGGGACCAAATATCTTGTCAACTGGAGCAATGCTCTCAGTGCCGTATGCCAAGGCCGCAATAGCCTGCGCGCCTCCGACTTTATACACCTCATCGACACCACATACGCGGGCTGCATAAAGCACTGCTGGAGCCACTCGTCCTTGGCGATCGCAAGGAGTAGCCATCACCACACGCCGGCAACCTGCAATGCGAGCAGGGATGGCCAGCATCAGCACTGTAGAGAAAAGCGGAGCTGTGCCTCCGGGGATATAGATTCCTACGTTTTGGATAGCAACGGGACGCTGTAGGCAAGTGACGCCGGGCATTGTCTCGACCCGTACCTCTCCTGGGAGTTGGGCTTTATGGAAGGCTGAGATATTATCGGAAGCCGTCTTAATAGCAGCCTTTAAAGACTCAGGCACAGCGGCTTCGGCCTCTGCGAATTCTTCGTCAGAGACTTTGAGGGTATAAGGGATGGAGAGACCGTCGATTTCGGCAGCCAACTGCATGAGGGCTTCATCACCATATTTACGGACACGCTCGATTATACTGCTGACAATCTTGTCGACCTCAGCACTTTCCTCAGCTTTTGCGCGGCGGCAGAGGGCTTGCCATTGCGATGGCTCGGGGTTATTGTATATTTTCATGGGATAATTTTGTCGACTGATAATACGAGGATACCTTCTGCACCGATTGCCTTCAACTGGCGCACCTTCTCCCAAAGCAAAGAGGATTCCACTACGGAGTGGAGGGAGTGCCAACCCGGAGTAGCGAGCGGAAGCACTGTCGGAGAGCGCATTGCCGGAAGAATCTCAATGGCTTTGTCAAGGCTCTCAGAGGGGATGTTCATAAGGAGATATTTCATTCCGCGGCTGATGCTGTCACTCTCAATGCGGAATTCAATCTCATCAAGGAGTTCGCGGTCTTCCTGAGAGAGTGAGGGATTGGCAATGAGCACAGCCTCCGACTCCATCACCACCTCCACTTCCTTAAGACCGTTGGATATCAGTGTGCCGCCGGATGATACGATGTCGAAGATAGCGTCTGCCATACCTGCTGAGGGGGTAATCTCTACTGAGCCAGAGATTACCACGGGGATTATCTCGATACCCAAGCCATCGAAATAGCGACGGAGTATACGGGGGTATGAAGTAGCAATTCGTTTGCCACGGAAATATTCTGGACCGGTGTATTCCTCTCTCTTGGGGACAGCAAGCGACAGACGGCATGCACCGAAACCAAGAGGACGGACGATGTCAACCTTAGCCCCTTTCTCCTCCACTTCGTTGAGACCAACGATGCCGAGTTGGGCAGAGTTTTCAGCTACGAGTCCTGGAATATCGTCGTCGCGGACATTGAGGATTTCTATCGGGAAGTTGATGGCTTTGGAGAGATACTTACGCTTGGCGGTATCGATTTTGATACCGATGCGGCCGAGGAGTCCTACTGACTCCTCGCCCAAGCGACCTTTGTTTTGGATGGCAATTCTTAGCATATTCGTATTAAGTTTCGCAAGCTCAACTTAGGGTTATAAGGTTATGGGGTTATAGAGTTATAACTTTCAGTTTTGCTTGCAATATAAAAAGCCTCAGAGTGGGATGGAATCCCATGGCTCTGAGGCTTTGTATGATGATTAAATAAATTTATACTTGAATAATCACATGCACAGCAACATCGCCGCCGGTGGGAACTGGTGGTGATGGTGATGATGGATGTGGTTGAAGTTACAAATCATATAAAAAAAGGCGTTGAATTTTGTTCGACGCCTGCAAAGTTACACATAATTTTTATAATTGCCAAATTTTAGAGATAATTTTTGTCTATCATGTGTTTTTTTACTAAATTTGTAATATAATATGTGAGTTTGTTATGGATATGATAAAGACGATATATATTTGGCATGACTGCTTTGTGGTGAAGGGGCCTGAAGCAGTGTTGGTGTTCGATTTTTGGAAGGATCCTTATCAGAGAGGGCCGCTGCCTAATCCGCTGATGAATGTGGATAAGGAGATGCCGGTGTATGTGTTCGTGAGTCATGGACACAAGGACCATTATAACCCGGAGATATTCAGTTGGGCGAAGCACTTCCCAAATATCCACTATATTGTCAGCAAGGATGTCAGGAAACGGATAAATCATATCGTAAGCCCTCAGAGTTCTTATAAGGGAGATAAGGTGGATGCTTCGAAAGTCATAGTTATGTCAGATGATGACCGATATGAGGATGGCCTGATTAGCGTCAGATCTTTTCCTTCTACTGATATCGGAAACTCATACGCTATCACTATAGGAGGACACACGATATTCCATGCCGGTGACCTTAATGCGTGGCTATGGAAAGATGAGTCGACGGAAGAGGAAGTTAGGGAGGCATTGGATGGATTCAATACCATAGTCGATAAGATTGCGGCGGAGTTTGAGGGATTTGACCTCTGTTTCTTCCCTGTAGATTCCAGAATCGGCACAGATTATTTCACAGGAGCAAAAATCTTCCTTGAGCGCTTCAAGATAGAGCATTTCTTCCCGATGCATTATGAATTGGGAGAAGATCCAGAATCAATCGCACGCCTACACCGCGATGCAGCCGTCATCGAGCGGTACTGCTCCCCTACTTGCCAAAATTATATTTTGTCAGCCCCGTATTCTGTCTTTGGTTGCGGATAATTCTCAACAGAAGACAAACAACTGATACCACAACTCGCCTCTCCGAGGCTACTGAGACTATGGTATTTTACCCCAGGCTGAAGTCTGGGGTTTCGTCACAATAACAGCTCTCCGAGCTGAGTAGATACTCACGAAATGGCACTTGTAGCTGAGCATCGTAACCAAGTATACTCGGAAAAACAAGCAAAATTTGTGGAAATTACCGATTATAATCGGAGATTTTTGCAGATTAGGGATAAAATACCGAGTATAATCCGGGATTTGGGCAATATTCAACCATTGTGACTGGCCATGGTTAGGGGGAGTCGGCTCGGCGGAGGCGAGGACGCCTCCATTCCACGGCTACGCAGTAGTTATTGCGGGGTGGCAATTCGTTAAAGAAGGGACAACAAAAATAGGGTTGGAAAGTTTAGTGGGGTTGCTTCTTGCAATTTATTTGTGGATTCTGCTGATTTTGTTGTAACTTATTAGTAGACGATTGTTTATAAAAAATTTGAACCTTTCTGTTGCAGAATTGTTGCACGCGTGTAACAGGCTGTTTCAATAATGATATATTAATTTAACCACTTGTAACATGCTATCCCATAGCGTGTTACAAAATTGTTTAAGGAATGTTGCGATTATTGCAAAATTTTGTCGAAACATTTAAAAAAAACCTAACGTTATACAGACAAAGACAAGTTCTTTTAAACATTAACAAAATTAACAACCCTTGAATTTGCGAAAGCAGGTCAAAACAAAAAACAACAAAGATATGGCATCCAACAATTCATTCCGCACCAACCTCCTCAACCTCCAGTCAAACCTCATGAGCTTCGCTTACCAGCTCACTTCCGACCGCGAGGCCGCAGCCGACCTGCTCCAGGACACAACTCTCAAGGCCCTCGACAACGAGGAGAAGTTTACAGCCGACACAAACTTCAAGGGCTGGGTCATGACAATCATGCGCAACATCTTCATCAACAACTACCGCCGCAATGTGCGTCAGGCCACAA
>CAZIAX010000148.1:0-5967 GCA_964537745.1 uncultured Sangeribacter sp.
TGTAACGCCGATGGTACTGCGAAAGCGGGAGAGTAGGTAATCGCCGCCTTACGAAGCCGAGTCTTAACCGACTCGGCTTTTTTGTATACAATAATGTCAAACCTTGCAACGCCGATGGTGGTGGTTGATAAAATTTTGGCCGCACAGGTTCTGTGCGGCCGGTACAGTAGGTGTAGTAAATATGTATTGTGGTATGTTTGAGTGATATTATTTGATAGTCAGGGATTGGTAGCGTGTGTAAGGGGATGCTTTTAGAAGGAGAATTGGGCCATTAGGCCGATGCGGTCGGCACGACGGGAATGGCCATCCCAGTTCTTACGTACACCAGTGTCGAATTCCAAGCCAGTCTGTATGCGGGGTGTCAGATTCCAGAACACGTTTGCAGTGAAGATATTTCCGTTGCGGTATTCTGAAGCTTCGCGCGGTGAGCGTGGAAAATATCTGCTGTCAGAGTAGGAGATAGATGCGAATAGATTTGGACGGAAGTTGTATTGTGCGCCAATGCAGTATCCGAGTGAGAATGGAGCATACATATCAGAAGGGTCTCCTGGTGATGGAATGAGGTCGTAGTTGCCAACCTGTAAGTCACCTGTAGTGCTTTCGTGTCCTTCGCCACAATTAAATGTTCCGTAGAGTGTTACGGGGGAAATTGGATGCACAATTGTAGAGAGTTGCATACCCCAGCCGAATTTATGATGGCGCGTATGGCTTATCAGGTCCTCATAAGGTATAGAGCGCGCGAGACCCGCGAGTCTTACATGTTCACTTTTGCCCCATGCATATTGCACGAAAGCTGCAAAATCTGGAACAGTCTGGCTTGCTGGGCCAACCTTTCCAGTGATGGTAGAGATGGCAGCGTTTTTGGGGAGTTCAACAGAACCTGCAACCGTCCATCTCTTCTTATACGTATTCATCCATCTTACGAGGACAGATGTTGGGGAAATCTTGTTGGTGGGACCGTTTGCATCTACTGTAGGAGGTAGAGCGGCTGGATCAGAGAAAGTAGATGAAGCATATCCGACTGTCACATTGTTAAGTTGAGCATAAGCCTTCTTCAGGTGAAAATCGGAACCTCCATAGCCGTTGAAGTTAGCTTCAATATAAATCTGGTAGTTTCCTAATTTTTTGTTCTTTCCAATGACGCGGAAGAATAGTGTCGATCCAGCTGGAGTTGCGCCAATTTTGCTATTGTTGGCAGGATCTTTTACCATAGGAATGAGATAGGGGGTAAAACTATTGGCTGGGATTGCGGCATCTATATCATACCATCCACGTATTCTCACGCAACCACCGATACCCATTGCCAGTTCAGCATTCCGACCCATGAAAAGGAAATATGGGGCTGCGGGGTCAGAGAAGCTTTGGAACTGATCGTAGAAGAAGTTTTCCAGAAGGTCGCGTATAGAATCCTGATGTAGCTTGGAATTCTCATTTTGTGGGCGCCCGTCGATATAAATAATCTTATGGTCGTCGAGCAAAGCTTCTTTCTGGACATCGACCATGGAATTAGCGCGCAGAGATTGCTTGGCCTCCTCGACAGCGGACATGTCGAAACCGGGTGTCTGGATTGAATCTTTCATGGGGGTCGCCTTGCGTCCCTTTTTTACGGGAGCAGAAAACGATAAGGACTTGTGGTGGTCTTGGGCAAAAGAGAACTGAGATGTTGTCAAAGCAAACAAAATGGCGAGTTTACAGGCGTTTTTCATAGTCGGATTCATTGATTATGTTATATTAACCTTAAAAGTGGTTAAAAAGTTCAATGATGTGTGAAATAAGATGAAAGATTTATGGGGGGATGGTGGAAGCACCGTTTGCGGAGGATAAACCGAGATAGCATGGGAATGGTAGAAAAAAGTTAAGATGCAGGAAGCCTGGAGATAAATAAAAGAAGAGCTTAAAAAGCCTAAAAAAGAGGGGGAAAAATTTGGAAAATAAAGGTTAAATGGATAACTTTGTAAGTAAAATCCAATACGTCATGATTAGATACAAGATGAAATATGCATTTGCGGCGATATTGATTGCCATGTCGTCGATATTTGCTTGTGCTCATGTTCCGAGCAGCAGGCTTGTAAAAGTAGGTGACGGATATGCTGCTACCTCAGTTAATACGGCGGTATTCCGAGGCAGCAGTCTTGCTACGCATGGCGATACTCAATATATCTCTTATTATGATGCCGACGGAAATGTAGTGTTGGGCAAGCGGAAGCTCGGGACTGATGACTGGACTCTTCATAAGGCCCAATACAAGGGAAATGTCAAGGATGCGCATAATGTAATAAGTATAGGCGTAGATGGTGACGGATATATACATGCATCATTTGACCATCATGGACATCCATTGCGTTATGCTCGCTCGATAGCTCCCGGTAGTCTTGAACTTGGCGAGCCGATGAGCATGACGGGAGCGGACGAGCAGGACGTCACATATCCGGAATTCTATACGCTGAGCAATGGCGACTTGATCTTCGCTTATCGCTCCGGAGCCTCCGGGCGTGGCAATCTGGTGCTGAACAGATATGATAACAAATCTAAGAATTGGAGCCGTGTGCATGATGTGCTCATCGATGGAGAAGGGGAGCGGAATGCCTATTGGCAGATGTTTGCCGATCCAAAAGGTACGTTGCATCTCTCATGGGTATGGAGAGAGACGTGGCTTGTAGAGACCAATCACGATCTTTGCTATGCAAGGTCGGACGACGGAGGAAAGACTTGGAAACGAAGCGATGGGAGCCTCTATCAGTTGCCAATCACGCAAGCTACCGCTGAGAAAGCGTGGGAGATACCACAGAATTCCGAGCTCATCAATCAGACAAGCATGACAGCCGATAGTAAAGGAAATCCCTTTATCGCAACGTATTGGAGAGATAAGAACAGTGATGTGCCTCAATACCGATTGGTATGGCATGATGGCAAGCAGTGGCAGATGAGTACGGTCGGTGAGAGAAAGACCCCCTTCTCCCTCTCGGGAGGGGGAACCAAGATGATTCCGATCGCCCGACCCCGAATAGTCTCCGATGGAAAAAAGGCGTGCTATATATTCCGCGATGAGGAAAGAGGAAGCAAGGTAAGTGTGGCTTATACTCCCAGGCTTGGCAAAAAAGACTGGACCATCACTGACATGACAGAATTCAGTGTTGACGCGTGGGAGCCTTCTCACGACCTGAACCTTTGGAACGACCGCAGGAAACTTAACGTATTTGTACAGACGAGTCATCAGGGAGATGGAGAGAAAGTGGCGAATATGGGAAGCAGCACGGAACCCGTATACGTGTTGGAAATAACATTCTAAAGCAAAAACGAAAAATATAATTGACATGGATGGGAGACCTTTGATATCAGTGATAACAATCACCTATAATGCATCGGAAACGTTGCCCTTGACTATGAAGTCGGTAAGGGAGCAGACATTCCGCGACTTTGAGCATTTAGTGGTGGATGGAGCTTCCACCGACGACACGATAATGCTGGCCCGAAAGCTGGGGCAACCCGGACTGCGAATAGTAAGCGAGCCAGACGATGGGCTTTATTATGCAATGAACAAAGGGTTGAAGATGGCGCGAGGCCGCTATCTCATATTCTTAAATTCCGGCGACAGATTTCATGATGCCGAAACTCTCAAGGCATATGCCCAAGCTATTGCAAAAAAGCGTCCGGATATTATATATGGGGAGACGGATATAGTTGACTTAAAGGGAAAGCGAATAGGTCCGCGTCATCTGTCGGTGCCGGAGATATTGACCGTAGACAGTTTCAGCCACGGTATGCTGATATGCCATCAGGCCTTTATGGTGAGGAAAGACATCGCACCACTTTACGACACCGACTTCCGGTATTCGGCCGATTATGACTGGTGTATACGCTGTATAAATGCATCGCGTCCTGGCAACCGGGTGAACCTGCATAGAGTGACAATCGACTATCTGACCGATGGGCTTACCGACAAACATAAGAAGGCCTCGCTGATAGAGCGCTTCAAGATAATGGCGGCGCATTACGGAAGCATAAAGGCAGTCACTGCGCATCTGAGCTTTATACCGAGGGCCTTGAAGCGGGGAAAACTGTAGTTTGAATTGAGAATTGAGAATTGAGAATTGAGAATTTTTGTCAGACTTCTACTATCTGAATTAATATAAACGATAACAATAATGAGAAAAATTATGGCAATGGCGGCCTCTGTATTGGTGGGCGCCTCTACACTGACAGCAATGGCAGACAGCAATCCATTCCTGGAGCCTTATACAGCAAAGTATGAGATACCTCCATTTGAGCAAATCAAGACCTCCGATTTCATTCCGGCGATCAAGGCTGGAATAGAGCAGCAGGAGGAGAATCTCGCGAATATCCTTCGCAACCGTGCGACTCCGGACTTCGACAACACCATCGTTCCTCTGGAGAACCTATCGCCTATTCTTGAAAGGGTATCGAGTGTCTTCTATCATTATGACAGCTGCATGAAGACACCTGAATTTGCATCTATGGCAGAGGAGGCAATCCCTCTGCTCAACGATGCTCAGAACAAGGTGATGCTCAACCAGCAGCTTTTCGACCGCATCAAGTCCATCTATGACATGCGCGACAAGATGGGACTGACACCCGTACAGAAACGTCTTGTTGAGAAATACTACCGTCAGTTTTCTGAGCAGGGAGCGGCCCTCTCTCCTGAGAAGAAGGAGCAGCTTGTCAAAATCAACGATGAGCTTTCCAACCTCTTTATACAGTTTAACAAGAACCTCCTTAACGCCACCAATGAGTTCTTTGTGACAGTCTACGACAAGGCTGACTTGGCAGGCCTTCCCGAAAATGTGGTTGCAGCTGCCGCTGAAGAAGCTACAGCACGCGGACTTGACGGGCTCTGGGTGTTTACTCTGAGAGCTCCGAGCCGTCTCCCGGTGCTTGAGTCAGCCGACAACCGCGGGCTGCGTGAGGCTATCTACAAGGGATACACAAGTCTGGCAAGCTACGGCTCCAACAGCAACTATCCCATCATCGAGAAGATTGTGAAACTTCGCGCTGAGAAAGCCAAACTCATGGGCTTCGACAACTTCGCACAGATGCAGACAGCAAAGGTGATGGCAAAGACTCCTGAGGCAGCTGAGAGCTTGCTTCTCCAGGTTTTTGAACCTGCAGTGAAGCGTTCGCATGAGGAAGTGGCCGACATGCAGGCCTATGTGGATGCCAATGGTGGTGGCTTCAAGATTGCTCCTTGGGACTACTATTACTATGCTGGCAAGGTTAAGGAGCAGAAATTTGGCCTCAGCGACGCAGACATCCAGCCCTATTTCTCACTTGAGAATGTAAAGAACGGCCTGTTCTATTGTGCAGAGAAGCTCTACGGTATAAAACTTGTAGAGATGCCTGACGCTCCGAAATATATGGATGAAGTGACGGTATATGACGTGCAGGATGCAAAGACAGGCGAGCATATCTCCGTCTTCATGACCGACTATTTCCCGCGCAATTCCAAGGTGCAGGGAGCATGGATGGAGCAGATGCAGAGTGCCGGCATGTATGAAGATGGCAAGATGAAGCGTCCGATTGTCTATAATGTATGCAACTTCTCACGCCCGGCGGGAGATGTGCCTGCGCTTCTTACTCTTGATGAAGTGGAGACTATGTTCCACGAGTTTGGCCATGGCCTTCAGGGTATGCTTGCACGTTCCAACTACAAGACATTGGCCGGCACCAACGTAGACCGTGATGCAGTAGAACTTCCTTCCCAGCTCAACGAGCATTGGGCCACTTCTCCCGAAGTGCTTCGCTATTATGCCAAGCATTACAAGACAGGTGAGCCAATGAGTGAAGAGATGATACAGAAGATTCAGGATGCCGCCAAGTTCAACCAGGGATTCATTACCACTGAGCTTGCCGGAGCTGCTCTTCTTGACCTTGCCTGGGGCAAGACCGACGGAGATAATGTAGACGTCCCTGGATTTGAGGCTGCCTTTGCAGAGAAGATAGGTATGCCAG
>CAZIAX010000149.1:0-5960 GCA_964537745.1 uncultured Sangeribacter sp.
CTGCTATGCCCATTCTCTTCATTCGCTTTTTATGGTCCAAATCTGCGGATGATGTCTTTTTCCTATTTTTTTTATTATCAGTCATAGATAAATTTATTTATGGTTTCAGCCACCTTACTTGCTTGTTCTGGTGTTACATTGGCAATCGGCAGACTTATGCATTCCCTTGCGAGTCGCATAGAGAGTGTGTCGCCGTCAGGCTTGAATTCCGCTTCGTAGCATGGCTGCAGATATGGCGGTGCCGGATAATGCACGTCGGTGGGTATTCCTTTGTCAGCGAGATACTCCCGCATTTTGTCGCGCGCATCCTCGGGAACGAGAATCACGTATTGATGCCAAACCTGCAACATATCTCCAAAACTTTTCGGGCGCCTTACGATAGGGTTGCGTATTTCCGACGAATATATTCTGGCTATTTCCCTACGGCGTTCCGTTTCCTCATCCATATGGCGGAGTTTCACGCGCAGCATTGCGGCCTGAAGTTCATCAAGCCGGCAGTTGTAGCCGGCATAGAGGTTGTGGTATCGGCGGTCGGTGCCATAATTGGCCAATGCCTTTACAGTGGCGGCAAGTTCGGCATCGTTGGTGGAGACTGCCCCGGCGTCGCCGAGTGCCCCGACATTTTTTGTGGGATAAAAACTGAATGCCGCAGCATCGGCGAGATTTCCCGTAAAGCGGCATCCGGTCAGTCCATCTTCAGCAGCCTTGGCTCCGATGGCCTGCGCATTGTCTTCCACTATCAGGATACCACGACGGTGCATCTCCTCGGCTGCCTTACGGTCCCAGCAGGGAGTGCCGTAAAGATGGGTTATCAAGGCGCACTTGATATTCAGCGGCTCGCTGCTTTCATCATTCTTCCGAACTTCATCATTCTCTCGGAGCAGTCTTAAAGCCTCACTCCAGCTGAAGTTCATCGTGTCCGCATCCGGCTCCACAAAGACAGGCACAAGTCCGAACTCCGTGATAGGAATGACAGTGGCGATATAGGTGTTGGCAGCCACCATTACTGCGTCACCCTTCTCCAAGCGCCCCAATTCCATATAGCCCCTGATTATTAGGCGCAGTGCATCCAGACCGTTGCTTACGCCGATGGCAAACTTGGCGCAGCATTGAGCGGCCAGTTCTGCCTCAAAATCCTTGGTCTCAGGTCCATGCAGATAATAGCCGCTTCTAATTGTCTTAGAAGCAGCCTCTTCAAGCTCCTTGAAATAGGGAGTGTTAGTCTCTGCGAGATTTAAGAAATTCATGATATTCGTCGAGATCTCGTATGTAGTCCTCTTCCTCGTAGTGATGGTCACATAGAGCAAGGCAGACTGTGCCGGTGGTGAAGTCGTGCATGGAGTCCCATACGCCTGGAGGTATTAGCACACCCTTGTTGGCGCGGTTCATGCGTATCACCATCGTGTCCTCGCCGTCGGTCAGGTGAAGATCAAACGAGCCAGACACTGCAATAAGTACGGTAGTGTTCTCGCGGTGGGCATGGCCACCACGTGTCTCGCCTCCGGGCACGTCGTAGATGTAGAAGACCCGTTTTATGGAAAATGGCACGTGGCAACCTTCCTCTATGAAGGAAAGGTTGCCCCGTGGATCACATACTTTTGAGAATTCAAATATCCTTACTTTGTCGAGAAGTCGTCCCATCCGGCAGTTACTTCTTTTCCTTGTTGCGTTCAAGACGATTTTCAAGGGCTACGAGAGCGAGGTCAAGAGCCTCCTCGAATGTATCTGCGGTCTTGGAAGCGAAAATCGGAGCTGAGCCTGGCACGATGAGTTCCACGCCGGCCTCCTTATTGTTGTTGGTCTCCGGCTTTACAAGTGTATAGTTTACGTTTACGCCGCCTATGGCATCAAACCTGCGGACGAGTTTTTCGATTTTCTTGTTGGTGAAGGCTTCGAGTTTGTCACTGATGTCGAAGTGGATTGCCTTGATCTTAACGTCCATAGTAAATGAGTTTTAATGGTGGTACAACAATTCTGGAGAGACCTCCCCTGCTCCATCCCGAACACTCCTCCTATACCTTAATAACACATGCACGCCCCAAAAGTTGAATAAAATAACTTTTCGGTCGAAAGGTGTGTTATAACTATATGATAATAACCTAAAATTAATAAAAAAAGAAGACATGAAGACTTTGAAATTCTTAGGCCTCTGTGGCCTTGCATTCATCATGGCATCCTGCGGCGGCAACGCCAACAAGGAGAAGGAAGCCGAGGCTCAGGAAGCCACTGAGGCATTCGATGCATCGCAACCGGTAGAAAGCGGCGTGTATGACGCCACTTATTTCAACATCAAGGGCAAAGATAGCCGCAAGGGTCAGTTTGACGGCCGCGTGATCTACTCTCTCAGCCCCGACCAGTCAGCTGTATTCGTTTATGAAAACGGCAACCGCACCAAGATCAAGAATATCCTGATGCTTGAGAATGGGTTCCAGAAGGAAGACAGCATATATGTAGCTACTGACAAGGCGGGCACACCGGTCGTAGTCGGCAACGACAGCACCAACATGTATGTCAACTACATCGCCAATGGCGACACCATCACCATCACTTTCAACCCGAAGCCCCGCAACACCTACACCCCGATCGAGGCCCTCGAAAAAATCAAAGAGGAAGCCAGCAAATAATTATTGGGGGATTACTTCCTGCATGTAGATGGCGTCGAGGCTCCAGAGCGCGGCGTCGTTGGTGCTGATGGGGGTTGCCTCATGCATCGGCGCAGGCACATCACTACCCTCTACCATACTCACCCGCATGCGGGGAGCCTCCTTGTGCTCGGAAGTGGTCAGAAGATCATGCCAAGCCTCAGCAGCAAGTTCCTTGTCGCCACGTTTCCAGGCGGAATACGCCTGCAGACGTGACACACGGAACTTGTTGCGTTTTATCTCACGCGCCTTCTTCTTATAGTGCGTCGCATGCTCAAGCCATGCGTCTTCCCAGTCTGAATCTTGCATCAAGTCCATCAGCTCATTGTTTATCTCGAAACCTCCCATGATTGTCATGAGATGATTTGTATCCTGCAAGGTTGAGTCGCATTCCGAAGTTATGACGCCTGTTGCAGGATCATATCCGAGAGCGAGCGGACCGGTGAAGAGACGGCTCGGCAAGGCGCAAATGCTCTTCATGCCGGCCTGAATTTTGTCGCGATAGGAAGTATTCTCGAATCTCTCCCACTCCGTCATCCAGTTTCCGGCATAGGCCAGCCAGTCAGGACCGAAGCGCAGACGCGCAGGAGCCGTGCAGGGATACTTCTCGCGTGGTTGCGCAAGACGCATGGGGTCGATGGTGTAAAGTTTCTGGTCGGAATCAGTCACGTCGCTCATCAGGTCGCCGAGACGCTCGTCGGCAGTAAGGTAATACATTATGCGGTTGAATCCGGCCTGGCTTATGCGGGCCTCCTTTGCGCCGCATCCCCAGTGGCTGACGTTGTGTCGGCTTCCAAGACCGGCGTTAGGTCCGATATGATATACGTCCACCTCCGAGGCGTGGCGCGTCATGGCGGTCGCCATGCGCCAAAGTTCGGGGTCGGCTGTGCGCAGGAACTGGTACCATAGCCATAGATTGCTGCCAAGTTCGGTGTTATCCCATGCGTAACCGCCCACGTCATAGCGCCATGAATGGCGCACCGGATCGTAGGCGTGCATCACGTCGCCGTAGTGCCAAAAACCGTACCAACGGTTTTCCTCGATAGCATGTTTGTAGAAATCGGCATAGTCGTCGAGACGGTCTTCTACTTCTGCGCGGGTAGGAGTAGTGCGGTCAGGAAGACCCCAGATGCCGAATGCCTTGTGGCGTTGCAGATAGTCGGGAGTCGGAAGGAGCACACTCTCAAGACCCACGGCGGCAGCTTTGGCCGCAAAGTTTGCCTTGCCTCGATAACCTGTGTCTGGACGTATTGTCAGACTCGAAGTGCGGGCAATTCCGTATGGAGTGCTCATACCCTCCTGCACATCCTCATAACTTGCGTTTAGTCCATGAGGACGGTCATCGTAGTGGCGAAGGTCCATCGGTTCGGCCTCCGGATTCCAAAGCCATGCAGTGACAGTGGCTGTCAGTGTGCGTGCTCCCTCTACCTCAAGGCCGGAGGGACAAGACTGCCAGAAATCCTTCATCGAGATGGTCAGTCCGCCGATCACGTCGCCGGCATATACCGAGCCTTGGGCGCGATGACCACCGAAGGTGCCAATCCAAGGAGACGACGCGGTGGCTTTCTTGCGGATCGTATAGCCGTCAGGACCATTCTGCGAGAGACGGAAACCATCCCATTCGGCCCATTCATCCACCAATTTCTTGCCAGCCTCGTCAAACTCCTCGTAGTCGGCAATCCGCTCTCCCTGCATCTGCATCTCCTGCATGGATGGAGTAGGTTTTCCGGTAGTGGGATTGTTGAGTATGCGTCGTCCTACGAGGGGTTGCACTGGTTCGCTCCATACTCCTCCGTCAGCCGTAGAGAAAGCCACATGTCTGTTGTAGGTGCGCTCACGCATCGGCACGTCGAAAGCCACACCAAGTGCGGAGATGAAGTCTTTGTCCTGGTCTCCGTCGAAGATGAAGGAATGGGTTAGTTGGATGTCGGGGCTTGTGCCGAAAGCTGTAAGACGGATGGTCCAGGGGAGCCATTCGCGGCCGTCGGTTGACTGATGCACACCGTTGAGACGGATTACTGCCCGTTCCGCTCCGTTGCGCTCTATCTCGGAATTCAGCAGGCGGCTTTTCATCTGGGTGGCGTTGGCGCTCCCATTGCCGGGAGCATCCTTGACGGCACCTACGAGTCGGGCACCATTGGAAGTCAAGATGCCATCCGTCACTATGGAATCAATGATGCATTCGATATTCTGGTTCGGACCCGTTGCTTTCGGGATATATACGTTTGAATTGCCGGCTCTGACTACAATCTGGTTGCCGTTGTCAGAAGCGAGCAGGCTCTTTTTAGCGGTTTTCTTTCCTTTTGCTTTTTTCTCATCGCCGATACGTACCGTCAGACCCTCAGCTCCTGCGGGGATAGTGCCGGAGACGGCAGCCCACTTCACCGAACCGTCGGGCCAGAAGGCCAAGGGCCAGTTTTCTGTGGGATATTCATTAGCGCCGGAAGCGAGGGAAAGAGGAGTGTTGCGTGCCACCGCGCCGCGGTCGAAGGGAACCCCGAATGTCACAGGCACGTCAGACTTGGGCGCCTCCCCTACCCATGCGAGTGGCACGTCGGTTTCCTGCAGGGGTTGGCAGGAATAGGAGAAGTTGGTAAGGCGTGTGCGGCTTAGGGTAGTGCGGAAGGCAAACCAGCCTTCGGTCAGCGGAGCTGGGTCACGGAAATCGACAATCCGTTCGCCGTCGATGAAATATTGCGTGCGAAGTCCGTCATGGGTAATCTTGATATGATACCATTTGCCGGGTTTCAGGAGGTGGTCGGCATCGGTATATTCCGTAATGATGGCTGGGCGGTAAGCAGCATCGTCCACGCCACGTTCATCACCGTTGTAGCGACGGAAACGGGTTGTGGAATTATGGTTGCCGCCATATCCAAGATAATAAAGTTGGAGAGTATATGAGTTGACAAACTTTCCGCCACGTTTCTTGAGGTTTTTCCAGGGGTCGGGAGCGTTGGGGTCTGAAGCCATCCAGAAGCAGTTGAGGTCGCTGAGGCGGTCGTCAGGATTTTCCGTGACCACCTGCGCATCGTATTCGATTACGGTGCGACCGCTCATCTTCTCTTTGCGCCACACGCTGAGTCCCTTCGGGGCCACGAATTCAGCCGTGTCGCCACGGAAGGTCACTGTATAAGGACCCTCCGACTCCACAATCCAATATTTCTTAAAGTCTTTGGCATTAAGGCCAGACACACATTTGTCGGCAGCCATAGCCGCAACGCCCGCAGAGAGCACTGCGAGCAGAGACAGAAGTTTCAGGTAGTTTAGTTTCATGTCAGGTTACAGGTAAGTTTCTGCAAAGATAATAAAAGAATCCGA
>CAZIAX010000150.1:0-5937 GCA_964537745.1 uncultured Sangeribacter sp.
CTTCCGTAATAAATCCCAAAGGTATAAAAAAAAATCGTAATGAGCAAACGAACATACTTTTATTTTCCGGAGTATCGTAATAAGTGTCTTTTCTGAAGCCTCCTACCGGTTAAAAGCCGCGATTTGAAGATTGTGGTGATGGAGAAGAAAATACAAGTATATTTCATCCACATTACATTTTCGTTAAGTATAAACCATCTCAGTTATTAAGACATTCTAATAGTAAATAATATTGAATAACACACACACTTGATCCCTTAATTCTATGAAAAAACTTATGTTGATACTTGCAGTCCTCTTTGGAGCTATGACTGCATTCGCCAGAGACAACTATTCCCACGACGTAGAAATTCTTCCTCATGCAGCCAAGATAATGCTGAAAGAAAACTTCAAGTCAGACGTAAGCCATATCAAAATCGGAAAGGAATTTGGTCAGATACGGAAATACAACGTCATTATGACTGACGGGTCGGTGGTGTCGTTTGACAAACACGGCATTTGGAAAGACATAGAGGTTGGACGCGACAATCCAGTGCCTTCAGCTTTCATTATCTCACCGATTGCAAAGTTTATCAAAGAGAATCAAGGCCAGGCTAAAGTGACCGGCATTGAGAAAAAGGCCTATGGCTACGAAGTTGAGCTTTCCAATGGCATTGATGTCCGTTTTTCTGAAAAAGGCAAGTTCCTAAGTTATAATGACTGACCCCTGAATGTAGACTCTATATTAAAGCCTGTTCGAATAGCATTCGAGCAGGCTTTTCCCTTAAACATATGCAAGTAAACATATGCAAGGCCTTTAATGTTATAGTTTCAGATTCCATTATAATTCTTAAAATCTAATTAAAATATGTGGTTTGTTGAAGTCTTGAGGCATACTCCTGCCTTAGCAGTATTTCTCACAATTGGCATTGGATTTTGGCTCGGTAAGCTGAAGTTCAAAGGTATAGCATTGGGTACAGTCACGGCTGTGCTGATTGTGGGTGTCCTTGTCGGCCAACTCGATATCCCCGTCGGCGGTCCGCTGAAGACTGTTTCATTTCTTTTGTTCCTGTTCTGTATCGGTTACAGCGTAGGCCCCCAGTTCTTTAAGTCGTTGAAAGGTGAAGGTCTGAAAGAGGTGCTTTTCGCAGTAGTGGTCTGCACGTTGATTCTCGGTGCGTCGATAGGGGTGGCATTCCTGTTTGGCTTGAACCCTGGTCAGGCTGTCGGTATGATGGCTGGAGCATCTACGGCTTCACCAGTAGTCGGAGCTGGCGAAGATACGGTCAATTCACTTGCAGGGGCTCCTGAAGCCATAAAGGGTATGGTCGACGCGATACCTGTCTGCTACGCCATGACTTACGTCTTCGGCACATTGGGGGCCGTTTGGCTGCTCGGCTATGTTGGCCCCGCCATGATGGGTGGCCTCGATAAGATAAAGGCCATGACTCATGAGCTTGAGAAGACTCTCAGTCCCGTCACTCCAGGAAGCGATCCTTCAAGCTTCAATGCCTGCCGCCCGATAGCCTTCCGTGCCTTTACGGCAGATGGAAGTTGGATGTCTCAGCCGCACACTGTCGCAGAGCTTGAGGAGGAATTTCAAAAGCAAGGAAAGAGAGTCACGGTGGAGCGCATCAAGCGGGCTAAGGACGGTGAGGTAATCAGCGCAGTCGCTCTTGATACAGTTATTGAAAAAGACGATACCGTTGTTCTTGCCGCCCGACGCGAAATGATTGTCGGCGACCATACATGGTTTGGCCCCGAGGTGCCTGGTGTGGACATTCTTTCGTTCCCGGTTGAGGATGTTGACGTGACTGTATCCCGTAAGTTTAAGGAGATAACAGTGCATGAACTGGTAGAACTCGACTGGATGGAAGGGGTGGATATAAAGAAAATTGTAAGAAATGACGTGGCGCTGAATCCTCTTGGTGGCACTACCATACGCCCGGGAGATGTCGTGGAACTTGTCGGTATAAAAAAATATCTCGACCGGGCATCAAAGGAAATCGGCTATGCCGACCCTCGGACCCTCTCCACCGACTTCGTATTCATCGGCCTGGGAATTCTTCTTGGTGGTTTGTTGGGAGCTCTTGCTGTCAAGGTTGGTGCCGTTTCGGTAAGCTTGGGTGCAAGTGGGGGAGCACTGATCATGGGTCTCATCATGGGTTGGCTCCGTGCTAAGCGTCCTGTAGTAGGTTCGATTCCTAAGGCTTCCTTATGGGTTTTCAACAATCTCGGACTTAATATGTATATCGCAGTTATTGGCATAGCCTCGGGCCCATCTTTTATCAGTGCCTTCAGCGATGTCGGACCAAAAATATTTGTAGCCGGATTGATAGTCACACTTGTGCCGCTTTTCCTCTCCATCATTATAGGACACAAACTTTTCAAGTTCCATCCAGCTGTTACGCTTGGCTGCTGTGCCGGAGCACGAAAGACTACTGCTGGCTTAGGTGCCGTACAGGAACGTCTGGGCAGCACAGTCCCCGCCTTAGGCTATACCATCACATATGCCGTATCCAACACCCTTCTGATTCTCTACGGAATAGTCCTCGTCTTAGTCACTCCGTTATAGAAAAATACTGAGTAGCAAAAAATCCCGCAGGAGCAAAGCTCCAACGGGATTTTTTTGTTTTCGTAGCGGGAAAAAGATCAACCCTTAGCTACAGCCTCTTTGAAGACGGGCGCCGGCTTGAAGGCCGGGATATTGTGAGCCGGGATGATGACTGCCGTGTTCTTGGTGATGTTGCGAGCAGTCTTTTCAGCTCTCTCTTTGATTATGAATGAGCCGAAGCCACGGAGATAAACGTTTTCGCCATGTGCGAGGCTGTCCTTGACTACAGTCATGAACTGCTCGATGACTTCTATTGTGGTCGACTTGTCGATGCCGGTCTTCTTGGCAATTTCGTTTGCGATTTCTGCTTTTGTCATATCTTTATGTATATGTGATTTGTTTTCAGACTGCAAAATTAGTGAAAATTTTCTGTCTGTCAAATATTGCGTTTATAATTTTTAATATGACAGTGATTTTTTTTGCATTTTTCCCAATAAAATCCCGTCAAATACCCCATTTCTACCCTCAAAAACACGTCCCTAACCCAAAAGTCATTCGAAAATGCATAGTAAATGGGACGGCGGTTTCTATTTGCCTCGAGTCGTCTCCTCCTAATTTTTTCGATTAACGTGTAATTTCGTCCATATAGTTTCTTTTCTCCGCAAATTATCCTCAACTTTGCAAATAATATGTATATATGCAAGAAATTTAATTGTTCCTATCCCAAAAATGCGATTTTAGGGATAAAAATGAGATAAAAATTAGTAAATATGTAGAATTTAGATTAATTTTGCAATCGCAAAGGAGTTTTGCAATTCTTATTATTAAGATAAAGCAAGTGAAAAATCATATAAGAGTAAAAGAAATGGCTAACACACTTTTCGACAAAATCTGGGACCGCCACGTGGTGCAGCATGTGGAGGATGGTCCTGAGCAACTTTATATAGATCGCCTTTATTGCCATGAGGTGACAAGTCCGCAGGCCTTCGAAGGAATGCGCAAACGTGGCATCAAATGTTTCCGCCCAGGCAACATTTTCTGTATGCCCGACCACAACACCCCGACTCATGATCAAGATAAGCCGATTGAGGATCCTGTAAGCAAGACTCAAGTGGACACTCTTGCCCGAAATGCCGAAGAATTCGGACTCGAACATTTCGGAATGATGAATCATAAGAACGGTATAATTCATGTGGTAGGTCCGGAACAAGGATTGTCTCTCCCTGGAATGACTATAGTATGTGGCGACTCGCATACTTCAACTCATGGCGCTATGGGTGCTGTGGCTTTCGGTATTGGCACCTCGGAAGTGGAGATGGTGCTTGCATCTCAGTGTATCCTTCAGCAAAAACCCAAGTCGATGCGCATCAACATCGAAGGCAAATTGGGTAAAGATGTCACAGCTAAGGATGTGGCGCTTTATCTCATGTCAAAACTCACTACGTCTGGCGCAACGGGATATTTTGTGGAATATGCCGGAGAAGCAGTTCGCAATCTGTCGATGGAAGGTCGACTGACACTGTGCAATCTTTCCATCGAGATGGGAGCGCGAGGAGGATTCATAGCTCCAGATGAAGTCACTTTCGAGTATATCAAAGGGAGAGAATATGCCCCAAAAGGTGAGGAGTGGGACAAGGCTGTGGAATATTGGAAGACTTTGAAGAGTGGTGACGATGCAGTCTTTGACAAGGAGCTGACATTCCATGCAGAAGATATTGAGCCGTTCGTCACTTACGGCACCAATCCAGGTATGGGTATCGGCATCACTGAATCAATCCCCACTCTCGACACCATCCCTGAGGCTGGAAAGGCATCATATTTAAAAAGCCTTGAGTATATGGGATTCAAACCTGGACAGAAACTCTTGGGCACGCCAGTCGACTATGTATTCTTGGGCGCATGCACCAACGGACGTATCGAAGATTTCCGTGCGTTTGCCTCAATAGCGAAAGGCAGAAAGAAAGCTGACGGTGTCACTGCATGGCTTGTTCCTGGCTCATGGATGGTCTACGATCAAATCAAGGAAGAAGGTCTCGACAAGGTTCTCAAGGAGGCTGGTTTTGAGATTCGTCAGCCGGGATGCTCTGCATGTCTCGCTATGAATGATGACAAGATTCCGGCAGGCAAACTGTCAGTCTCAACGTCAAACCGCAACTTTGAGGGTCGCCAAGGGCCTGGAGCAAGGACTGTGCTTGCAAGTCCGCTCGTTGCAGCAGCAGCAGCCGTAACGGGTAAGATTACAGATCCGAGAACCTTATAACATCATAACCCTACAACCTCATAACCCTCAAATTTTGTTTGCAAAATTTGAATATATAGATATGAAACAGAAATTCGATATCATCACAAGCACCTGTGTGCCCCTTCCTCTTGAAAACGTCGACACCGACCAGATAATTCCTGCCCGTTTCCTTAAAGCCACAACGCGCGAAGAGAGTTTCTTTGGAGAAAACCTTTTCCGCGACTGGCGTTATAACCCGGATGGAACACTGAATGAGGATTTCGTACTCAACAATCCTAAATATAGCGGAGAGATTCTCGTAGCTGGAAAGAACTTCGGCAGTGGTTCCAGCCGAGAGCATGCCGCCTGGGCAATTGCTGGCTATGGCTTCAGAGTCGTAATCAGCAGTTTCTTCGCTGATATCCACAAAAACAATGAGTTGAACAATTTTGTGCTTCCTGTGGTTGTGAGCGAGGGTTTCCTTGCAAATCTTTTTGCCTCAATAGAGGCTGACCCGAAGACTGTGGTAGAGGTAGACCTCCCCAATCAGACCGTGACTAATAAAGCGACAGGTGAGAGCGAGAAGTTTGAGATCAATGGCTATAAGAAATATTGCCTGATGAATGCTCTTGACGACATTGATTTCCTTTTGGAAAATAAAGACAAGACTGAGGCCTGGGAGGAGGCAGCAAAGGCGTGACTACTCCTAAAGCGAAAAAAGGAATGAACAGCCACAGTGCGAGCGTGGAGATAATGGACACCACGCTCCGCGATGGCGAACAGACATCGGGCGTAAGTTTTGTGCCTCATGAGAAGCTGATGGTGGCGCGTGCGCTGCTCAAAGATCTCAATGTCGACCGCATTGAGGTGGCATCGGCTCGTGTCTCTGAAGGCGAGAAAGACGCCGTCACTCGAATCTGCAAATGGGCCCGTCAGGAAGGTTGCCTTCATAGGGTGGAGGTGTTGGGTTTCGTCGACGACGGCACTTCCCTCAACTGGATCAACGAATGCGACTGCGTCAACATCAACCTTCTCTGCAAGGGCTCTGAGAATCATTGTCGCAATCAGCTTAAGAAGACTCCCGAGGAGCATTTCGAAGATATCCGACGCAATATCCGTATGGCGCAGGAGATGGGCATCAGCGTGAATGTCTATCTTGAAGACTGGAGCAATGGCATCAAGA
>CAZIAX010000151.1:0-5910 GCA_964537745.1 uncultured Sangeribacter sp.
TAAGTTTCATGTTATTACCTTTTAGGTTGGTTAATATTAAAACAATCTTTTTACTCAAGATTATCACCTTATGATTATATTTTCTTAAAAATGCAATGTTACGCTTAACCAGCCTAATAAGTCAAAGGAACAATATGTAAGTCTATTTAGGACTTGTGTGGGGTCTACATTGACAAACAGAATCGTTTTCTAATGTTTCTTAAGTTAAAGGGCATGCAATTGGGCGATTTGAATTCAGTAGCCGACCGGTATGTACGACCTACCCAATTCATCTCTGATTTAACTCATATGGTTCTCCCACGCTCCTTTGGTGTCGACCCCTGTTCTATGAGCATACTCTTCCATTAGTGAGATTTCTTCAGTGGAAAGAATTATTTTGGAAGCAGCATCTGCTTCTTCTACATGTTTGGATTTCGTCACTCCGATAATAGGTAGAGTCCCTTTGCATACAGCATAAGCTATTGCAATTTGAGAAATAGAAGCATTATGTTTATTGCCGATTTCGCGTATCACATTGATAAGTTCATCAAGTTTATCAAGGATTGGATTGTATGTGGCAGCTCGTCCACTTCCTTCTGGCATCGGATTTTCCGAGCTGAAACGTCCGGTTAAAGCTCCTTGTTCAAGACACATGTACGAGAAAAAGGTAATGTCATTTTCCTTGCAATAATCAAGTATGCCGGCTTTTTCTGAAGAGCGATAAAGCAGACTGAAATGATTCTGTACGGCGGAGACACGATACCCTGCTTCGCGTAAGATCTCATCAGCGCGCTTAATTTGGGCAAGATTGTGGTTGGAAACACCTACACATTTCACCATTCCGCTTTTAAGCAGCCTAATAAGACTGGGAGTCCATTTCTCAACATCGGCAGGATTATGAATCCAGTAGATGTCTATGTAATCAGTATGAAGATTACAGCAACTTTCCTCACACATTGTCCCAACAGGATCCGCTGTCTTAGGTGCAATCTGAGGTGTGAATTTTGTTGAGATGATGAAATCCTTGCGCGGATAGGGCTGGATAAAGTCTCCAAGCATCTTTTCTGATGCTCCCATTCCATATACAGTTGCGGTGTCCCACAGATTAAGACCTAATTGTCTTGCGGTATCAAAAACCGGTTTTAGCTTTTCAGCATCAAGATTATTTCCAAAAACTTGATCGCCACCGACGGCACCTGTGCCCCAAGACCAAGTTCCCAAGGCGATAGATGGTAAATTTTTCATATTTTTGAGTTTTAATAGTTATTTATTTTATTGAGTAACCATGCTATATTCTTTCCAAGATTTCGCATCGTTGCCACACCTTCTTCATCTTTCAGAGCCTCTCCCGGAAGCCGTCCGTAGGCGAGATTCCAATAGGTAGAGCCGACAACGAACATCTCTTTGTTGAGAAAGAAATGATTTATGCTGTCGAGAGCATTCATGGTTCCAGCGCGGCGTCCGACCACAAGTCCTGCACCCACTTTGTGAGTAAACATTCCGGGGTTCACGTCACTGACCACGCTTGCCCTTTCAAAAAGGGCTTTGAGGGTTGCAGATACATCAGCATCATATGTGGGACTCCCTATTATGATGCAGTCCGCCGCCACCATCTTGTCATAGATCTCGCAGAAATTGTCGTTGTGCCATATGCAGTTCCCCTTTCCGGCACATGCGAAGCAGGCGCGGCAGGGATTGATGGTGTCTGACACAAGATTGATTATCTCGATTTCGTATTCCTCGGGTATTTCCTTAACAACTACGTCAATCATATCGCCGGTATTGCTTTGCTTACGGGCACTCCCGTTGATTGCCAGTATTTTCATTTCATTGTAATTTTTAATACCAGTCATGTTTTTCATTTCGGTTAAGGGCCTCGATTCGGGCCATTTCCTCGTCTGAAAGGTTGAAATCGAAGATTGAGATATTCTCTTCCATGTGGGCTGGATTGCTTGAACCGGGGATGACAACGACACCACGTTGCAAGTCCCAGCGCAGTATTACTTGCGCAACTGACTTGCCGTGTTTTTGAGCAATCTCTGTAAGTACTGGGTCACAGAGCAGTTCTTTCTGATGGCCGCGGCCGCCGAGCGGATACCATGCCTCGACTGCAATTCCAAGAGATTGGATATGCGGCACTACATCCAAATCCTGATAATAAGGGTGTACTTCATTTTGAACAAGCACCGGCTTGATGTCAACCTGTTTGATGAAATCGTTAATTTCCTTTATATAGTAGCAAGATACTCCGAGTGAGCGGATCTTGCCCTCCTTGACAAATTTTTCCATCGCCTTATATGCCTTCACATCATTCGTCCCTGGATGGTGGAGGAGCATCAGATCGACGTATCCGATGTTGAGCTTGTTGATACATTCCTCGATTGCCTTTTCAGGGTCGGAATATTGGTTGGGATAAATCTTTGTCGCTACAAAGATTTCCTCACGGGGTATGCCAGATTCCCTGACTCCGCGTCCGACCTCTACCTCGTTGCCATACATATGGGCAGTGTCAATCTTGCGGAAACCTAAATTTAAAGCTGATTTCACCGAATTGACGCATACCTCTCCTGTAAGACTATAGGTGCCGAGACCAACTATCGGCATATCATATCCGCTGCTTAGGCGGATTGTCGGAGCCTCTCCGTTCTTACCCTCTGAAAGAGGGAATTTTGCATAATTCATATCCATATCTTCTTCGGTATTATTGTCAGAGTCTTCTTCAGGGGTCGCATCAGGCTGCTCCGTTGGTATTGGTTCTTCCTCATGGATGGGCTCTCTGTTTTCATGTGAGCAAGCACACATTGTCAGCGATATTGCCATAAGTAATGTCAATGTCATTATCCAGAATTTCATATTTAAAAGATTTAGAAGGTATTGTTATTTTTTATTCTGCAAAGTTACCTCATCTTTCATTTAAGAAGAGTACCAAAGTTACGGCAAAATCAACCAGTATTACTGAAAGTAACCGTAAGCTTTGGAAATCAGCCTAAGATTCACTAAATTTGCATCATAAAATCATTGACAATCTCTACCTTAGAAAAAAACTCATAACCCTATAAACCTTAAGTTGAGGGTACGAATCTTAAATTGAAGACAATATGGAAATATATCAAGCAGACACAATAGAGAAGTACAACCGATATTTCGGTTTTGAGGTTCGACATCCGTTGGTCAGCATCGTACATTTCGATGACTCTGTCGAGCAACCGACCCATTGTATGCACTTTGGCTTTTATGCCCTCTTTCTTAAAAAAACCACAGGATGCAAGATTAACTACGGAAAAACCAGTTATGACTTTGATGATGAGACAGTAGTCAGTTTTGCTCCTGGACAGACTGTGGGTATTCATCGCTTCGAAGATGGACCTGCTCCCGAAGCCATAGGCTTGCTGTTTCATCCTGATTTCCTCAACCGTACCCCGTTGGCACAGAAAATGAGCCAGTATTCCTTTTTCTCTTATGCCTCTAATGAAGCCCTGCATCTGTCGACCGAAGAGCGATTGATACTTCAAGACTATATGGATAAGATACAGCGGGAACTCCAGCATCCTATCGACCGTTTCTCCAAATCGCTTATAATATCAAATATAGAAGTGATGCTCAACTATTGCATGAGATTCTATGAGCGTCAGTTCGTCACGCGTGAGGAATTGAATAATGACGTCCTTGCACGCTTTGAGAATCTTCTTGACGATTATTTGCAATCAGGCAGGGGAACCTCGGACGGTATACCCACCGTCAAGTATTTTGCTGATAAGATTTGCCTTTCACCCAATTATTTCGGAGATTTGGTGAAGTCTGAGACTGGAAAGACAGCCCAGGAGCATATACAGTTGAAAATGCTCAATCATGCAAAGAGTGCGCTTCTTGACCCGAATATTTCCACTAAGCAGGTTGCCGAACTGTTAGGGTTCCAATATCCGCAACACTTCATCCGCTTCTTCAAGAAGCAGACTGGCCAGACTCCAAAGGAATATCAGTTGGCGATGGCTTGAAAAAACAAGACACTAAAAAATCGGAGCAGTTATCACAACTGCTCCGATTTTCTACTAATTGTTTCAACCGCAAATTGTAGATTTTCACACAAATCGCCTCTCCGAGGCTACTGAGTCGCTTCAACCTTCCCCAGGCTGAAGCCTGGGGTTTCGACACAATAACAGCTCTCCGAGCTGAATGCTGAATATCTGTTACCGAAACGTTACTTGTAACGTCAAGCTCTTCTTACGGAAGAACTTCTTCCTCTGTCGCTTCCAATTTGAAATAAACTGGCCGAAGGCCATCGTTGCAGCAGGCCACGGCAACTCCTTCATGTCTAACCCAACTGTTGTTGAACCAAAATGATTTGGCACCGTTGGCAAGCGCAAACCAATAGGGATAGATAGCATGCCATGCGCCGTCGCAGAAACCTTCCGGTTTCCCAAGCCCGGCATAAAATACTTGTCCATCCTTGACAGCCTCACATGTGCGAAGCCCCGTGACTCCATATTCCTTTGCTAAGTCTTCATTGAAAGAGCGGCGGAGTACAGTTATCTTAACCTTCTTCATTTCTTGAAGTTCTTGTTGTAGAATTCCACGATACGTCCGAAAGGAATGATGTCTTTCTGGTCGTACAGATCAGTATGGCTTGCACCGGGAATCGCAACAAACTCCTTGTTGTCTCCTTTCAGTTTTGCGAATGCATCCTTCCCGAAATAGAAGGAATGTGCCTGGTCGCCATGCACTATCATAGCGGCATTCTCCAGTTCGTCAGCATACTCAAAAAACTTAAAGTTGAGGAAGGGGAGGTTGGAGGTTACATTCCAGCCTCCATTGGAGTTGAGTGAGCGCTTGTGGTATCCTCTGGGAGTCTTATAATAGTCGTAATAATCTTTGACAAACTTCGGTGCATCCTCCGGAAGCGGGTCAACGACTCCACCGCCAAGCTTATAGCTGCCATTTCGGTAATCCTCCGTGCGCTGGGCTGCCATGGCTGCCCGCTTGGCATTTCGCTGCTCTGCGCTGTTCTCGCTGTCGAAATATCCGTTTTCACTCGGGTCATGTCATACATGGTGGATGCCACTGTCGCCTTGATTCTCGGATCATTGATGGCAGCCTGAAGGGCGATTCCTCCCCAACCGCAGATACCCAAGATACCGACCTTTTCGCTATCTACATCGTCACGGCAAATTAGGTAATCAACTGCCGCACTGAAATCTTCGGTATTTATGTCGGGAGAGGCTACATATCTGGGCTCACCTCCGCTTTCGCCGGTATAAGAGGGGTCAAAGGCAATAGTCAGGAAACCATTCTCAGCCAGTTCCTGTGCATAAAGACCGGATGACTGTTCCTTCACAGCGCCAAAAGGTCCGCTGACGGCGATTGCCGGAAGTTTGCCCGAGGCATTCTTGGGTTTGTAAAGGTCGGCTGCCAATGTGATGCCATAGCGGTTTACGAAAGTAACCTTCGAGTGGTCCACTTTTTCACTCTTTGGGAAGGTCTTGTCCCATTCTTGTACGAGGGTAAGGTTTTCTGTCTTCATCATATTGTCGATATTTTGATTTTGCGCATTTAACTGTAGGCCAGCGGCAAGGGCAACGGCCACTCCAATAAGTAATTTTTTCATGTCTCAAATGTTTTTGATAAATTTTGCAGGAATTCCTCCTACGATAGTGTTTGCATCAACATCCTTGGTTACTACTGCTCCTGCAGCTACGATGGCTCCGTCGCCGATGGTGACACCGGGAAGGATGGTGACATTGGCCCCTATCCATACCTTATTGCCTATCTTTACGGGAAGGCAGGTCATGTCGCCGCGGTGGTCGGGATCTTTTGAATGATTCACTGTGCATATCGTGCAGTTATGTCCTATAAGGCAACCGTCTCCGATTGTGATACCACCCCAATCCTGAAACTTGCATCCCATATTGATAAAGGTGCGCTGTCCGATAGTGG
>CAZIAX010000152.1:0-5760 GCA_964537745.1 uncultured Sangeribacter sp.
GAGGAAGACATTCCTGACGTAAGGATGGCAGTTGGCTCTAATTCCGCCTCCATGTGGTGGCTCAATGGTGAAGAGGTAGCTTTGCTCTCTGGCGACCGAAGGATGGTCATGGACGATGTCACTTCAAAGCGCTTGTCTCTTAAGAAAGGTCGCAACATCATTAGAGGTGCTGTCATCAACGGTCCTGGCATGAGCGATTTTTGCCTCCGTTTCATTCATGAGGATGGAAGTCCGGTGACTAATTTCACTATTAGTAATCTCTAAACACACAAGATTATAACCATGAAACACAATAAATTTTTCTTTTTTCCAGTTGCTCTCCTTTGCATGACAACTGCTTCTGTCTCTGCTCAGACAGGCAATCCCTATATTCATGATCCTTCCACCATCATGAAATGCGATGGCAAGTACTATACTTTTGGTACTGGTGGAGGTGGTCTGATCTCTGAAGATGGCTATCATTGGCAGGCCGGTGGAGTGCGCCCAGGACGTGGGGCTGCTCCAGACGTTGTGAAGATTGGCGACCGCTATCTTATTGCTTATAGTGCCACTGGTGGTGGTCTTGGAGGTGGCCATAGTGGTAAGGTGTTGACTATGTGGAATAAGACTCTTGACCCCAACTCCCCAGACTTTGAATATTCCGAACCCATTGAGGTGGCTTACTCGGAAGAGAATGAGGATTGCGATGCCATCGACCCGGGTCTGCTCCTCGACCCTACGACTGGAAGACTTTGGTGTTCGTATGGCACTTACTTCGGTTTTATTCGCCTCGTTGAACTTGATCCCGCCACCGGCGGCCGTAAAGAGGGAAACCTGCCTATAAATATTGCGATTGATTGTGAGGCTACCGATCTTATATATAAAGATGGTTGGTATTATCTTCTTGGCACTCATGGCACATGTTGCGATGGTCCTAACTCCACATATAATATCATAGTGGGCAGATCAAAAAATGTGGAAGGTCCTTATCTCGATAATATGGGGCGCGACATGCTCAAAGGAGGCGGAAAAATGGTGGCAAGCTCAGGTAGTAGAAAGACGGGAGCTGGTCGTTTCGGAAGATATATTGAGGAAGATGGAGTGGAAAAGATGTCGCTCCACTTTGAAGCTGATTTTGATCAAGGTGGTCGAAGTGTGTTGGCTGTGCTTCCTCTTCTTTGGAAGAATGAGTGGCCAGTAGCAGGAGATCCATTTGTGGAGGATACTTATGAGATAGAATCCGAACGCCGTGGATATGGCCTGGAACTTGCTGTGGATTTCGTTAGAATGCAGGGAGGAATGCATCGGTTTTGGGAACCTCAGATCGAACCCATTGAGCCACTTAAAGATCAGACTCTCGAAGAAGTGATTGGCACTTGGCCTTCTGGCGATATCGATGTCAGAATCGGCGACTATATGTTTCGACCTCACCAGAAGTGGACTGTTACTGCTGTTCCTGATGCTGGAGGCTATCTTGGCGCTCCATATTATAAGATTACGATTGAAGGCACCGATCGTGCTTTAGTGGCAACTGCCGACAAGGATGTTTCAACTGTAGAACATTTCACTGGTGCCGATGAGCAACTCTGGCGCATTGAGCAGCTTATCGACGGCACCTACCGAATAATGCCGAAGGCTATTCCCGGTTGTGATGAGGAGTTGGTGCTTGTTTCTGTAGCCGACTGTACTCCTTCACTTGGAAAGTTTGATTTCGCCAGCGATAACTCAAAGTGGAATTTCAGAAAACGCTGAAGTATGAGACGTATATTCACAGTAGGAGTGGCTCTTATGTACATTGGGCTATTGGCTCAGAATCCAATAATACACGACCAGTTTACAGCTGATCCAACAGCCCGTGTCTTCAATGGTAGATTCTACCTTTATCCTTCCCACGATATAGAAAGTCCAGTGGAGGAGTTAAAAGAGTGGTTTTGTATGCAGGATTACCATGTCTTCTCATCGGATAATCTCGTTGACTGGACCGACCATGGAGTTATACTCACTCAAAACAACATCCCTTGGGTGAAACCAGACTCCTATACTATGTGGGCTCCAGACTGCGTGGAGAAGGATGGCCGATACTATTTTTATTTTCCGGCTTCCCCTAAAGATGTTGAGAGAGGTTTCGGAATAGGGGTAGCTGTCGCACAACATCCCGAAGGGCCATTCTTATCGATGCCCCGTCGCATTCAAGGAGTGATGGGTATAGATCCCTGTGTGCTTGTTGATGATGACGGACAGAGTTATCTGTATTGGAGTGGAATGGGCCTTTCTGTAGCCAAATTAAAAGACAATATGGTGGAACTCGATTCGGAACCTCTAAAAATTGAGGGTCTACCCGAAGGATTTAAGGAGGGTCCTTTCGCTTTTAAGCGCGATGGCAGATATTATCTCACTTTCCCTTGGGTCAAAGATAAGACTGAGACTCTCGCTTATGCTATTGCCGACAATCCTTTTGGTCCTTTTGAATTCAAAGGTCTTATTATGGATGAGTCGCCTACTGGTTGCTGGACCAATCATCATTCTCTTGTGGAGAAGGATGGTCAATGGTATCTCTTCTATCATCACAATGATTATTCGCCGGAGATGGACAAACGCCGAAGCGCGAGAATAGATACTGTGACTTTCAATGAGGATGGCACTATCAATAAGGTGGTGCCTACTCTTCGCGGTGTTGGAATAAGCGATGCAAGGAAAAGAATTCAGATTGACCGTTATTCCGAAGTCAGCCCCAAAGGGGTCGCACTAAAGTTCCTTGACGAAAAAGATAAATTCAAAGGATGGACCGCAATCTTCACTAAAAAGGGTTCATGGTTGAGATATGATAGAGTAGATTTTGGCCAAAAACCAGTGAAAGAAGTGAAGGCTCGCGTGTTGAGTTCCTCTGGATGTGAGATTGTGATAAGCGAAACTGACGGTAAAGTAATAGCCGCAATTCCAATTAAGGCAGGAAAGTATTGGGAAACGGTAACCGTACCTGTAAGTTATGCTCCGACTGGGATTGTAGATATCAAAGTGACTCTATCCAAAGGCTCAAATGCTGATATTGACTGGATTGGTTTTGATGCGCTGCCATCTGAGTCAGGTGGTATGAAGTCAGGCAAATATCGCAATTATTTCACTGAGTTGGGATATACACAGAAAGAGACCGATCTGCGGCTTAAGGATATTTTTGAAGGTGTATTCTATGGGCCAAATAAGGTATACTTCGAATTGGAAGACTCAACAGCATATATCAGTGACATCAAAAACAATGATGTCCGAACTGAGGGTATGTCATATGGGATGATGATTGCAGCCCAACTTGATCGCAAGGATATCTTTGACAAACTCTGGCGTTGGGCAAAAAAACATATGCAGCATAAAGATGGACCAAACGATGGTTATTTTGCCTGGGCTTGCAAGACTGATGGCTCTCCCAATGCATATGGTTCAGCTTCCGACGGAGAATTATTTTTCATCACTTCCCTCATCTTTGCTTCAAATCGCTGGGGAGACGATACAGGAATAGACTACAAGGCTGAAGCTCGAAATATTCTTGACAAATCTATGCTTAAGATTGGTATGGACAAAGTAGCTCCTATAATAAATATTCAAGAGAAACTCATCACATTTACTCCTGACCCATGGGGCAGCAGTTACACAGACCCCTCTTATCATATTCCAGCTTTCTATGATGTTTGGGCAGAATGGGCTGATGATGGAAGAAGTGGATTCTGGAAGTTGTGTGCCGACAGGAGCCGTGAGTATTTACATCAGGCTGTGCATCCCGTAACCGGATTGACTCCTGACTATTCAGCCTACGACGGCTCTAAGCGTGGGAGTAGATTCATCATTGGAGACGATTTCCGTTTCGATTCATGGAGAGTTCCGTTGAATATCGGGATTGATTTTGCTTGGAATGGTTCTGATGGTGACTGGCAGCGTGCATATGCAGACAGAATTCAAGATTTTTTCTATAGTCAGGGTATAGATGACTACGTCGACCAATATCAGACTGACGGTAGTCCTGTTGAAAGAGTGTTGGGAGCTGGTGATTATCAAGCCCTACGCCACTCATTGGGTCTTGTTAGCACTCTCGGGGCAGCATCTATTGCTGCAACTGATCCTAAATCTCGAGAGTTTGCTCAAAGACTTTGGGAGAGCGAACACGAGCCTTATGGCGACGGATACTTTGACGCCTATTTCGACGGTCTTCTGCGTCTCTTCTCATTTATGCTATTGAGTGGCAATTATAGAGCCATCCCTCCAAAGTAAATTTGTTTTAAGTTGTAAGTTTAAGTTGTAAGAGTTATCTGGGAGATAAAGGCCCCGGGATGGAAATCTCGGGGCCTCAAATTATTAGTTATGTGAGTTATCAATAATTTTCTGGGCGAAGCTCAAAGTAAGCCTGCGGATGGCTGCAAACCGGGCAGATCTTTGGTGCAGACTTGCCCACATGGATATGACCGCACTCGAGGCACATCCACATGCGGTCGCCGTCGCGTGAGAAGACGAGTCCGTCCTCGATGTTCTTGAAGAGAGTTTTGTAGCGCTCCATATGTGTGCGCTCGATCTCGCCAACCATCTCAAATTTCTTTGCAATCTCGGTAAAACCTTCCTCGCGTGCGATCTTTGCGAAGTCCTTGTACATATCTTCCCACTCGTATTCCTCGCCAGCGGCTGCATCAACGAGGTTGTCTGGAGTTGAGGGAATGTCTCCGCCATGAAGGTACTTAAACCAGAGTTTTGCGTGGGTATGTTCGTTCTTTGAGGTTTCCTCGAAGATGTCGCCGATCTGCTGGTAGCCGTCCTTCTTTGCTTTCTTAGCATAGAAAGAGTATTTCACACATGCTTGTGATTCACCAGCAAAAGCGGTCTTCAGACATTCTTCGGTCTTGCTTCCTTTAAGTTCCATTACAAATATAGTTTTTAGGTTTATTTTTGTTTTCTTCATCATTTTAAACGCACAACCCCCGCTAAAGTTCATTCTACACCCCAAAATATACTGCGTAGCCAATGTAGTTGGCACGCTCCTGCGAGCGTCCTAGCAAGTCAAGACTCTTACTTTTTTACAGACAATTTGCTCTGATAGGCCGTTTCTGGTCAATTTCTAACCATTATTTGCATCAATAAATTAAAATCAGTATCTTTGCACAATAATAGCAAAAGATCTAATCTCCAATGTGTAAAAAACATTTATTCACAGCTGCGATACTGTTAGGTATCCAAACCTTTGCATTTGGCAATACTCTTCTCGATGTCTTTCCAGGCTCGGGCAGCCAGTCAGGTGCTTTCTACATCAAGAACTCCCCTATCATCTACGACAGCAAAGACTTTACTGTTGTTGGCAAGGCTGCCAACATGCTCGTTGAAGATATAGCAAAACTTACAGGAGCAAAACCAAAAGTAATAGACTCTTCCAATGATATCATAGAGAATTCCATCATCATCGGCACAATCGGAAACTCCTCTATCATAGACTCTCTCATTAAGGTTGGTGCTATGAATGTCAATGATATTAAGGCTTCGCCAGAGCGTTTCAAGATAAAGACCATATCTGACAAAAAAGGAAAGCAATGCCTTGTGATTGCTGGCTCTGATCGACGTGGAACGGCCTACGGGGTCACTACTTTGTCAAGGGCTATGGGCGTTGACCCATGGGTTTGGTGGGCTGACGTGCCGGTAAAGTTCACTCCCGAAATAAGCGTGACAGCAGACTATACATCTCCCACCCCCTCCATAAAGTATAGAGGCATTTTCATCAACGATGAGGATTGGGGTATCCTTCCTTGGGCTGCT
>CAZIAX010000153.1:0-5754 GCA_964537745.1 uncultured Sangeribacter sp.
TTAAGTCGGCACGGCGGAGGCGAGACGCCTCCGTTCCACGGCTACGCAGTACGGGGCTCCGTTGGTTTTGTGGCAACATGTCATTGTTCTCTTTCCGTGGCCTCGGATGGGGAAGCTGCCTGGGAAGGCAGCGCACCATACTGGGTCCGGCACGGAGTGAACACGTGGTGGTTGCAGGCCTCCGTGAGGAAACCGTCAGGCAATGATAAATTATAAATGATGAATGATGAGTTATCAAGCATCACGAATAATTTGATGGTAGATGGAGGTCACTCTTGACTCACCACTGGTTGGAAGCCGGGGTTCCAGACCAAGCGCCGCCCTCTGGCTGTCGCGCCGAACCTGATCATTGGATCTTGTTTCCGAGTGCAAAGTTAATACATGATTTGGGGTGGAGAGCCTTATCTTGATAATAATAAGTCTTCAGTCTTCAGTCTTCAGTCTTCAGATTGCGGACGGGCCGCTTGGGACGGTATCGGCAGGGTATTTATTGGGATAAGGGTGGGAGGATGGAGGGGTTGATTAATTTTGCGGTGTCATTCCGATGCAAAGCTTGCAATGGAATGACAAACTTAGTTAATCAATAAACCCTAAAAGCAAAACGACAAATGAATCCTAAATCATTTCTTTTCGTAGGCGCATGGATGGAGCCGCTCAAGGCCCTTCCTCTTGAGCAGAGATGGAACGTAATCGAAGCCATCGTAGAGTATTCTCTTACCGGGGAACTGACCAAACACCTTGAGCTGATGGAAACCATAGCTTTCGGTTTCATACGCAATGAGATAGACCGTATGCAGAGCAAGCGCACGGAGGTGGGCGAAAAAAGACGCGAGGCCGCAAACGCCCGTTGGAAAAAAGGCCAGCAGACACCCAAGCACGCGGTTACGGCAGCTTCCGACAATACTATGGATGCAAATGCATGCAAAGCGATACAAGACGATGCGCCCTATGATATATTATCAGAATCAGAATCAGAATCAAGACCAGCATCAGAAAAGTCGACGACGACGGCGACACGTGTGCATGCGCGAGGGAATGCCGGGAAAGAACCGCCCTATCACGACTCAGAGCTCCTGCCAAGGTTTTTCGACTCCTCCAACCAGGCGAAACTCGAGGCCCTGGCCATGAAGCACCGCACATCCGTCGAGACACTCAGGACCATGGCGGAAGAGATCACCATGCAGTGGGCACTCACCGACAAGACCCATGACAGCTACCAAGATGCGGCCTCGCATCTCATTTTTGCCCTCGCAGACAGGGTGCAGCGCGACAGAAAGACCCGACTTCAGGCGATATCTGACGGCGGTATGGCCGGTGAAGAGACCAAGGGGTGGCTGGGGATCGGCGAATACATCGACTCAGAGGGAAGGAGAACCTACAACGGCGTGGACTTTATACCCAACGATGCCCCTCCACGTCCCGGGAAAGCCTTCTACTGGAACGGCGCCACGAATTCATGGGATGATATTCAGTAGTTTTAAGTCTTCAGTCTTGAGTCTTCAGTCTTCAGATTGCGGACGGGCCGCTTGGGACGCGCGGCGGACGCACGAACCGTGCGTCCCTACCATTGAGTCGGACCATATCTGGAAAGGGTCGGGCCTTAGTTTAGGAATAAAACGAATTAGTAATTGATTAAATACTTGTGAATTAACGATGATAGACTTTCAATCGCTGGGCATACAGATACCCAACCACCGCAGTGGCGACGGCAACATAAAGACCTTTTGTCCGAAATGCCACAGCACTCGCCATGACCGCCACGACAAGTCGCTTTCAGTCAACCTCCGTACAGGCCTTTTCAATTGCCACTACTGCGGCTACAGCGGGACGGCAGACCGCACCGCACCTCTTGCCAATATCCAGCGGGCCTCATCGATGGGGCCTCAGCGTCCGGCAAGTGTGAGGAATGCAGAGAAAACCTATACCCGACCATCCGACGCGTTCTGCCGTCAGCCCGTAACCGCCACTCTTGGATGGTTCCAATCCCGCTGCATCTCTTCCGATACCCTCAGAATCATGAGGGTGTCGGAAAGTTTGGAGAGGATGCCCGGTAACTCAGCCCCAGTGCCCACCGTAAACTTCAATTATTTCCATGGAGAGCAACTCGTCAACATCAAATACCGCACACCCGACAAGAAATTCAAGATGACTCCGGGCGCCAGACTCATACCCTACAACATCGACGCCATCCGATCGACACCGGAATGCATCATCACCGAGGGAGAGATGGATGCCCTCAGTTTTGCGGAGTGCGGACGCACCGACGTGGTGAGTGTCCCTGCCGGAGCGAATGCCAACCTGGAGTGGCTCGACGATTTCATCGAAGACTATTTCGAGGGGAAGGAAACCATCTACATCGCCGTCGACACGGATGTGAAGGGTATAAAGCTTCGGGAGGAGCTGGTAAGACGTTTTGGTCCTGAGAAATGCCGCATCGTTGAGTATGGTGTTGACTGCAAGGATGCCAACGAGCTGCTGATGAAGCGAGGGAAGGCGGCTCTTCTGCAGGCGTTGAAGGAAGCGGTGGAGCTGCAGCCGGAAGGAGTCGTAAGGCTCTCGGATGAGGAGGATACGGTGGATGCACTGTACCACAACGGACTGCAGAAAGGGGCCGTCACCGGACATGAGAATCTTGACCAGTTGATATCGTTCGAGACCAAGAGGCTGTGTGTTGTGACCGGCATTCCCGGCAACGGCAAGTCGGAGTTCATCGACGAGATAGCTGTGCGTCTCAACATCCGTTATGGTTGGAAATTCGCTTACTTCAGTCCTGAGAACTACCCTCTGTGCTATCATGTCTCGAAGTTGACCTCGAAGTTGACCGGGAAGCAGTTTGGACGCCAGTATCTTCCTCTTGGCGAGTATGAGGAGGCCAAGCGATACATCAACCGCAATTTCTTCTTCATCGACCCGGAGGACTACCGGCTTTCGACAATCATCGAGAGAGCCACCTATCTGGTAAGGAGACATGGGATAAAGGCGCTTGTCATAGACCCATACAACCGCATCGAGCCCGAAGGGGACGACCGACGCAGCGAGACACTGCAGATAAGCGCCATACTCGACAAACTTACCCGTTTTGCGCAGACCAACGATGTGATGGTAATCCTTATGGCGCATCCCACAAAACTGTATAAGAACAAGGAGGGGATTATCGACCCTCCATCGCTCTATGACATCAGCGGATCGGCGCATTTCTACAACAAGGCCGACTACGGACTGGTGGTGCATCGCAACCGACAGATGAAGAATGTGATGATAAAGGTGGAGAAAGTGAAGTTCCGTCATTTGGGAGAAAGCGGTAAGGCCTTCTTCAACTACAACCTTGTCAATGGCCGCTATCTGCCGTGGGAGCCGAACAAGACACCGGCGTGGGATGACTCCAATTACCTATCGGCCCTACGTAAGAAGCAAAGCGTGGATGCCTCCACCCAATCCCTACTCTTCCAGGACTTCTTCGCCTCTCCGGCTGCGTCACCCACCGGCTTTGCCGGCCTCCCCGACTGACATCCATGGCCAGCACTCCAAACAATTTTTTTGAGTGTCTGGCCATAGTTGTATTGGGATGGCAGAGGGAAGGAAATACTTGAAGTTGGGAGGTCTCTCTGCGGGCGGAGAAGGTATGGCATCTATACAACACTATTCGTCTTTATTTCTTGCGGAGTTGGTGGGATTGAGGGTATGGGGCTTATGGCGTAGGTAAGAGGAAGGTTTGAATCATGTCTTTAGACAGGGTTGAGAACATAAGACAGCAACAAAAAACACAACAAAAAAATAACGCTAACTATTGGATTTTCCGGTAATTATTAGTAATTTTGCAACTCAAAAGCTCGAGTAAAACTAAGATGACTCATGACAAATGCCTTCTTGTTTGCGGAGAGTCGATAGTTTTTTCCTAAAGTAAAATTTCAAACGTATAATATGCCATGAACACAAGATGGACTCGTAATGAAGAGATATTGGCACTGTATGCATATTGCCACGTTCCATTTAACAAAGCGAGCAATTCGAATCCATGTATAGTAAGAGTTGCAAATCTTATTGGACGCACAGCCGCCGCTGTCAAGATGAAAATTGGCAACTTTGGAGCTTTTGACCCTCTGTTAAAGGCAAAAGGAATAGTAGGCCTAACTGGAACTTCTAAACTTGATAAAGAAATTTG
Organism: uncultured Sangeribacter sp.; assembly: GCA_964537745.1. Lineage (GTDB taxonomy): Bacteria > Bacteroidota > Bacteroidia > Bacteroidales > Muribaculaceae > Lepagella. The sequence goes on from CAZIAX010000153.1 coordinate 4,163, forward strand.
GGAGGAATATTATGGACATTGGGACAAATTAGCTTATGACGCAGAAAGCTTGATTGCTCAGAAGGAACATAAAAGTTTAGAAAATCTTTTGGATCTTCCGAAAGGTGAAGACACGATTGTGGCAACAAAACGGAGAATCAATCAATCATTTTTTAGAGCAGCCGTCTTGTCATCCTACAACAACACATGCTGTATTTCAGGCATCACTGATGACAAAATATTGGAAGCATGCCATATCATTGGATGGAGCGAAGAAGAATCCTTACGAACAGATCCAACCAATGGACTATGCATGAATCCCCTCTTCCACAAGGCATACGACAAACTACGTGTTTCCATTACTCCCGACTACATTCTGAAAATATTTGATGAGTTTATTAACTCTTCAAAATCAGAAGATACAAGATTATATCTTAAATCTTTGAATAATAAGAAAATAATTCTTCCATCACGTTTTCTTCCCAATCCAGAAAACTTAGAAGCCCACTATGACAGATTCAAAGCAGCAACATGAGGGCGGCTGTTGGGTGCCGTACTACTACAAATAAAGAACAAGTGGTGACAGAGAGTTTATGCAAATACCATATTTCACTAATTATTAATATGTTAATATTAATATGGATTTTTTAAAGAAATCAGATAGAGAAGTTAGTAACGGTGAGAAGGTGCACCTTGATGTGCATGAAGATTCAGAAAGCTCGGTCAAAATATTTTTAGATGTAAATTCACCTCTTTTCGTCTCCAGTTCTGGTTCTAATTTTATCTATAGAATATTTTCCCCTGCTGGATACAAAATAGGGTATGAAATATTTAAATCTTCAATATCTGCCAGATTAGCCAACACAAATACATTTGGACTTAAAGAAAAAATTGAGGTTGGTGGAAGGATTTTATTTGAAGGTATACAATCAGAAATCTTATTTCAAAACCTACGTTTGATTGATGGAGATTTACCTTCGATTTTAGCTTATTCACTTTTATATAAATATTGCAAAGGTCTGGATTCTTGGGATGAAGTAATCGCAGAACTTAACCATAATAATCCATTAGCCTACCGCCTTACGCCAGAGGTACCGGTGTATGAAATTAAACTCGGACGTTTTCTGCTTGAATGTGCTTTAGGAATGGGTAAATCTCCAAATAAACCATGGAATGGAGCAAAGGAAATAGAAAAAGATATAATCATAGTTGAATCCAATGGAGAGAGTCATTACTATCCACTTGATGAAACTAATCGTCTGTATCGGTATTTGCTTAATTCCACTCGTTTGGAGCAGCCATCAACAGGGGAAGACGGGGATAACTCTGGCCATATTAGAATTTATGCAAAAACTGAAAAACCTAAAAAGCCATTTCTCTTCGGATCACTATATAAGGAAAATAATAACTATTATTTTAAAATCAACCTGCAGGTCCGATTTAGCCCATTGGAGTAGAGGCTATATTCAGGATAAAGAAAGGACCTTATATAGCTTTGGCGGATTCCAGGACAAAGCCAGGGATAGACTCATGCATATCCCAGACCACGTTCATCGGACATTCTCCATGGCTTGAGTTAAAATCCATTGTCCCTAAACAATAGTATCCATTTG
>CAZIAX010000154.1:0-5742 GCA_964537745.1 uncultured Sangeribacter sp.
AAGTCGTGGGTGCGGCAATATTCCTTCACCCCCTCGATGATGTCATTGGCAGTGTAGTCGCCCCAGGCATTGGCATGGCGTGCTGAGAATTCCTGGCCGTAACCATAGGCACCCGAAGGATTGATGACGAGCGCCACGTAGCCGCGCGATGCGAAGATCTGAGGGTCGTAAACGCTGAGATAACGCTGACAGGGAGAGCAACCGCCATAATAATATACAATCAGCGGATACTTCTTATTCGGGTCGAAATCGGGTGGAAGCACTTGCATGCAGTCGATGGTGGTGCCGTCAGATGCCTTGTAGGTCCAGGTCGAGGCCTCCCCTACCTGCATGTCGGGATAGTCGCGCGAATAGGGGTCATCCACCACTTTCAATTTGCCCGACTTGAGGTCGAGAAGCTCACAACGTCCTGCATAGTGATAGTCGGAGCCAATGGCAGCCATCCACTTGTTTTCATCAGCGCCGATTGAGAAGCGTGAGATGTAGGGCATTCCGAAATCGAATTTCGTGATCTTGCCACTCTTGGGGTCAAGCTTATAGACATTGAGATTAAAGCCTTCAGTAGCACGGAAATAAATCTGACCATCGACACTGTTCCAAACCGGTTCACCTTCAAGAGATGGATTGAAATCGCGCGTCATGGGACGCACCGTTTTGTCCGCGAGGTTCATGATGAAGCCCTGCACGTCATAATCGTTGCTATACTTATGGCCCCCATTGTTCTTTCCGATCCCACCGAAAGCCTCTGGCCCACCGGTGAAGAAAAGCTGCTTGCCGTCGGGAGAGTAGTTGCAAGATTGCACGTAGGGGTCAGCCTTAACGAGTGTGTCGGTAGCAAGCGTAGTCAGGTCTAGCTCGATGATATCGTTGAAATAGAATGGAAAGACGTCCATTTTCTCAGTCTGTGAGCCATACACGAGTTTTTTGGAGTCTGGCGCTATGTCATAGACAGATGTGGTGTTGCCTCCATAAGTAAGAGGTTGTCTGATTCCGGTCTTAAGGTCATATTTCTCAAGATAATACCTGTTGCGATGACCTGAGAGTCGGTCATCCGGGTCCCTGAGACGCTTTACGGGACCGGAGTCTTTCGGACCTTCTACATATTTATAGACAATAAGAAAACTGCAATCAGGGCTGATCGTAAAGTTGTCTTCGGGGAGTTCCGTTGCCATCAGTGTCTGCTTCTGAGTTGCTGCATCAAGGCTATACAGAGAGTAAGTGTCATCGGTCTTTACAGTGTAGCCGAGTTTGCTCCCCTTCGGCAACCAGACGGTACTCTTCGGGAGTGAGGCATTGATTGTCTTACCAGTGGCGCACTCAATGAGCTCAGACCATGAGCGGCGGTTGTTCTCCCCATACATTGTGGAGTAGCCCAGAATCATATACTTGCCGTCGGGAGAAACCGAGGCACGGCTTACACGGGTACCCAATGCTGACTCATCTACACGGAAACGTGTGGTGACAGCAGGCCCCATGGCAATCGATACGCTCTCGAAACCCTCGTCGGGTTCGAATTCCAGCTCAATGCTGGGAGCATCGGGATCATCCGGGAAGGATATGAAGGAGACGAAAAGCTCTACAGTCTCTGCGGGCTCGAGAGTCAAATTGGTCTTGTCCCAAGATGGAACGGAATCGGCCTGACTGACTGTCAGCAGACTTCCGTAAGCATCCGAGAGCTCAGCCATGACGTTCGACTTCAACCTTAGCGTTCCCTTGACGAATCTGTCGGGACGCAGACGCGTGGCGAGTGTACGCAAAACCGGACCCTTCTCCGCTTTCGGGAATTTCACAGAGTAAGCGGTATCGGCCTTCACTTCTGTCCAGTCATCCGTCGGTTTGTTGAGTTTACGATTGACGCTTTTAAGAAGTTTGTCGTTGGAGAAAGCATTCTTTGATGCGAGTAGAGAGTCGGCGGGGATAGCGGGAAGAGAGAGGGCAACCTCTGGCGACACTTTGAAAGTGTCAAACTTTATAGACGCATCATCGCCCCTCACTCCTAAGAATGAGAAGGCGACAGCCGACGTGGCAAGAGCCACAGTCAATTTATTGATCATAGGTTAATTCTTTATTTTGCAGATACTTCGTATGCTTTGATGGCCTTCAGTTTCATGCTATAGATGAGAGTTGAGTAAGGCAACGTGTTTGAACTTGAAGCTCCATAAGCGGCATTCTGAGGAATGATGCAAGTGACGGAGTCGCCAACATGCATATTGGTCAGCATTGCCCAGAAACCTACAATGTTATCACTCGGCTTGCAGATGTAGGTGCTGTCGGAGAGATCCCAATTAGCAGTTCCGGTATGAGGCCAAGCGCTGTTGTCGAGTGTGACACCATTGACGTAAGAAGCCACATACTGCACTTTCACGGTCGAGTTGTCCATCGGTGAGAGATTAGCTGCTGTAAGGCTTCGGTCGTTGTGCCACTGGGCCAAAATGGTGACACCGGGAGCCCATACCGGGGTGATTTTCTCGAAAACCTTCTTGCCGTCGGCGCCTATGGTGTCTTCCATGCGGGTGAAGTAGGTCTCGTTCTCATTTTTCCATGCTGCGGTGTCGAAGGAGTTCTTGTCATCGTCGTTAAGGCAAGACGTCGCGCATGGAGCTATGAGAAGGACAGCAGCCGCATGAAGGATATATTTCTTTAGATTCATTTTTTAGGATTATGATTTATTGTCATATTGTCAATTTGACATATTGACAATATGACAATTTATTCATTTAAGTTAAAATTCAACCTTCGGGGCTTTGTTGGCTCCGGCTTCAGCCTTAAACTGCTCCTTCTCCTTGAATCCGAACCAACCGGCATAGATGGTGGTGGGGAATTTCTTGATGGAGGTGTTGTAGTCCTTCACGGCCTGGGTGTAGCGCTCGCGCTCGGTGGCTATGCGGTTTTCAGTTCCTTCAAGCTGGGTCTGAAGGTCGATGAAGTTCTGGTTTGCCTTTAGGTCGGGGTAAGCCTCCTTGACAGCGTTCACGTAGATGTCGAGCGCACCTTTGAGTTTGCTCTGAGCTTCCTGATACTGCTGGATGTTCTGCTGAGGATTCTCCACTGCCTCAGCAGCATTGTAAGCCTCGGTCAAGCCGCTGCGTGCCTGGGTCACCTTGATGAAAGTCTCGCTCTCATGCTCGGAATATCCCTTCACTGTATTGACGAGATTGGGGATAAGGTCAGCACGGCGCTGGTATTGGTTTTCCACCTGCGCCCAAGCCTGGTCTACAGTCTGCTCCTTCTCCACGAGAGAGTTGTAGTTACAGCTGGACAAGGAAGTCAGGGCTATGATGGCTATGAAAGCCATGGCTATCTTGCTGAGTATTTTCTTCATATTATGTGGTTTAGAAGGTTTAAGAAGTTTAGGAAGTTTAGATGGTTGTAGTGGGCAATAAGTTGTGTTGGGTTACATGGTGCAGTGAATTATATGGTTTAATCAGTTTTAGGAGTAATGCCTACGATTAATCATGCATTCCCCTAAATTTTTTTTAACACAATCAACACTTTTAAACTATATAAACCATTTAAACTTCTTAAACATTTCAAACGATTAGAGCAACTTTTTGAGCAGTGAATTGAGCGATACCTTCTCGGCGAGGATCTTCTCGAGGTCGTCGGCATTGACGCGCTCCTGCTCCATTGTGTCGCGGTGGCGCAGTGTCACGGTGTTGTCCTCGAGTGTCTGGTGGTCGACAGTGATACAATAAGGAGTGCCGATTGCATCCTGACGGCGATAGCGCTTGCCGATGGAGTCTTTCTCATCTACCTGGCAAGTGAAGTCGAAGCGCAGCTTGTGCTGGATTTCACGAGCTTTCTCAGGAAGACCATCTTTCTTCACGAGCGGAAGCACCGCGCACTTCACAGGAGCGAGGGCTGGCGGGAAGTGGAGCACCACGCGGCGGTCGCCATTGCCGAGATCCTGGTCTTCGTAGCAGCTGCAGAAGACGCTGAGGAACATACGGTCGACACCAATTGAGGTCTCAATCACGTATGGCACATAGCTCTGGTTGAGCTCAGGATCGAAATACTGTATCTTCTTTCCGGAGAATTTCTCGTGCTGGCTGAGGTCGAAGTTGGTGCGGGAGTGGATACCCTCTACCTCCTTGAAACCGAACGGCATCTCAAATTCGATGTCGGTGGCAGCGTTTGCGTAGTGAGCCAATTTCTCGTGGTCGTGGTAGCGATACTTGGCATCGCCGAGGCCAAGAGCCTTGTGCCATTTGAGTCGTGTCTGGCGCCAATAGTCAAACCATTTCATCTCCTCGCCCGGACGAACGAAGAATTGCATCTCCATCTGCTCGAACTCGCGCATACGGAAGATAAACTGGCGGGCTACAATCTCATTGCGGAAAGCCTTACCTATCTGGGCGATACCGAACGGGATACGCATGCGGCCTGTCTTCTGCACGTTGAGGTAGTTGACGAAGATACCCTGGGCAGTCTCCGGACGGAGGTATACATTCATCGCGCCATCGGCAGTGGAGCCCATCTCTGTCTTGAACATGAGGTTGAACTGGCGCACGTCGGTCCAGTTCTTTGTGCCGCTGATGGGGTCTACAATCTCATAGTCAAGTATTATCTGCTTGAGCTCGTTGAGGTCGTTGGCGTTCATAGCGTCGGAATAACGCTGGTGGAGCTCATCGCGCTTTTTCTGGTGCTCGAGCACGCGGCCGTTGGTAGAGCGGAACTGAGCCTCGTCGAAAGCGTCGCCAAAACGCTTTGCAGCCTTGGCCACCTCCTTATTGATCTTGTCATCAATCTTGGCGATTTCGTCTTCGATGAGTACGTCGGCGCGGTAGCGCTTCTTCGAGTCGCGGTTGTCGATCAGAGGGTCGTTGAAAGCGTCGACGTGGCCGGATGCTTTCCAGATAGTAGGGTGCATAAAGATGGCAGAGTCTATGCCGACGATATTGTCGTGGAGCATTGTCATTGCCTCCCACCAGTAGCGTTTGATATTGTTTTTCAGCTCCACGCCGTTCTGGCCGTAGTCATAGACAGCGCTGAGACCGTCGTAGATTTCAGATGATTGAAATACGAAACCATATTCTTTGGCGTGAGCCACAATCGTCTTAAAGACATCTTCCTGTTTTGCCATAATTCTATGCTGTGTTATTTAAGTATCGCTTCGCTCTACTTAAGGTTTATTGGATTATTGGTTTATAGGTTTATGACCTATTCTTTGGCTTCCCGCTCGGGTAAACCGATTTTAAGATGCAAATTTAATCATTTTTTTCCAATTATCATCTTAAAATTCGCAAATTTTACTCAAATAGCCTCTTAAAGGCTACTGAAGACTCAACCCAGACCAACGCCCTGGCAGCATAGGCCACAATGTCAACCGGCGATATACTCCTTCAAAAAGTTGGACGAAATATGCATTTCTACCCACTCAAAAGAAATTATGAACATTATTTAGTCACATTTTCGTATTTTTTTTGTCTTTTTATTAGGAAGTTGTAAATATTTGTATTAAATTTGCGTTTTCTTACTAACGACAAAAACACTATCTATATGGCAACAACTTATACAGACACTTTCTATTGATAGCTGCTGACACTCAACAGCAAACTAAACCTATACATAAACCTATATATACACTTACATAAACAGCATCGTCCTATATGCCTTCCAGCTCAGCAGAGAGATTGGAGCGCGTATAGCCTATATTCATTTAAACTATTAATGAACAACAAAACAACTACGCGACATATGAAAAAGATAGCTTTGGCCCTCCTGAGTCTGCTCTCTCTGGCT
>CAZIAX010000155.1:0-5684 GCA_964537745.1 uncultured Sangeribacter sp.
GGCTCGATGCGGTAGCCACGCATGGCGTACTCCACAATGACGCGTGCTCCGGCTATCTGAGGCCAGCGCACGGGAATGCCGAGTGCTGAGTCGGCGGAACCCCAACGTCCCGGACCAATAAGTACGTAAGGACGGTTTTCCTCCACCATTCTCTTGTTGACGGCATCGACTTCCTGCGCGAGCTGCACGTTTCCGGCCGGGTCGAAACCTTCGCTGCGTATGTAGACCACAGTCTTGACATTGTCCATAAGTCCGTGGCCGAGAGCCGAGTCGCTCTTCACTATCAGTCTATCGTCTGGGACGTCGAGGAGAGAATCGTCGAGCATTTCCTTGCGGTCTACGATTGGTCGCATCTGGAGCCAGTAGAGAGTGCCCTTGTGCTCGCTCTTGGAAGCGTCGGGGGAGATGATTCCGGCAAATTCTATCTCGACAGGGCGTCCCATCTCGTATTGGCCTGTGGCGAGCATCAGTTCAGTGGCCTCAGCGAGGGGATACACCTTCTGCTTGAGGACATTGGCAAAAGTCAGTATCTTGCGACCCGGGCCGAATTCGGAGTCGCGTATCATGTAGTCGTTCATGTCGAAAGTCGACACGAGATATTTGAGGGCTCCGGTCTTGAAGGCCTCGGCGACAGTAATCTTGCGGAGATTGAACGCGTCGTTGGTCTGGAAGTCGGTGGCTTCGGTCTGCTCGAGGCCGAAGATATGCTTCTGAGTGTCGCGCAGCGCGAGCTGTACGGTTGAAGTCTGGAGCACCTTATTGGGATGTTTCGGGGAGAAACGGAGAGCCAAACCGCCGTCGACGATATATTTGCCGAGACCTGCCGCCACTTCTACCACTCCATCCTCAGCCTGCTCGTCGCCGATGGGATAATAGTTGAGCGAGCGACCTACGCCTGAGAAGGATGGATAGAAAAGGCCGTTGTGGTCTTGGCCTACAACCTCCTGCAGGATTATTGCCATCTTCTCCTGGTCGATGACATTGCTTGTGGCGTTCATATATAGCTTCGAGTCAGCGAAGAAGACAGATGCGTAGACGCTCTTGACGGCATCGCAGAGCTGACGGAGCATCTTCTCGCGGTCGTCGAGGTGGGGAATCATGTAGGTGGAGTAGATTCCGGCAAAAGGCTGGTAGTGAGAGTCTTCGAGGAGCGAGGAGCTACGCACTGCGAGTGGTCCGTCGACCACATCGAAGAGATATTCGAAATCCTCCTTGAGTTTTTTGGGAAGTTTGGCAGAGAGGAAAGCCTTGAGTATCTCCTCGTCAGGAGCATTGCTTAGGGCAATGGGGTAGAGATTATTGCTCTCCATAAACTCGTCGAAGATATCGGTGCAGAGCACGAGAGTGCGAGGAATGCTTATGGATATGCCGTTAAGATTGTCGAAAGCCGGATTGCGCTTGATAATCTGGTCGATGAAGGCAAGGCCACGGCCCTTTCCTCCGAGCGAACCCTGTCCGATACGTGCGAAATTGCTGTATCGGTCAAAGCGTCCTTTTCGGAAGATGGCCACCACACCGCGGTTTTTCATGCGGCGGTATTCCACGATGCAATCGAGGATAAGTTTGCGCACGCGCGGGGCTTGGTCCATGCTCTCGAAGCGGATGCTGTTGAGAGCCTCAGCTATTGGGAAGATGGCGCGGCTGTAGAGCCAGCGAGAGAAATCATTGTTGGCGCAATGGCGAAAGAGGGCCTCCGACGGAATGTTGTTGACGGCCATCTGGAGGTCTTTCAGCTCATGGAAACGCATGAGCTCATTGCCTGTCATAGGGTCTTTGACGATGAAGTCGCCGAAGCCAAATAGGAGGTCGACCGCCTTTCCGAGGTCTTGCGGGAGGGTCTTGCTCTCCTTATCGAGGAAAGTGAGGCGCATAGCCTCGGCGAGCCGGCGGTTTGATGTCTCCTGGCTTTCGAGGATTATGGGCACGAATGGGTTGCGCTCATGCACGTATGCGGCAAAGCGCATACCGGCGTGTGGGTCTTTTTCTCCCCCTCGCGGGAAGCGGACGTCGCTGATAATTCCGAGCATATGATTGCCATAGCGGTCGAAGAGGGCCTGGGCCTCCTCATAGTCGCGGGCAAGGAGCACCTTCGGGCGTCCACGCATACGGAGCATGCGCTCGTGGTCGTTGAGAGCTTCGGTGGAGAACTCCATAGACTGCTTGAGCAGGTGCTTGAAGAGATAAGGAAGTATTGAGCTATAGAAGCGGATGGAGTCTTCGACGAGGAGTATGCACTGGACACCGACGTCGAGGATATCGATTTCGGCATTCATGCGGTCTTCCATCAGCTTGATGATGGCGAGGATGAGGTCGACGTTGCCGAGCCATGAGAATACGTAGTCAACGCCGGTGAGGTCCTCGTTTGCGATACGGCGGCGCACCTCTTTCGAGAACGGAGTAAGCACGACGAATGGAATGTCGGGGTAAAGCTCCTTCATGCGCTTGGCTTCGGTGAAGGTCTCAGAGACGTCGACGCCCGGCATTGCCATCACGAGGTCGAAATGCTTTGTGGCGAGGGTCTCGAAAGCCTCGCGGTAGTTAGCCACCATCGTGAATCGAGGGGGAGAGCTCAGGTTGAGAGAGACGTATTCGAAATACACCTGTTCCTCCACTCGACCATCTTCCTCCATCATGAAGGCGTCGTAGGGGGTGGCTATGAGTAAAACGGAGAAGACACGCTTTTGCATAAGGTCAGCAAAAGCCGTGTCTCTCAGATGAATGCGGCCGTCGGGGCCGACGTATGGCATGTTTGTGGTCACTGCTTGTTCATGTTGGATTCGAGGAATTTCTCAAGAGCTGCAGTCATGGAAGGGGTTTCCGGCGTAGGCGCGCTGAAGTCGAGGCGCAGGCCGGCGTCTTCCACGGCCTTTGCAGTGGTAGGGCCGAAAGTTCCGATGAATTTACCGTTTGTCTCCTGGTCGAAGTCGGGGAAATTCTTTTTGAGCGAAGTGATACCGGAGGGTGAGAAGAATAGTAGCACATCGTAGTCAAAAGGCTCATCCGGGGTGAAGTCGTTGGTGAGCGTACGGAACATCACCGACTTTGTGAGGTCGATACCGAGGGCCTCGATAGCGCTTGTGTCTTCCTTGTTCTGGTCGCTTACAGGCATAAGGAACTTCTCCTTCTTGATTTTGTTGACAGCGGCAACGAACTGAGGGTCGTTGAGCTTGCCGGTGGTGCCGAAAGCGATCTTGCGCTTACGGTAAACGATATATTTCTGGAGGTAGTGGGCCACCTGCTCGGTGGTGCAGACATAGCGCATAGTGTCGGGGACGCTGACTCTCGACTCTTCGCAGAGGCGGAAGTAGTTGTCTACGGCAGTGCGGGATGTGAAAATAATCGCCGTGTAGTCGGCGAGATTAATTTTCTCCTGTCGGAATTCCTTTACCGGAAGGCCTTCGACTTTAATCATCGAACGGAATATAACTTCCACTCCGAACTTCTCCGCAATGTCAAAGTAAGGGCTTTTGCCCGATGCCGGTTGAGGCTGTGAAACCAATATCTTCTTTATCATCTTGTTTTTCATTGTTTTAGCCAAGCAATGAGCATGCGAGGCCGAAAGTAATCACCAAGGGGACTATTTCCAGACTGCAAAGATAATACAAAAAAACGACCCAGAGCGAACTTTCGGAGAAAAAAATTCTAAAACCCTTGACGATAAAGATAAATTTCACTAAAATTAACATCACGAAAGCTGCGATGACGATTGGCATCGAGTAAGCGGGATAGGCAAGAGCAAGGAGTGCGAGAGGGAAGAAAACGGCCGCTCCAAGGCCTGTTCCGGCAGTGAACCCGCGCACCCAGAGCCATGTGTGGAGGGAATCACTGAAGACTTTTCCGACGACTGTGTAGCATATCCACATCGCGCCTATGTATATGCATGCAATAAGCATTCCGACGAGCGCGCCAGGAAGCAGGCCTTGGATCTCAAGTCCGAAGTCTGGTATCTGCGTACTCATGGTGATTTGGGTCCCGAATAGCTGCACTGCTTCATAGAGCAAAACCCCGCAGCTGCATCCGGAAAGGAGCAGCACGAGGAAGATGAGTGAGGTCTCCGTCATGGTGGCGTCAAACATATTGTCTCGTTCCCTGACGACGACAAGGTCGTGGAAAAAAGAGCCCAGAAACTTGAAATTTCCTCTGACGCGTAGGCATACGGTCAGGAACAGAGTGAAGAGAATCACGTAGATCCAGCTCGTGGCGTTGTATTCGAGCATTTCTGCCATAGTCATTTCAACCATCCTTCTTCTTTATACCAATCGATGCTTTGCGCAATTCCCTCAGCGAGGGGAGTTGGGGCAGAGAATCCGAAGGCCTCGTGGGCCTTGCGGGTGTCGGCGCTCCAGTTGCGCTGCTTCATTATGTTGTACTTATCAGTGTTTAGCGTGGAAGGTTTTCCGCGCATCACACCAATTTTCTCTGCTACCCAGGAGACAGCCTTTGTACCCCATAGGGGCACTTTTACCGGGATAATCAGGCTCTTGTTGAGCTTCTTAGCCACAATGCTTCGGAATTCCGCCTGCGAGTAGGCACGGGGTTCGGCGATATTGTAGACCTGCTTGACTGGAGCCTTTTCAAGAGCCATGAAGACAGCCTTTGCCAGGTCTGGGGCATAGATAAAGGTCAGCAGCTGCTTGCGGAATCCTACAGAGAAATCGAATCCCTTGCGCATGGCGTCGATCATCATGAAGTAGTCGTGGTCTCGTGGTCCGTAGATGCCTGTGCAGCGGAAGATGATGTATGGGACCGCATGCATCTGCAGCAGCATCTCCGCCTTCAGTTTGGATGCACCGTAGCGGGTGTTGGGTTGCGGTATCATATCCTCGTTGAAGGGGGTGTAAGAGCGTGGCTGACCGGGACCCATCGCTGAGAGAGAACTGATGTATAGGAATTTCTCAGGCATCATCGAGGTGCGCTCGAGAGTCTCCACAAAAGTGCGGAGGAGGTCGTGGTTTATATGGTCGAACTCCTTGTAGCGGAGGCACTTTGTGGCTCCGAGGTTGTAGACTATCCAGTCCCAGCGTTCACCTTTGGGAAGGGTGGAAGTGAGTACTCGCTCCACATCGGCAGGGTCTTCGAAATCGAAGTCGACGCGGGTGACTCCCGACTTAGGAAAGTACTTGTCGGAAGTGGAGGCGCGCACTCCGGCGTAGACCTCAAGGCCAGGGATGGCGACGGCTTTTTCAAGGAGGTGGGAGCCGAGAAAGCCGCCGGCTCCTACTATTAGAACTTTCATTTTAGTCTTCAGTCTTTAGTCTTCAGTCTTCAGATTGCGGACAAGCCGCTTGGAGAGTCTTCGGAAGGGGCCGGCTGGGAAGCCGGCGTTCCATACTTTTAGTCTTCGTCGGGGACGTATGTGGCCTCGCGCATGTCGCGGTATTCTTCCCAGTCGGGGTCTTCGGCTGCCTCGAATTTGAGGGGGAGCTCCGGTAGGGCTGCGAGGGCACGGTTGAACACTTTGCCGAAAATGTTGAGGCTGTGGGTGTAGAAAACCCAGTCTCGGCGACCGGCACCGGTGTAGATGCCGGTCATCACGGCACATTTGTCTTTGCCAAACTCGTCGAGCATGGCGTCTGTCGCCTGCTCCATGAGTTCGGAGTCGTTGTCGGATGGCATTCCGTCGGGTTTTGGGTCATAGTCCCAGCTGACGGTGACGCGTACGGGGAATTTTCCGGGTTTCTGCC
>CAZIAX010000156.1:0-5682 GCA_964537745.1 uncultured Sangeribacter sp.
TAGCCGGAGCACGCGTCATTGTGGAGTACGCCATGCGTGGCTACCGCATCGAGCCATCACAAGGCACACACTTCTTCCAGAACCTCACATCTTTCGGCGTAGGCTACTTCACGGTAGACCCTGGCGCCGGCAACGGTTTCTGGGATGAGGAATACCTCAACGCCCAACCCGCCATCTATGAAAACGGCAATCTACGCGTAGTCGAGTTCCCCTCTCCACTCCCCATAGCCATCAACGGCCGCAAAGGCAAAGGCATAGTCTCCAAACCAGAGTAAATTATGCTCAAGCAATATATGCACCCCAACACAGTCGAAGCCGGCTGCGACGAAGCCGGCCGAGGCTGCCTCGCCGGCCCCGTCAGCTGCGCCGCCGTAATCCTCCCTCCCGACTTCCACAACGACCTCCTCAACGACTCAAAGCAACTCTCTGCCAAGCAGCGCGATCTCCTCCGCCCCATCATTGAGCGCGAGGCCATCGCATGGGCCGTAGTCATGGTCTCCCCAGAGGAAATCGACCGCATCAACATCCTCAACGCTTCCATCACCGGCATGCAACGAGCCCTCGAAGCTCTCGGCGTCATCCCGGAGCACGTCATCGTCGACGGAAACCGTTTCCACCCCTGGCGCGACGTTCCCTACGATACCGTCGTCAAAGGCGACGCCACCTACATGAGCATCGCGGCGGCCTCCATCCTCGCCAAGACCCACCGCGACGAGCTCATGACCCGCCTTGCCGCCGAGCACCCCGGCTACGGCTGGGACCGCAACATGGGCTATCCCACCAAAGAGCACCTCACAGCCCTCGACACCCTTGGCCTGACCCCCCACCACCGTCGCACCTTCGGCCCCTGCCAGCCCCGCCTCTTCTAATCCTCAAAAAAACTTTGCAAATTCCCCAAAAAATTACTAAATTTGCAGATTATTACCACTATCATCTCATGATAACGAAAAAATACAATCTAATCAACAACATAGGCGGCTGGTTCGTGTTCCTTATTGCACTCGCCACCTATTGGCTCACTCTCGAGCCCACCGCCTCCTACTGGGACTGCGGAGAGTTTATCATCCAAGCCGACAAACTCGAAGTCGGACACCCACCGGGCAACCCTATCTTCATGCTCGTAGGGCGTTTCTTCGTTAACTTCGCACCAGATCCCACCTACATCCCTCTGATGGTCAACGCCATGAGCGGCCTCCTCTCCGCCCTAACCATTCTCCTCCTCTTCTGGACCATCTCCCACCTTGTGCGTCGCCTCATCGTCCCCGAATCTTACGATGGCGAGCTCCCTCTCTACAAGTATGTAGTCATCATGGGCTCAGCCCTCGTCGGCTCTCTCGCCTACACCTGGAGCGACACCTTCTGGTTCTCTGCCGTCGAAGGTGAGGTCTACGCTTTCTCATCTTTCTGCACGGCCCTCGTCTTCTGGCTTATACTCAAATGGGAAAACCGCGCCGACCAGCCGCACGCCGACCGCTATCTCGTATTGATAGCTTACGTCATCGGCGTCAGCGTCGCTGTCCACCTCCTCAACCTCCTCTGTATACCCGCTATCGTGCTCGTCTTCGCCTATCGTAAGTGGAACGACATGAACCTCAAGAAGTCGATCGGCGCACTCCTCGTGTCGTTCGCCATCATCTTCTTCGTGCTCTACGGTCTCGTCCCCGGCTTCATCAAGGTGGCGCAGCAGTTTGAGCTCTTCTTTGTCAACACATGCGGCATGAGCTTCAACAGCGGTGCCCTTATCTACGCCTGCGCTGTAGTGGCTTCATTCGTCTGGGCTCTCTACACCCTCAAGAAGCAGAGCAGCGCCAACATGATTCGCATCTCATTCCTCCTTGCCGTAGCCCTCTCCGGAGTGCTCTGGATTGGCAACGGCATCGCTCTCGGCATCATCCTCTTCATCGTGCTCGCAGCCCTGCTTTGGACTTATTTCCTCCACTCAGTGCCCGTGCGCGTGCTCAGCCTTATCACTTGGAGCATGGCGATGATCTTCGTTGGCTACAGCAGCTACGCCCTCATCCTCATCCGCTCTACTGCCGACACGCCGATGAACCAGAACTCGCCCGACAACGTGTTTGACCTCGCTACCTACCTCAACCGTGAGCAATATGGCGAGAACCCCCTCATCTACGGCGAGACACTATATTCGCAGGTGCAGAAGCAGCAGGTGGGTCTCTACACCGACACCCTCGGTCACACCCAGGATGGCTACCCCATCACGCTGACTACCCCGCAGTATAACTCTGTCATCAACCCTGGCAAACCCCTCTATGTAAAGGGCGTCAAGGATGCGCAGACCAAGTCGGAATATGGATTCCTGTCTGAGTCCGAGATAGCTGCCAACAACCGCCTTGCCGAGACCCGCAAAGACTACTACGTCAAGAAAGACTATAAGTCGGAGCCTGTCTACAATCCCGAGCTCAACATGCTCTTCCCGCGCATCTACAGCCGGCAGCATGAGGATAAATATAAGCAGTGGGTAAATCTTGACACTACTTCTTCCAATCTTGTGGAAATCCATGCTATCGACCAGGAGGGACACAAGATTCCTGAACTCGAGACCAACCGCGAGCCTCAGTACAATGAGGTGACCGGACGAGTGGCATATCCCACAAAATACGTCTTCAAGCCTTCGTTTGCGCAAAACCTGGCTTACTTCTTCAACTACCAGCTCAACCACATGTATATGCGCTATTTCATGTGGAACTTTGCCGGACGCCAGAACGATGTCAACAACCAGGCCGGTGAAATCGACGCAGGAAACTGGATTTCAGGTATCCCGTTCATCGACAATGCGCGTCTCGGCGACCAGAGCCTGCTCCCCGACGATCTCGGCAAGAACAATCCCGGACACAATGTCTTCTACATGCTCCCGCTCCTCCTCGGTCTGCTCGGCCTCTGCTGGCAGTCGTTTGAGGGTCGTCGTGGCATAGAGCAGTTCTGGGTCATATTCTTCCTATTCTTCATGACTGGGATCGCGATTGTGCTCTACCTCAACCAGGTGCCCAACCAGCCCCGCGAGCGTGACTACGCATTCGCCGGAAGCTTCTACGCCTTCGCCATCTGGATCGGCATGGGTGTAGCCGCCCTCTGGAAAATCTTCTGTCTCTTCACCGAGAAGAAGAAAAAGCCACTCGCAAAAGCTGACTCCAATACATCCGAGCCTCAACTGGACAACTCCCAACCTACAACTTCCAACTCCCAACTCATACCTGCCTGGATTGCCGCTGTCCTCTCCCTGATTGTCCCGATCCAGATGGTAAGCCAGACTTGGGACGACCACGACCGCTCAGGCCGTTACGCGATGCGCGACTTCGCCATCAACTATCTCAACAGCCTCGAGCCCAACGCTATCGTCTTCTGCAACGGTGACAACGATACGTTCCCACTCTGGTATGTGCAGGAAGTTGAAGGAGTGCGTCCTGATGTGAAGATTATCAACCTCAGCTATCTCAACTCCGACTGGTATGCCAACCAGCAGCGCATGCAGAGCTATGACGCGGCTGCAGTAGACTTCACAGCCCAGCCGAAAGACTACGCCTACGGCAAGCTCGACGTGACTCTCCCGGGTCGCGGCGGTGCCGCCGACCTGCTGACATCTCTCAAGGCTCTCTATGCCGGACAGTATGATGCCCGCTATGGCTACCCGATGCTCAGCTCTTCTACACTGACCATCCCCGTCGACAAAAAGAAGGTGCTCGAGCGTGGACTCGTGGCTCCGGAGGATTCCCTTTTGATAGAAGACCATATCGTAATCGACCTCTCGGAGGCTCCTGCTATCGCATCCAAGGGCTATGTGGGTCTCGGCGAAATTCTTATGCTCGACATCATAGCCACGAATGCCGCCAATGGTTGGCCACGCCCCATCTACTGGGCTTCTACCGTAGGACCTGAGTATCACCTCGGCCTCACTCCCTACGTGCGTAGCACCGGTATGACCCACCAGCTCACGCCGACCATTCAGCCTGACATGGCTCCGCGTACCGACCGCGCATATGGCGTAGTGAAGAATTATCTCTGGGGCGGTGCCGACAAGGCTACCGATTCCAATAAGATTTACTACGACGAGACTGCCCGCCGTATGCTAGTCTCCACGCGATCATCAATGGTCGACGTGGCTACGGAGCTACTGACGGAAGGCGATATGGCAAAGGCGGAAGGCAACCTCGCGAAAGCGAAGGAGAAATACACCCAGTCAGCAGAGATTGTCGACCTTATGGAGAAGAATCTCAGTGATAAGGCTGCCCCATACTCATTGGCAACCGCTGTCACGCTCGCCCAGCTTAACTGCCAGCTTGCCGACGACGATGTGCTTGCCGACAAGGCTCGCATGGAGAAGGGACGCAAGCAGCTCCTCGCTCTTATCGACAAGTATGGCAAAAATGTGCAGTACAACCGCGCTATGCGCTATAGCTTCGGCAATCCGTCTATGACGTATGAGAATCAGCTCATTCCATACCAGTACTACCGCTTCATCGAACTCTACCGTAAGTATGCCGACAATGGATCAGCCAACGACACCATCGTCAAGCCGGCACAAGCAGAAGGTATTGCAGCTGTATCCAATGGACAGGAAGTAGAGAACATTCTGAAAAAGTATGGCCTCAATGAGGAAGAGCTCAAGCGCGACTACGAGCGCTATATGGGCATGCGCAGCGGCCAGCAGGCCTCTGCCTCCAGCAACGACGGCATCACCTGGGAAGAGTTCGAGACCGAGATTGCCAAATACTGCGAGGTAGCCAACGAGATGGCAAGCCTATCACCAGAGGAGTATGCACAGCGCACTCCCGATGAGAAGCAGATCGACTCGATGATCTACACCATCATCGAATACTATATCGAGAATGGCGGCAAGGAAGAGAACCTGAACAAATACGAACAGTATAAGAAGCTCGACAAGGCTCGCGCTAAGCGCCTCAGCGAGCAGAGTCAGGGTTTCTGATGCTCCTTCCGCAGGAAAGAATACCTTGGATATTGCGGTTTCCCGTCTTCAGGCGCGAGGTTCTCTTTCGCGTCCCAGACGGGAAACCGTCGGTATATCTTACTTTCGACGATGGTCCCATCCCGGAGTCAACTCCGTGGCTCCTTGAGACCCTCGCTGAGTATGGAGCCAAGGCCACTTTCTTCATGGTAGCCGACAACGCCCGCCGCTATCCCGCACTCTTCAAAGCTGTCGTAGACGCTGGCCATGCCGTAGGCAACCACACCTTCCATCATCAGCCCCCCTTCCGGCAGACTGTAGAGGAAATGATGGCAGATGTGCGCCTCGCCGATGAAGTTTTGGGCTCACGTCTCTTTCGCCCCCCCCATGGCCTCATCTTTCCTCATCAACAGAAAGCGCTGACGGATGCCGGATATAAGATAGTGATGTTCGACCTCAACACTCTCGACTACCGTGCCGACCGTACTCCTGAGGAGATACTCGACTCCGTAGTGCGCAACGTTCGCCCAGGTTGCATCATCAACTTCCACGACTCCCTCAAGAGCATCCACAAGCTCCGTCGCTGCCTCCCCCAGATCCTCCGCCACCTCCTCTCCCAAGACTACTCTCTCCCCCCCCTCACTTGTGGAGCGCCGGCTTCCCAGCTGGCTAAACCCCTTAAACCCCCTAAACCCCTTAAACCAATATGAATAAAATCCGCGCCGCCGTAGTAGGCTACGGCAACATAGGCCACTTCACAG
>CAZIAX010000157.1:0-5626 GCA_964537745.1 uncultured Sangeribacter sp.
AGCACCTCGCTGAGTTTCACGCTGCGGCGCACGATGACTCCCGAGAGGGTGTAGACATCCACTGTGGGCTCTCCTTCGGCATAGATGCCCTCTACGGAGTTGCCGTAGCCGACACGGTATCCGGGAGTGCGGAGGTAGGCCTGCGGGAAGAGATTGTTGAGCATCACGCACACTACGTCGTCGGGGAAGGTGGTGGTGAAAGTGGTCACACCGCCCGAGATGGTGTATTCGTCATCTACATAGAGAGTCTCGCCGCTCAGGGTGCCGGTCTCTGAGTCGAAGATAGGATCACCGAGAAACCATACGTAGGATGTCTCGTAGATATTCTTCACTACAGCCTGCGATGAGAGGTCGTAGGTCATATAGTCGTCGGATACCACAGCCTCTACGTCCGCTTGGTTGGAGTAGTGGTAGAGGGTCAGGAGAGGATAGTCGGTAGGCACCGGCATCGTCGCGAAGGTGAAGCGGTTGTGGGTGATGTCAAGATCGTGGAGTGTGCCTCTGTAGGGGAGCAGGTTGATTTCAGAGAGCTTGTTGTCGGCCAGCCAGAGCTGTTCGATTGCCTTCAGACCGGTAAGGTCTAATTGCTCAAGGCTATTGTAAGAGAGGTCCAGCTCCCAAATCAGAGGATTATTGAATTTCACGTCTGTCAGCTGGTTGCCGCTGAGATAAAGGGTGCGCAGTTCCGGAAGTGCCGAGGCGTCAAACTTCTCAAACTTGTTTTCCGTAAGGTTGAGGTTGACGAGATGCGGATACTTTTCAGCCCAGTCGAATTCGGAGAGATTGTTGTCGATGAGGTTGATGCTCTCCAGGTCGGCATCAGGAAGATGTATGTTCTCCTTGTCGAGCTTGGCGTTGCTGACGCCTATCATCTTAAGTCCTGTCATGGGAGTGCCGTCAAACTCACCCATCTTCATGCCATAGACAGAGAAGACAGTCAGGTCGGTCGGGGAGTCGTAGGTGTATACCTTCACCTTGGCATTCTTGTAGGTGCGGATGCCTTCGTAGGAGTTGTAGTCGTCATCTTTCGTGGCCATGTAGGGGAGGAACTCCGAGCCGTCGCCACGCCAGTCTACATAGACCGATGTGTTGATGTCGGAAGCGATGATAAGTTCTCCCGCTTCAGAATCCTCAAGAGTAGTGAAGGTGGCGACTTCGATGGTGGGAGCGCCTACCACGTTGACTTCTGTAGTGCGCAATACATTATTGCCATTAAACTGAGGGAAGGCCGGGTTGGTTAGTTCGCAATATACCTTGCCGAGGTCGAGGTTGAGGAATCGTGTGGCTCCGTCGATGCATGTCATGTCGGTTCCTTCCACGAGGGGAGTGCCGTCGGCCTTCTTCCAAGTGAATGTGGTGCCTTGTCCGTCGGTCAGCACACGGTTTTGGCTTGTAAGGTTGATGGCAGGTGCATTCTGGAGAATCTCGATTGGCTTCTGAGGAGCATATGCATATTCAGCCGCTCCTGGCTCATAGGGGAGAGTCTCGATAGTGAAAGCGTTGTCGGAGATGTCGAGGAGCTTAAGGTCGGTGAATGTGTCGTGGACTATGCGGTTGAGACGGTTGCCAGAAAGGATAATTGAGTCAGCTTCGATGAGGTAAGCGAGGCTGATTTCGCCTGCGAGGTCATTGTCTGAGAGGTTGAGTGTCTTGAGTCCATCGAAGTTGGTCAGCGATACTGCTGTCAGAGCATTCCCCTTGAGATTCAGACGTTCTATCTGGGTAGTGGCCGTAATGTTTGTTGTGGCAATATTGTTGGCTGCAGCTGATACGTCGGTGAGGACATTTTTCTCCCAGTTGGCGAAGATGCCCGCAAGGTCAAGTTCTGTCAGCTCATTGTTGTCGAGGTTGAGTGTCTTCAGGCATCGGTTGTATCTCATGTCGATGTCCTTCAGACCAGCATTGTTGATGTTGAGGATTGCGAGTGAGTGAGCGTTGGAGAGATCGATATTTTCAATCGGGAAACCATCGATTGCAAAGGCGGTCATCGATTCACCCTCGGGCACGTAGATTGTGATGGCGGTGCCTGCAGTGACATTTCCTACAAGATTGGCTGATGCGGGAAGTTGGTAGGAGGTGGAAGTGAACTCCTTCAATATGCCATCGCCGAAGTCAACCATAAACTTTACCGGATTGTCGGCAGATGCCCCACCCATGCCGACGCATGCGGAAATTGTAGCTGGTGCTGTTGCTGCGGGAGTGATGGTGATGGCTATGGCTGGTTTGCCCATGTCAGCGGTGTTCTTCACCATGAAAGGAGTGGTGGAAAGCTGATATTCAGGGAAGAGAGAGTTGGCATATTTCACATAGACAGAATCGGGCATGGCCTGCTTGAACTTCACGATGCCGTTGGCGAAGGAATAGAGGGCGGGGTCGATGATAGTGTCATTGCCGCTGATTTCTTTCTTCCATACAGTAGCAGTGGTCTCGGAATTCTGACGAAGCACTCTTGAGGAGAGATCAAGAGAGGAGTTTACGTCCATGGCCTTGGCGACCGGGATGTCATTTTCCTGATAGAAATACTCACCCCAAGTCTCTTGAGGAAGCGGCAATGTGGCAAAGTCCATATCATTGTTATTGATATTGATGCTGTAGAGCTCTGGATTGCCGGAGAAATCAAGTGAGGTCAGCTTGTTTCTCTTAAGGTTGAGGGTGAATAGTTTTGGATTTTTGCTGAGGTCGATGTTCTTCAGTTGGTTGCCACCCAAGTAAAGAATAGAAAGATTTGGAAGTGGAGAGAGGTCTATGCCATTGAGATGGTAGCTCGTATTGACCCATCCTGATGCATGCTCTGCCATCAGAGTTGTGATTTCGCGATTGTTTGAGAGATCGATGTCTGTGATGCGTGTCTCAGAGATGTTGAGGCTCATCAACTTGGGGTTTTTCGATACGTCAAGCGAGCTGACGTTGGTTAGCTCAAGGCTCATGGTCAGCAGTTCCGGACACCCGGTCGGGTCAACGTTCCAAAGGTCGAGGTTGTGATAGGCATCGAAAGCCTGCATCGCAGGGTAGTCGCTCAGATTGAAACTCTGGTCGAGATGGTCTACGATGTCAATCTCCAAGATTGAAAGGCGATTCTTCGGTCCCCCGATTTTCAGCGGAGTCTCTTTCGTGAAGGGATTGTCGGAAAGATATATCGCGTAGAGATTGGTGAAGGGGGTGAGGTCGAGAGCCTTGAGAGTATTATGGCTAAGGTCGAGCACCTCAAGATTGGTGCACTCCGCCATGTCGATTTCTGTGACATATCCACCCTGAAGCTGAATCATATCAATTTTCTTAGGGTCGCCGTAGATCCGAATCAGACCCTCCTCGCTTACCTGGATAGACTTGTAGGAGCCAGTGATGGCGCCATTTTCAACTCGCCAAGGCTCTACCTCAATTTCCTGCATGCCGAAGCCGGCATCGATGTCGTAATAATCAGTCTCTGTGGCGCCGAGCATCATGCCGAAGCTGTTGGTGGCTCCGATCTCCTCATAGGCGCTTGTCTTGATTGTGATAATTGGCTTCTCTTCCGCGCCCCGTGTGCGATGTCTCGCGGCTTCGGAGGCAGGGATGCAAAGCATGGATGTCAGCATGCAGCTTAACAATGTCACTGTCTTTCTCATGATTTTGTCGTTGTTATAGTGTTTCGTGATTATTTCAGAACTATCTTTTCGGAGTGGCGTCCGTTGGCGGAGATGATGTATGTGCCAGGCATCAATGAGGAGAGATCGACTCTTGCCTCGTCGCCTGCAGACTGGGAGCTGAAGACCATGCATCCGTCCATTGCAAACACCTGGGTCGCTATCTTATTTGAGCCGCCTACAAAGAGCTTGAATATGCGGTCGCCTTCGCGCGAGAGAATGAGTCGGTCGTTGCGCACGTCGGCATTGATGCCTTCCACTCCAGATGCCATGCGGATGGCTTCTTTCAGGCCGGCGAGAGCGTCAAACTTGCCTGCGCCCCAGCGGGTCTGTTCCTTGGTCTCTTCCACTTGCTCGTCGCGTACGGAGGTCTTTGCGATGATGTCTTTCACATCATCGATGGTGAGGGAGGGGTTGGCCTCCAGCCAAAGGGCGATTGAACCAGCCACGAAGGGTGTGGACATAGAGGTGCCGACTTCCTGCTTCCAATAGTTGACACGGCCATCTTCCTCCAGTTTTGCCTGGCACATATAGTCAAGATAACCGTTGCCATATTGCTCTGCAGTCAACTTGGCAAATGGCCAGCTGATAGAGGAGACGATGGCTGAACCAGGAGCACACACATGTGGAAGCTCGCGGCCGTCAGATAGGGTGCCGAATGAAGAGAATCCGCTTATGCCTCCCGGGATGAATCCGTCGCCGGGGTATCCGGAAGTGCCTCCGTCGAGGCAAGTCCAGTATTGGCGTGTGTTATAGGAGCCTACTACGAGAAGATTGTGTCCTACGGCGAGGTCGGAGATTGTGCCGTCCATAGATCCGTCGGTAAATCCTTCCTGCCCGTAGTTCTCGAGCCAGGTGGTGCCTCCGTCGTTGTAGCATTCGATGGTCTGTCCGGGGACACCCTCAATCTCGAAACCGAGTACGTAGTCATCGTCGAGATTAGACGCGATATTGTTGATGGTGTAGAAGTCTACCATACCATAGTAGCGGCCGGTTTGCTCGTCGATTTTGCCACCGACACCGACATATCCGTCGAAAGCCTTTTTGAAAGTAGCGTCGCCGATGATGTCGGAAGAGTCCATCTGGTAGTCGGAAGAGGAAGCGTAGTAGGTGCCGATGTTGTCGCCTACCACCGGCATGCGCATAGCCGCGCGGTAGCCGCGCTTCTTGTTGTATATCACAGCCTGAAGGTTGAAGGGAGTCTCATCGTTGGAGTAAATGGCTACATTGCCATAGCGGAGTGTGTAGCTGTCAGGCTGCTCAGGGTCGTAAGCGTAAAGATAAGGGTGAATCATGGTCTTCACCGTAGTCTCCTCTTCAGTGAATGTCTTTTTCAATGCCAGTTTGAGGTCGCCCTCATTGCCTGCGGAGATGCAGACGATTCCATGCTTGCCTATCTCGTCGAGAAATTGCGACATCTGTGAGCGGGGGTCATGTGGTCCGGCTGTGCTTCCGAGCGAGAGGTTGTAGACGATAGGTCGGTCGAGATATTCGGAATATCCGAGGATATAGTCCATACCCATGGCTATGAATCCGTCGGCGAGATCGCCGCATGCCACTGCAATGTTAGAGCCTGGGGCTGCACCGTAATATTTGCAGTTTTCTGTGATGTAGTCACCGGGACGCTGTTGACCTCCGGGACGCCCTACGCTGACGGGTCCGTCGTAACCTCCGGCAAGGATTCCTAGAGTGTGAGTGCCGTGGTAGGCGCCAGCGTTGTCGGTTGAGAAGTCAGCTATGTTGGTTTCGTTATAGTGGGTCTCAGCGATTCCGGTTCCGGCAGCGTTGTAGCGGAGGTGAGCGAGATATCCGATTCGCGAACTGTTGTCGGGAAGTCGAAAATTGATATGGTGGGCGTCAACACCTTGGTCGACTACTGCCGTGATGACACCGGCACCTGTATAAGGGACGGAAAGTCCAGCTTCTTTGCTTCCTTGATGGATAAGGTCGACTCCAGATGCCTGGCGTGCGAGGTCCATCGCAGGAGACACTTTCTTTTGGAG
>CAZIAX010000158.1:0-5611 GCA_964537745.1 uncultured Sangeribacter sp.
AGTATGTCGCTCATAGTTTTAAATAATTTAAAGGTTTCTGATGTTATAACGCCTCAAGAGGCAATAATGCAGTGTTTTTAACTAAATTTTGCTAAATCGGCAATACTCGATTGCATATTAGAAGAAAATGTATTATATTTGCAAGTTGAAACGAAAAATTGAACTAATAACTTAACCTTCATTAGAAATGAGATTTATAACTTTAAGCGTGCTTGCTGCAGGTATCTGCCTGGGTGCTATGGCCCAGGAGGTGACTGTGAAGCTGAAGTCAGACAAGACTTGCACCATGTCGAATGGCATTATCACCCTGAGTATCCTCGCCAATGGTCAGGCGAATAATATGAAGCATCCTAGCAATGGAAATGTCAATATATTAGGTAGCAACGGTATCTACTTCGACTATACCGCCGACAAAAACCGTGCCCTCGGCACTGGCACTACCATCACTCCCCGCATCGTAAGAGAGGAGGAAGACTATGTGGAGGTGGTCTACAGCGCTTCCGGCAACGATGCCCTCCCCAGCTATGACCACGGCTACATTCTCCGCAAGGGTGAAAGCGGTGTCTACACCTACGTGGTGGTGCACGGCAACAGCAAGAGCGCGGCAGAGATAGGTCCGGTGAAAGAGACCCGTGTCTGCACTCGCCTCGGAGCCACTTTCACCGACGGATATGTCGACGACCAGATGCAGGGCACCATCCCCAACAATGCCGAGATGGCCAAGGCTGAGCAAAACCAGATTCAAGACGCCACTTATAAGCTGGAAGACGGCACCATCTATACAAAATATAACTGGGCACAGTTTATCGACAACGACCATTTCCATGGCCTGATGAATAAGAAAATCGGCGTTTGGAATATTCCGGTAAGCTATGAGTGGCTCAACGGCGGCCCGATGCGTCAGGAGCTCACCGTGCATGCCACCAGCAAGTCGCCTATCACAATCCAGATGCTCCAGGGCGAGCACCTGGGAGCGGCCTCCACAACATATATGGATGGGGAGCATCAGATTTTCGGCCCCTTCATGATCTACGTCAATGACGGAGAGACAAGGGAAGAGCGTATCGCCGACGCCCGCAAGAAAGCTGCCGAGCTCAGGGCTGAATGGCCATTCACATGGTTTCAGAATGAATACTATCCCCTCGACCGCGCTACAGTGAGCGGAAAAATCAACATCACTACCGGTCAGCAGCCAGGCAACGTGAAGGTCGTACTCGCCGCTCCCGGCGGCAACCTGCTAAGTCAGGGTGGCAACTATATGTTCTGGACTCTTACTGAGGAAGATGGTAGTTTCTCTATCCCCGCTGTAAGAAAAGGTTCTTACTCCCTCTATGCCTACGCCACGACAGGCACCATAACTGATGAGCTTTGTGTCGACGGTATTGAGGTCAACGACGCTGAGACTGAACTCGGCGACATCGAGTGGACTCCCTTTACGCTCGAGCATCAGCTCTGGAACATAGGGGAGAACAACCGCCTCGCCGACGGATTCAAATGCAGTGACCTTCCGCGTGCCTATGAGGCATGGCAGTGGCAACCCGCTACGCTCACCTATACCGTAGGGGAAAGTGACCCGACTGTGAACTGGTATAACGCCCAGACCAAAAACGGCACATGGACCGTGAAATTCAATCTTGACCAGGAGTATGATGGGGATGCAGTGCTGACAGCCTCCATAGCCGGCGTATCCAACTCTCCGAAAATCACTGTGGCAGTCAACGGAAAGAACAAGGATGCCTGGAGTCTTACCGACGACGGCTCAATCCGCCGAAGCGCTACGCTCGCGGGTCGCCATCTCGTGAAGTCGTTCTCTTTCCCTGCCTCTGAACTTAAGTTGGGTGAAAACAAAATTACCTTCACTGCTTCCAACTGCAAGGACAAGAGCGGTGTGCTCTACGACTGCATAAAGCTCGAGGCTGGCGAAAAGATCGTGTCAGGAGCAGAGATAATCACAGACTCTTCTGCAGTTCCTATCCATGTCTATACCATCACGGGTCTTTATGTCGGCAAGTTTGACAGCTATCCTACGGATCTCCCCAAGGGAATATATGTGCTTAAGCAGGGCGAAAAGACCCGTAAAATCAGATTTTAAAGTCTAAGGGAGATTCGGTTGATATTGAATATGAAAGCAATCCGATTGATAATGGCTTTTGTTGCGGCCTTGCCGTCAGTAGCTTCCGCCGCTACCCCTCAGGAGGTGGCGGAGGAGGCCCTGCAGGGTTATGAGCTTTTCATGCGTGATTCCCTTCCCGACGACCGGCAGCGAGGATATGACATGATGCTCTCCGCTGCATGGGAGGGTGATGCCAAGGCAGCCAACAATATCGGTTGGCTTCTTCAGCATGGCGATTTCGTAAAGCAGGACCTCAAGGGAGCCTTCCGCTGGTATGAGCGGGCGGCCGACCAAGGGCTTCCCGCCGCAGCTCTCAACTATATGGAGCTAATCCTAAATCATAAGGATGAGGTGGCAACCGAGCGACTTCCCGACAAAGAACGCATGGCGAAGGCCTCGGCCCTCGCAGGAATTGCCATGCTCATGGGGCGCGGATTGCCCTACGATGCCAAGCGTGGGGAGGAGCTGATGCTCAGGGCTGCCTTGTTTGGAGATGAGAAGGCTGCAACTACTATCGCCCAGCAATTGGAGATGTATCCCGACTCTTTCTCCTATCTGCCACTCGATGAGATAGCGGCTCAGTGCGACGCGTTGCTGCCGGAGGGTGAGCGGAATGTCCCTGCCGGGATGTCGCTGGCCGAATTCGCCGACCATATGCTTTCTCCAACTTTCTGGTACTCAAGAGTAACTGAACGACCATAAGGACCTTAAAGACACTATAACTAAACATCATCATGAAGAGAAATTTACTGAAATGTATCGCCGTCGGGGGGCTGTTGCTTACGGCTGCCTCGATGAGCGCACAGGATGCGCTTGTGGCTTTCCCCGGAGCCGAAGGTTTCGGCCGATATGCTACTGGTGGCCGTGGCGGCGAGATTTACCATGTCACCAACCTCAACGACAGCGGCACTGGCTCGCTGCGCGATGCAGTGTCGAAACCAAACCGTATCGTGGTCTTCGATGTGGCGGGTGTCATCCAGCTCAAAAGCCGACTCACCTTCAAAAACAACCTTACTATCCTTGGCCAAACTGCACCTGGAGAGGGTGTGCAGGTATACGGCAACGGGGTGTCGTTTTCGAATGCCAACAACCTTATAGTGCGCTATCTCCGCGTGCGTATGGGCGTCAACGGCGACAGCGGTAAGGATGCGGCAGGCGTCGCTTCTGGCCACGATATGATATTCGACCATATGTCGGTCCTTTGGGGGCGCGACGAGAATTTCTCTGTCAGCAGCGACGACAAAGGTTCCGGTCCGGCCAATGTCACCATCCAGAACTCAATAATCGGCCAGGGACTCCAACCTCACTCTTGCGGCGGACTCATACAGACCGACAACGGAGTGACCCTTTTCCGCAATCTCTATATCGAGAATGCCACACGCAATCCCAAGGTGAAGGGCCTCAATCAGTTTGTCAACAACGTTTCCTACAACTGGGGAAAGGAGGCTGCCTACAACATGGGTGGCGACAGCGCCGGAGAGTCTTGGGCTGAGATATCGGGCAACTACTGGATTACAGGTCCTTGGAAACAAGCTGCCTATCCTTTGGTAGGAGGCAACGCCAACTTCAAATATTTTGCAGAGGGAAACTGGTATGACTCCAATATCGACGGTGTGCTCGACGGCCATGAGATGTCTGACGAGGAGTATGCGAAGTCGGGCGGTGCACGAGTGAACACCACCGCGGCGCTCGTAGACCGCGGTGCGCCGAAAGAAGTGCCGGTGATTGAAAGCCGAATGTCGGCTCCAGATGCTCTCGACTATGTGCTCGCTTTCGGAGGAGCGTCCCTCCCGGTGCGCGATGAAGTGGACCAATACCTTATTGATGAACTCTCTTCTTTCGGCACACTGGGCACAAGCGGAGGCATCACAACTGAGAAACTCCTTCCCCACAAGGGCACGGGTGCTCTCTACGGTGGCTATAAACCTCTTGACACCGACGGCGACGGAATTCCCGACGAATGGGAAACGGCCAACGGTCTTAACCCCAACGACCCCAAGGATGCGGCAGCAATCGCAGCAAACGGCTATGCCAACATCGAGAACTACGTCTTCACCATCGATGCTCCATATCCCTATATGAAGAATCCTACCGATCTGCGCTCAGTGAAGAATGAGAAAAATTCCGTCACGCTGCAGTGGACCGACAACTCCGACGATGAGAAGGGATTCGTAGTGGAATCATCAGTCAATGGCAAGGACTATACCGAGGCCGGAACTACAGATGCCGGAGTGACTACTCTCAAGGTGGATAATCTTGAGGAAAACAAACCATATTATTTCCGCGTATACGCCATCGGAGATGGCACGATGCGCTCGGTGTATTCTCCAGTGCTTCAGACCATGACCTCCGAACCATTTGCTCCCGAGGTGTCTACCCTTGTTGCACCTAAGGAAGGGGCCGAGGAAAAGGCTCTTGATGTAGTGCTCAAATGGAGCAATGGCACCAAAGACTATTTCGGGACAATTCGCTACAACGTCTATCTCGGCACGTCGGCCGATGCTCTTGAGGAAATAGCGACCGACCTCTACGAAACCACCTTCACCCCTGAAGACCTCACTTCAGGCATCACTTATTTCTGGCGCGTCGACGCACTCAATGACTCAGGCGTGACGGAGGGCAACGTGTGGAGCTTTACGGCAATTGCCGGTGGCACACTTTTCTACACCGACTTCCACACCATACCGGCATCTTTCGGCAACTCCGACTGGGGCACCATCATAGCCGGAAACCAAGCCGACATCATGAAAGGAGTGAAAGCGGAGGAGCAGTTTGACAATCTCGTGATGGGAACGGACGGCGGTCGCCTCGTGGCTTTCGGCAACTTGGTGCCTTATACTTCCTATTCCGCAGACGATAACGGAGCATCCAAGAATGCAGTAGGTTTCATAGGCAAGCAAGGAAAGGTGGGCACCTGCTACATTCAGGTCAACGATATTCAGGCTCCCTTCAAGATAACCCTTTACTGCGGCAACTCTGACAAGAGCGCACAGTCGGTGAAACTCAGTGTCAACTCAGACACCGACAGCGATGGCACTCCAGAGGAAAGCAACGACCTTGCAGTGCTCAAGTTCAAGACCTCCGAAAAGAAGACTTATAAATTCACCCACACCTACGAGGGCACCGAACTTTGCAATGTGCGCATCGACCGCGCCTCAATCAACGACAAGGGCATCAACTTCCACGACATCAAGATAGAGCAGTATGTCACTTCCGACCCTGGAGCCGTAGGCGAGATAGAGGGTATGGCTGCTCCCGACATCGAAGTGACCGGCGACGCCGTGACAGTCAACGGTCTCGATGGCAAGAGCATGGTCTATGTCTACGACATGGCAGGGCGCACCGCGCTTGCAGAGCGTCCGGCAGCCGGAAGCATAGGTTTCACTCTCCAGAAGGGTATCTACATTGTCAAGGTAGACGGCATGCGCCCAGTAAAGATAGCCGTCCTCTAAAAGACTGAAGACTAAAAATGGCCAAAGACAAGATTGCATACTACAT
>CAZIAX010000159.1:0-5609 GCA_964537745.1 uncultured Sangeribacter sp.
CTCTGCGGATGACATCAACGACGACAGCAAACCCCTCTATGGTCTCTCCGGCCAATTCCTCTTCATGAGTGACAACGGCAAGTACGTAGCCATGATGGGAATGATTTATGACGAAAATAACTCCGAATTATTTATTCCTGTAGTCTACAATACTGAGTCTAAGGAGCTGATAGTGTATTCAGAGCCACAGGAGATTGATTTCGGAGGTGCTGGTTTGATTCCTACTGCTATCAGCGACGATGGTACTTTTATCGGATGTATCGGACAACCATATTTTGGCTCACTCGGAAGTTTCATCATGTATCCGGGAGAGACTCAGGCTGAACTTTTTGTAGATGCCTTCCCCGAATATTATGAGCTGCTCGGCGATGCCGATAATCATGGCTTTAGTGTGCCTACAGGTATATCTGCAGATAGCAAGACTATAGTTGGATACACATACTATTCCGATGATTTCCTTAACATGGACACTCCTGCATGGACCATTTCGTATGTCATTTCCAATGATAATGGAAATGCAGTAGAGGAAATCAGACCGATCGCCACAGGAAGCACAGAGATATATTCCATCGATGGCCGTAGCATGCGCCAGATGACCAAAGGCCTCAATATCGTGCGTAATTCCGATGGCACCGTAACTAAGATTCTAAAGAAATAAAATTATGAAAAAATTACTTACCCTTTCTATTGCGGCGGCTCTCTTCGGATCTGCTTCTGCTGACACCGTCCAGATTCTCTGCAGCCCTGGTGCAGTCCCTGGAGTTGATGAGCCTCCTCTGCTGGGCCTATCAATTTCCCCCAATGGAAGATATGTCTGTGGAGCTCTTGAACAAGGTATCGGTATCTTTGCTGCCGATCTCACTACCGGTGAAGTAAAATGGCATGTGACTCTTGATGACGACACTCGCGATGGAGACCAGTTGAGAGCTATCGACAACGATGGAGTAGCCGTCGGCTATCTCGCTGATGGGGTCCTCTTCTCTTATGATACAGATGAATTCACAACTCTTCCGGCTCCTGAGGGCTTTAAATACTGTATAGGTGAGGACATCACTCCCGACGGTAGTCTGATTATTGGCTCGCTGGTAGGTACAGGTTTTCTCACTGATGCTGCTTATTCCACCGACCGCGTGCATTGGACCCTCCTCCCTATGCCAACCGAGGAGCAGTTTGGTGGACTCATTGATGATTCCAAAGGAAGTGCCGCAAAGTCAGTCAGCGTCGATGGAAGAGTTATACTCGGTAATATTGGTAGTTTCGGAGCCCCTGTGATTTGGGTTCGCAATGAGGCTGGGGTTTATGAACCTGACTTTTATATGGCTCGCTATGTGAAGGCAACAGAGGCTGATAAAAATGATTCGACTAAACCTCTTATCTCAATGACGGGTGTCTACAAGTATCTTAGCGGCAACGGACGCTATGTCGTAGGTACTGCTCTTAAACCAATAGACGACGATGGAAGTTATAAAGAGGTCGTATACGTTTACAATACTGAAGAAAAGAGTATTGTCATTTACGATGATGAGCAGGAAATTGATGAGTTTGGTTTAGGCCTTTACCCTATGAGTATTGCCGACGACGGTACGTTTGTAGGCACTGTGGGTGAAATCTTCGTAGGCTCTGCTGGGGCCTTCATCATGAAAGCTGGAGAGAGTCAGGCAGAATTCTTTGTAGATGCATTCCCTGCATTTGCCGCGGCTCTTGGAGAGTCAGACAGTCTTGGCACCGACAATCCTACCGATATCACTCCGGATGGACGCTATATCCTCGGATATATATACTATAGTGCCGACTACTGGGATCAATCAGCTCCAGCCTTTTGGGAGACGTATGTCATAGACCGAGGTGAGGATGCTGCAGTAGGCGAATTATCTACCCAGTCCGCTCCCAAGACTATCTATTCCATCGACGGACGCCAGCTGAGCCAACCTCAGAAAGGCATCAACATCATCCGCAACTCCGACGGCTCAGTCACCAAAATCCTAAAACCCTAATCCTTGGTTCTTGACCCTTAAAAAAAGTGTGGACCCCCTCAGGCCCACACTTTTTTTATATCTGCACCAATACAGCAGCCAACCCTTCGGAGAATGGCTTGGCCTGTATAAAGCTTGGCTTTATCACAAACTTACCATCTTTGTCAGCATACCCAAATTTCTTACCCTTGGCTGCAGGCGTTGGCTCTTCTAAAGGCACCGAGTCGTCAAACATCTTTTCAGACTCAGCATCCCCGACCTTTTTCCCTTCATGGTCAATATATTCCCAGACATCGTCGAGCATTACTTTTGCCTTTCCGTCGATAAATGGTCCGGCATACTGATACTTTGGTTCTACCACATATTTCCCTTCCCGGTCGATGTATCCACGCGCCCATTCTACCTTGACCACGGCCAATCCCTCATGGAAATTCCAAGCATCGTGATATTCGGGCGCAATCATCATTTCCCCCTCCTTGTTGATATATCCCCATCGATATTCTTTTCCCATATCTTTTAAGTTTATAAATATTAATCATTGGATTTATCTATCTACGCGTGGTCAAGAGAGACGCACATTCTCGCCAATCGACTCTATCCTCCCTGTATCTCTCATATCCTTAATAACTTTCTTTAGTGTCGCATCCAGATTAGTGCCTCGTCGAGTGAATCCCAACTTTCTGCAGGCTATCAAGGACAAATTGTCCTCATTGAGCGCAACTTGCTCGTTGAGCGTCTCGACGATGGCATTGATTATCTCTATCTTAGGAATGTCTACTATATCACGTCCGGAGTCCGTACGGTAGTAAGAAAAGTCATTGCTGGCTTCTTCGGAGAGCCAGAGGGCTCCGCTGTTGTCAATGTAGAATTTAGCAGTCAGTGCACCCATCGTCTTTTGAAGGGTGGGAGTGACGCGGGTCAGTCCTCGCAGCTCTGCAGCACGTCGGCAGAGCTGCATGAGAGTGATCGGTTGTTCCGCAGAGATTATCTCTCGCATCAGCACGGCATCATCTGAAATAGATGCCTCAGCTTGATCTGATTGGTATTTCGTATAAGACCTTGCGTTTGATGTCAATTTGACCGATTCCTCTTTTGTGATGTCGAAAACGTGAACTTCGTTTTTATTTTGCTTATTATTGTCTGATTCTTCCAGCTTTTCTATTATACGGTTGATAACACGTTCTTTATTGCGAAACCAGTCGACGCTCCACACTCTCATCACTTTCCAGTCGAGGCCTTGAAGCACAGCGGGCTGCACTACCTCTCTGTCGCTTGCCGTTTGCGTATCGCGATAACTGTGCCCATCGAGAAGAATACCGAGATGAAATGAGCCTGGTCGGTCTTCTCGCTCCACTGCCACATCCACCCTGAACTTCGAGCGACCTACATTGGTAGATACAGAATACCCCCGCTCCCGTAGTTGCTTCGCTATCTCTTCCGCTATTATAGAGGAGCGGCTGCCGCTCGGTGTCTGTGATGAAGTAGGCAGGGTCTGTGTCTCGGCGTAAGCAAGGAAATGTTTCAGTCCTTCCACTCCCTTGGCTTTGGAGCGTCGGAGGTCAATATCCGAAGCCCTCAGGGTGGAGTAGACATACATTTCCCGTCGCGCTCGGCTGACCGCCACATTGAGTCTGCGTTCGCCACCGGAATTGTTGAGTGGTCCGAAGTTCATTGAAATCTTCCCGGTTTTGTCCGGCCCGTATCCGATTGAGAAGAGAATTACATCGCGCTCATCACCCTGTACATTTTCCAGATTCTTGACAAATATTGCTTCATACATCTCGGCGGCTGCATCCTGCAGATTTTTATCCTGGTCGAGCCTTTCCTGCAGAAGGTCTTCTATCAGCCCCTGTTGCATGACGCTGAATGCAATCACTCCTATGCTGTGGCTGCGAAGCACATCGCTGCGAAGACGCCTTTCGATCTCATCCACTATGGCCTCGGCTTCAGCTTGGTTGCATCGGCGTCCTCCTTTTTCGTAGTGTCCTCCGGCTACCGGCACGAAATGCACCTTTGTAGACTTGTCATCTGCCGACGGGAATGTGATGAGTGTGCCATCATAATATTCATTGTTGGAGAACGCGATGAGGCTCTCGTGTCGGCTACGGTAGTGCCATGAAAGTTGCAGCGATGGCATGTCGAGCGTGCGGCAATCTTCCAGAATACTCTCCATGTCGTCGATGCTCGCTTCTTCAGCGTCTACAGTGGTGGAGGAGAAGAAGCTTGTCGGTGGCATCTGCTTTGGGTCTCCTACCACTATGAGAGATTTCCCTCGGGCTATGGCACCGACTGACTCGCTTGTAGGCATCTGCGAAGCCTCGTCGAAAATCACGAGGTCGAATTTGTCGGCCGAAAGGTCTATATAGCGCGCCACGCTCATCGGACTCATAAGCATGCAGGGACAAAGGCGGGGAAGAAGAGTGGGAAGCTGGTCGAAAAGGTCACGAAGAGAGACTCCTCGACCCCCATTACTGATATTGCGGTTGAGAAGTCCAATTTCGCTGAGGTTGACTATGTTGGAATTTTCAGTCATTCTCGGCACTCTCGCTGCGAGGCGAGCATAAAGTTCCTTTCGGGTCAGCTGCTGGAATGTCGCGCAAAGGTGTCGGTAGGAGGAAATCGTCTCGTCAAAGAGCAACCCCTCAAACGTTGCAAGCAATTCTGAACGTGAGATTTTCTCTTTAGCCTTGTGGATGAAGAGCGCTTTCAAAAACTGCTCTTTGATTGAGTCTGGACTGCATTCACGCGTCTCAAGCATTTCCACTACACATCCCATGCCATTTTTCGCAAGAACGTCGCTTAGCTCATTCCAGTGAAACCAATCGTGCAGTTCCGCTGAATGGCGACTCCAGTGCTCAAGCAAATCTGCCAGCCTTTCCAGATATTCTTTATCCGCCACTTCGTCGGTGTCTAAGGCGGTGTTGAAGCGTTTCTTTATTATTCCGTTGAGCTCTTCAAGTCTTGTATGCAACTCTCCGTAGGATAATAGGTTTTCTACAAGAAGGTCAGCCTCGGCGTTGGAGAGTAGCGGATTGTATTGCCGAAGCTTTTTGATGAAGGAGCGCATGGCGAAGAAGCGGGGCAGAAACCATTTTGCCTTTGCTTTTCTCCATTCATGTCTGAGCGCTTTGGGGTCTTCATCAAGTATTGAAGCCTCATTGTCACGCAAAATTTTCTCACGAAGTTTCTTTGCCTCCTTAAGTTCCTTTGCCTCTTTTATGTATTCTTGCAAGACTGCGGCATCTGCTTTCATCTCAGAAACTATCTTATCTGGCTCCATAAGCATTCCGCTGTCTACGTGCAGCCCTCTAAGTGGATGAGTCGAAGGTTGGCCTACGAGACTGACTACGGTCAGCAATCTGCTTCCTAAAAGCTCGTAGAGTGCTTTCGTACCCTCTTTGGCTATCAAGGCATCAATCGCTTTGTCATAGCAGAACTCGGGGAGCGGGTCGGCCTCTATCGTTTCACTCCTTATTATGCAGTCGTAGACCGACAGTCCGTCGCTTTGGTCCTGGGTATGGAGAGCATCGATATAGTCAGCCAATTCTTTTCTTTTCTTCAAGATACTCTCAGCTTTGCTTTCGAATGAGTCTGACTTCGCTATATGCGCCACCTTCAGTGCTTTCTCAAGCTGTT
>CAZIAX010000160.1:0-5522 GCA_964537745.1 uncultured Sangeribacter sp.
AGTAAAATCTTTTTCATTTTAGATTGATTTTAAATGTTTTGATTAGTTTACCGTCAACGGCCACAGCGACAGCGTAAATGCCGGGAGCATAGTCAGACATAGAGATGGTAGCCGGGGTTTGATCGATGTTGACCAGACCGCGAGTAGCACCATCCATGGTAGCAATCAGCACAGAAGTGTGGCCAAGATTCTCGGATTTGCAGTTGACTGTGATCTGTTTGTCGACGCTATTCCAACTTACAGAGAAGCCGTCAATTTCGGCAGTCACGCCTTCTACCATAGAAGTAGCGTTGTCAGCGAGCATCTGCTCGAAGAGTGGCGACATCAAAGACACGTCACCAACCGCTTCGCCAGCATGCCAGCTTCCGAAATTGTAGACCACCGTTTCTCCTGTCGTGAGGGTAGCTCCTCCGTTGACGGAGTAGATGTCCTGGCTGACAGTCGGAGTCTGGGCACTCATAGTTGAAACCGCAAGGGCAGACAACAAGAGGGTTCCGAATTGTAGTCTCATAAAAAAGTGGTTATTAAAAAATAATTAGTCTAATTGCCAGTGTTTGGCTGGCAAAATGTTTAAAATTTGCGCAAATCTTAAAATTTTCTGCAAAGGTAGTGATAATTTTTGTAAATGCTCTTTCTGTAATGTTAAATTATGTTAAACGGTGGCGTTTTTTGACTTTTGTTGAGAAATTATAGGAAATATTTGGAAAAAAATTAATGTAGGCGGTCGATGGGGCAGGTAAAGCGGCAACGAGGATAGTTGGCGCAGCCTACGAATTCCCCTTTGTCGCTTTTGCGCACTATCAGTTCGCCGCCACAGCGAGGGCATCGTCCTTTTCTGATATCGCCAGATACGTCTTTAGTCGTTCGTTTGGCGTATTCGGTATGTTTCTTTCTGGCTGAGCGGTCGGTGATGTTGGCTTCTAAGAGTTTTTCCGCCAACTGTCTTGCAGTATCGCGGCCGATGATACGGCGACGGCGCTGCAATTCCTCCACCATGCCGTCGATGCGCGTCACCATCTTATGCTCGTCGAGCACTACCTCCTTGCGCCATGGGCACCACCAACGCTTCCTGACTCTTTCCTCCGGAATGAGAGTGCGCCGGATGTGACGGTCAGGAAGCAGCGACCTTTCTATTATGATGTCGTCGGCCTTGATGTCAAGGCGCCAGGCGTCTGAGAATACCACCATTGATGAGAAGATATCTGAATCAAGTTTGGGCAGATGCCTCTTCACCGCACGCAGATGGCTGCGGTTTTGCAAGACAGGGTTGTAGAACCCACGCGACTGAGATGACAGATGCTGTTGCCAGTACTGTGCCTGTTCTGCGCCTGAGATGCGTCCGGCGTGGTTCTTGGTCTCTATTACGAAAATTCCTCTGGTTGAGACCACCACATGGTCTATTTGGGAAGTCTTTCCGTTGACAGTAGGAAGCAGCAGATCGTTGAGGACGATGAAATCCTTCTTCTTAAGGCGTGCCAATTCTTTGGCCACCATCTTCTCTCCCCGCTTGCCGCTGCGTAGGGCTTTTCCTCGGCGCCACCAAGAGACAATAGCAAAGATGAGGCTGGCAAAAGCCAGCCCGCTGACGAAACCTATGATAAGTTTCCAATCTGTCATAAAGATGGATATCAATAGCGGTTGTGGTGTACTCTGTCGCTATGCCATTTGTCGATTGGTTTATGTGTTTTTGCCGGATATCCTACCGGGATAAGTGAGAATGGGACAATCCCTTCGGGCAGTGCCAGCGTATCAGCGGCTATGGCCATACGGTCCTCGTGGGGGTAGAGGCATGTCCACACAGCCCCAAGTCCGAAGGCGTGGGCAGCAAGGAGGATATTCTCAGATGCGGCTGCGACGTCTTGCACCCAAAGCGTAGAGTCATCGCCCTCGAGAAATCTATCGGAGTTTCCGCACACGGCGATTGCCATCGGGGCCTGGGCTGTCATCTTGGCATAGGGGAGTGTGTCGGCGAGAGTCTTTAGGGTCTCAGGGTCGTCAACAAGGATGAACTCCCAGGGTTGTTTGTTGACTCCCGAGGGAGCTGACATTCCTGCGAAGACCAACGCCGACTTGATGTCGTCAGGGATTGGCTGGTCTGTGAAGTTGCGGATACTGGTGCGTGTGATTATGTTTTCGTAGGCAGGTTTTTGGGCTGCCAGTTCTCTTAATTTATCATTCATTTCCATAATAATTAAATTACATTTCCATAAATCGCCTCTCCGAGGCTACTGAGCTTATGTCTGGCTACCCCAGGTTAAAACCTGGGGTTTCGACACAATAACAGCTCTCCGAGCTGAAGTTTGCTAATAACTTAAACTCGGGTTTTATATACAATATTATAACAAATAATCTTAAAAAATGGTGGAAACGCTTTGATAATAGGCGTGAAATTGCTACATTTGTAATTTAAAAGGAGGAAGAAATATATGACTGAGTATATCAAGGCATTGATGGGGCTGATCGTGTGTGTGGCTTTCATGAGCATGGTTGGGCTGATAGCGGCGTTTATCGGGCCAAATCATGGCGTGGAGTATAAGATACTTATCGGGATGACGATAGGGGCAATGATACTTGGGCCCCGCTTCCCGAGGGCTTTGCAGGCCATGTATTATGCTAATTATGAGGTATTGAAGAAGATATTTGGGAAGTGAAGTTTAGGTCGGCTGGGAAGCCGACCCTCCATACATTAGCCGGCTGGGAAGCCGACCCTCCATATATTAGCCGGCTGGGAAGTCGGCGCTCCATAGTCAGAAGCGGATGCGGAAGCGGGTCAGGCCGTCGGGGAAGGTCTCGAGAGAGAAGCGGCAGGCATGGGAGTTAAGAACTTCACTGACCAGCAACAACCCTAATCCGTGTCCGGTCTCTTTTGTGGTGAAGAAGGGAGTGAAAAGCATTTCTGCGGCTTCGGCGCTTATGCCGGGGCCGTTGTCTGTTATAATGAGGGTGGTCCCCGGCCCCGTAATCTCGATATCGACCTTCCCTCCTTGTCCGGCACTTTCAGCCGCGTTCTTGACGATATTGGTCACTACTTGCTCCATCAGCACCGGGTCGATGAATACCGGCACCTCGCTCTCGGGGAGCTTGATGCTGAGAGTTGAGCCAGTGGAAGTGCATATGCTTTCAAAAAGTGGAGCCCGTTTGCGCAAGAGATCGGCGAGGTCAACATTCGTTTTTGAAGGTTCGGGAATCTTGACCGCTGACGCAAACTTTGTGATGAAAGCGCCCATGTCGCGACATCTGTCCTGGCACGCCTCTATAGCTTCCGACAGGTCGGGATCGCTTACTTCCTCTTCCGCGGTCTCCATCACAGAAATGATGCCTGCCAGAGAATTGTTGACCTCATGCGCCATCATGCGTATCACCTTCTCATATGATTTGCGCTCCGCTTTCATCACCTCGTCGGTAAGTTTTTCGATAAGATAGAAGGGATGGCTGATTCCGCTCTCCATAAATGAAAGGCGCGAGCAACGGTAGACCATCGAGTCGTTGAGACGCACCACTTTTACCTCACGCTCCTGTAGGGCGGCGATGACACCGCCAAGTGTAGACTGAATTTCATCCGGCTTAAGCCCCGTCATTTCCTTCGCATTGTCGAAATCGAGAAAACGCGTTGCCGCACGGTTTGCACCGGATATCATGCCATTGGCATCAAGCATTATTATGCCCATCGGAGAGACGTCGATAAGGAGGTCGAGAAAGTGATTTTGCTCGCGCAGTTTGAGTCGCTCCTGTTTGAGCGACGACATCATGCCATTGAACATATCTACTATTCTGTCGGCCTCGCGCTGCCCTACGTGGGAGAGACGGCTGCTGAAATCCTGCGCACGTAGTAGGTCGACGCCATTGGCTATCGTGCGCAGAGGGCGCATGACATTACGGTAGAAGACCACCAGGAGGAGGACGCCGAGGAGGGCTACGGCCCAGACAATCTTATATGCCAAGCTGCCAGAGTCGATGAGAATGAGTGTAACAACGGCTCCGGCGAGTAGTAGGATTATTAGGGAGAATATCCAGCTTATGCGCATTTTTAGTCTTCAGTCTTTAGTCTTCAGTATTTTATGTTGTATTTGGCGAGGCGGCGGTAGAGGGTCTGGCGGGTGATGCCGAGGAGGGCGGCGGCTCTGCTCAGGTTGCCTCCGGCTTCTGTCAGGGCATTTTCAATCTCTGCTTTTTCAGTTGATTGCAGGCGACTGGAATTATCGACATTCGCTTTTTCAGGGATGAGACCTTGGGCCTGGAAATCGCGGGCATTGAGAGTGTCGCCCGGGGTGATAAGCAACGTTCGCTCCACGATATTGGCGAGTTGGCGGATATTGCCTGGCCAGGGTTGACTCTTCAGTAACTCCATAGCCTCCTCCGTAACGGTAGGGATGTCTCTGCCTGCATTTGCCGAAACTTTGCGAAGAAGATGGTCTACGAGCAATGGAATGTCGTCGGGCCGCTCGCGAAGGGGAGGAAGAGTGACCGTTATGAGATTGATGCGATAGAAAAGGTCCTCGCGGAAAGTGCCATCACGAAGCATGGCGGTTAGGTCGGCGTTGGTGGCGCATACTACGCGGACGTCAGCGCGTTTGGTCCGGGTGTCGCCCAAAGGCTCATAGGTATGTTCTTGAAGCACGCGAAGCAGTTTCACCTGCGAATTGATGTCGAGGTCGCCTATCTCGTCAAGGAATATGGTGCCCCCTTCGGCTGCTGCGAAGCGTCCTTCACGGTCTGCTACTGCTCCCGTGAAAGCCCCCTTGCGATAGCCAAACATCTCGCTCTCGAAAAGAGACTGCGAGAGACCTCCAAGATTTACCTTAACCATAGGACCATTGTGCCTGAGCGAGTTTTTGTGGATTGCTTCTGCTATCAGTTCCTTACCGGTTCCGTTTTCTCCCAAGATAAGCACCGGGGCATTGGTAGTGGCGACTCTCTCGATAGTGTCAAGCACAGAGAGAAGCTTCGGGTCACGCCCTATGATAGCTGAGCGGTCGAAAGAAGAAGAAGAAGGAATGGTCTCCTTCTTCGATAAGGAGAGGGCGGTCTCTATGCGTCCAAGCATTGTGTGGTTGTCCCAAGGTTTCGTTATGAAGTCGAATGCTCCGGCACGTATTCCCTCCACTGCAAGAGGGATATTACCCCAGGCTGTGATGAGGATTACTGGCACATCGGGATGGAACACCTTGATTTGCTTCAGGAGGGTGAGGCCCTCCTCGCCGGTTGTGGTGCGGGTATAGTTCATGTCCATGATGACGAGGTCTGGCCTTGCCCCGCGCACGAAGGAGATGGCCTCGGCTGGCGTTGCGGCCAAGGCTACCTCATAACCGTTGCGTTTGAGTAGAAGCTTGAGGGATACTCTTACTGAGTTGTCGTCATCTACGATTAATATCATATACCTATATAACAATGTACTCGAAAAAGTTACTATTTGTCGGCTCGCGGCGGTTGCAATTGGCTACGCCCAAGCTAAAGCAAGTCGCGGTCCTATTCACGGCCGGCTGGGAAGCCGGCCCTCCATAAGGCGGCCCTCCATAAGGCGG
>CAZIAX010000161.1:0-5516 GCA_964537745.1 uncultured Sangeribacter sp.
CTCGACCTCCACGTGAAGAGCTACAATGAAAACACCGGCGACCTCACTATGGAGGAAAAGAACAACAAGGGAGAGGTCACGGGAACCTTCATCGGCATCCTGACTCCATATACCTATACAGGCAAGATGACTTCATTCCAGGGCAAGACCTACGATTTTACTCTTGACGTAATCAACTGAATAAATATATATGAGTCAGGGCTTTCACGATGAAGTGGGCCCTGACTGCATGCACGAACTCAGTAAGGAAGCATATCTAATACCAATGAACATAAGGCAGATTTTTGCATTCACTCTGTTGTCGATGGTTCAGGCAGCGAGTGCACAGGTGATTATCAACATTGATGCTAACCAGAGGGGACCTATGGTTAGTCCAACACACTATGGCATATTTTATGAAGATATCAATCATGCGGCCGACGGTGGCCTTTATGCAGAGTTGATACGCAACCGTTCGTTTGAGGATGATAGTGTACCCGCCAATTGGCATAGCGTTGGAGATGCAAAGTTAAACTTAGTGCAGGCTGACCTTCTCAATGGCGCTCAGCACAATGCTTTGAGTGTGACTCTTATTCGCTCTGGCGACGGAGTCAGAAATGAAGGATTTTGGGGCATCAATGCCGTAGAAGGAAGAAAATATCGACTTTCGTTTTGGGCGAAGAGTGAAAAGAAATATAAAGGAACGCTAACAGCCAGACTTCAGTCACCTACAGGACAGACGCTTGGTGAATGTGATGTCAAGGTCTCATTGTCAAAAGAGTGGAAGAAATATGCAGCAGACCTCGTAGCGACTGGCGACGACCCAAATGCAGAGTTTACGCTGACAGCTGACAAGCCAGGTGAATTTCAGCTTGACGTAGTAAGCTTGTTCCCACCAACGTTT
This sequence comes from uncultured Sangeribacter sp., assembly GCA_964537745.1. Lineage (GTDB taxonomy): Bacteria > Bacteroidota > Bacteroidia > Bacteroidales > Muribaculaceae > Lepagella. The sequence goes on from CAZIAX010000161.1 coordinate 884, forward strand.
AAGGATAGAGATAATGGCATGCGTCCCGATCTTGCCCAGATGCTTGCCGATATGAATCCTACATTCATGCGTTTTCCGGGAGGATGTTTCGTTGAAGGGCAGCAGAGTCCCGACAATGCTTTCAGATGGAAGCGCACTATTGGTCCTATTGAGGAGCGCGAAGGGCATCAGAACGTGAATTGGGGCTATCGCACAAGCGATGGGATAGGATTTCATGAGTACCTGCAACTTGCTGAAGATTTGGGTGCGAAGCCGTTGTTTGTGGTGAATGTTGGCATCTGGCATGGTGGGTGCACTCCATACGACCAGATTGACGAGTGGATTCAGGAATGTCTTGACGCTCTTGAGTATGCTAATGGCGACATCACTACAAAGTATGGCAGACTGCGTGCTGAAAACGGTCATCCCGAGCCTTTTAATCTGGAGTACATTGAGATTGGCAACGAGAACTACAATTTCAACATGGATGATAATTCCGACCAAAGTGATCATTACCCCGAACGCTATATACAGTTCTACAGAGCCATCAAGGATAAATATCCAAATGTGAAGTGTATTGGTAATGTCGAGTCTTGGGCTACGGATTTCCCTTCTTGGCGCAATGATTATCCGGTAGATATCGTAGATGAGCATTATTACCGCAATCCGAAGTGGTTTGCCGACCGATTTAATAAATATGACGATTACGACCGTTCTAAGCATAAGGTTTACGTAGGCGAGTATGCTGTGACAAGCAACTTCGGGGAAATAGGAAATTTGAATGCAGCGTTGGGCGAGGCTGTGTATATGATGGGCATGGAAAACAATTCCGATGTTGTGGTCATGAACTCCTATGCACCTATTTTCGTAAATGAAAATGATGCCCGCTGGCGTCCTGATATGATTCGATTCAACTCGTCTCAGGTAATGGGTACCCCTTCTTATTACGTACAGCAGTTGTTTGCCAACAACATCGGAAGCCAGGTTCTTAAGACAGAATGGACTTATGACCTTGCCAAGCCTCAACCGACTGATGATGAGAAAGCTTCTCCGGTTCATGTAGGATTCGCTTCTTGGGGAACCGATGTTACATATCGTGATGCACAACTGATAGTCGACGGTAAAACTATTGATCTGGATGATTTTGACAAGTGGACTAAAGTGGCAGGAAACTGGAGCGTATCCGGCGATGAGATTTCTCAGAAGGGAAATCAGCAACCGGCAATGATAGTATGCCCCGATAATATTGACTCAGATAAATATACCTTCAAACTAAAGGCTAAAAAAGATTCCGGCATAGAAGGTTTCATGGCGATGTTCGGATATAAAAATCCGGACAACTACAGCTGGTTTAACGTCGGTGGATGGACAAATACTCTGAATAATGTAGAGCAGTCGATTGGTGGCAACCGTGTTCCTTTGTGCAGAGGGGAGCACTTCAGTGTTGAGCCGGATCATTGGTACGACCTTAGTGTTGAAGTCGATGGTGACAGCGTGAAATGCTATCTCGATGGCCGCCTCGACCTTTCGTGCAAGACTCAGAAGGGTAGTGCATATGACGGCGTTTATGTATCTACTACAGTTGATGATTCCAATGGAATTATGTATGTCAAAGTTGTAAATGTCGGTGACGGTTCAGCCGATGGCATCATCAATTTATCTAACTGTACAGTTGATAATGGCAGACCTGAAGAGCTGAAGCTTATCAGATTGTCGGCTGAGAGCGGAGGCGAAGAAAATACTATAGATAATCCCCGCCATATCAATCCTGTCAATGTCGGTGTCAAAACAGGAAGCCGCAATGAAGTCAAATTCGATGTTCCGGCCTTCTCCGTCAATATTCTCCGAATACCAATCGTAAAGTAAATAAGTGACGTTAAAACAATTCAAGAGGCACTCCAATACAGGAATGCCTCTTGTTTTTATTCTGTGGAAAGTAGTGGCTGATCTATTTCATTCTCTTTTCGGTATGAATGCTTCCGTCAGCCATGTGTGATACAACAATGACTGGTCTATTGTCCGGAATACTGTTAAGTCGTATGCCGTCAAGGGTAAGATATTCGGTGAAAATTACTTTGGATGGATCTACGTCTGTTTGAATGGTCTCTACTCCTTCAGGAGAGTCGTATACACCAGCATTTCCCGAATAGCCAGAACTGGATGAGTTGCATACTTCTCCGGTTTTTCCATCGATAAGAAGAGCCACAATTCGGAGTTTGTCTGGATTTTTAATTATGCTTTCTCCGTAGTTGTTGATATGCTCATACTTGCATACTGCATCCTTTAGCTCAAGTACACTGCTATGGTGGTATTCCTTTTCTCCGCAAATAAAGGAGGGGAGCGAACCCTCGATTCCTTTTGCAGATGGAAAGTTGAGAATTACGTCGTCATATACCAAACCTACCACTCGGAATGGCTGGCCGCAGAATAAATCCCAATATGGTCCTTCAAAATCTGATTCCATATACTCATTTGCCTGCGTCCAGTAGGGATCACTCATATTGTCTTCAACCATTGCGTATGTCACCATATAGTCGGCATCAGGATTGTCATAGACGAATCTTATGGTCGATTCAGCACGCAGAGCAGTGTGGTCGGCGTCTGTCCAATAAATATCTACGTCTATGTCGGCTGGTGCAAGCTCCCTGCGTTGGCGAAGCCACAATTGTTCAAGATTATCATAATTTATTTGTTCATTCCTGTCTTTCATATATACTCTTGGGAGTCCGGGAGCTTGACTCGGCAAATCGCTTGTTTTTACACCATGTATTTTATCTTTGAGATGATAAGCTATTGTAAGAAAGTCTTCTCCATACTTATCATGCATCTGGCAGACCGCTACATATACTGCAGGACAATATCCGCACCATTGACCTGTATAGTCTTCTACCAGCGGATGGTTGACAGGAAGAAACGGCAATACCTCCACATCAAGAACAGATGCTCCCTTGTATTCGTTGATTTGATTGTTTACCTTGTCTACCCGGATGGCTGCTGAATATTTGCCAGTGACTTCAGGAGCTTCAAAAGGGAGGTCAAGGGTGGTGTAGGCTCCTGTGAGTCCCTGTATAGGTATTTCTAAATCCAGGTCTTTTGTGATGGAGATGATTGGTACCCCGTCGCTCTCTATGGAGTATGTATATTCTATTGAGGATATTGGCTCAGTGCCGTAATTGTTTAGATTGATGTAGACAGGGCCGCTATTACCGGGAGCGGAATACAGAGTATGTAATGGCTCTAGAGCAGCGGCATTCGCCATTCTGTTCCCTCGCATCAATACTTTCATTGCAAGAGCTTGATGTTTCTCTGTGCTTAAATCAGTCCATTCCGGATATTTCTGGGGAAATTCGGACTTGCCCTTCGTACAGTGTATCATAAAGCTTTCGGGCTTGTCGATATTGCAGACAGTGACAATTGGATATTTAGCTGTCCACCCGCTGCCGGGAACGTTGCAGCTTGTTACTGATACGGAATAACCTACGTAGACGCCTTCCTCAGTAACTTTGTAAGGCTCTTGAAACATTATGTCAAGTTTTAGCTGCGGTTCTGAATCGGTGCCATAGTTTTTAATGGTTCCCTCAGCCTCTTGGATATCCGGACGATTGAATTCTCCCTCTACCTGCAAAGTCTTGCTTAGCCATGCCGAGGCGTTGGGAGAGCATTCGCATCCTTCTTTTGAAGGAATGTCGACACTTATTCCGAGAATCTCTGATCCTACAAGGGATGGATCTTTCAGCAGCATGGCCGCATCAATCTGAACTATTCGCTGGATTCCGAAAAGGTCGTGGGTGGAGTCTTCATGGTCATACGTAAATACGAAATCCTCATCCGCCGCAATGGTTCTGAATGGGATAAACAGTACCGCTATCAGGGCAGCCAATTTTATGGAATAATAACTTTTCATTTCTTATTGATGGTTGTCAAGATTATGGATAAAAAAATGCGATTGCTACAAAGCAACCGCAAATTTACTCATAAATTTTCAAATATCTATAAAATTCCCCCGAAAATGTTGCGTCTAAGCGGAAATATCAGAGAGGAGTGTCTGTATGCGTCGTGCTGTCTCAGCAGCGGAAGCAACGAATGTCGAGGCAGACTCTTCAGGTGCATCCTCGCCCGATTCTTTCTCAAGGTTCTTGTCGTCGGTAAATAGCTGGCAGTCGGCTACAAGAGTGAAGCAACTTTCCAGAAGTTCAGGCCATTCTGTAAGGTCTACGCGTGTCTGAAGCGAGTCAAGTGCGAGAGAAATATTGAAGGCAGAGCGTGTAAGCTGGCTTTCCGAGGCATTGTTCTCGCAGTGATAGATGAAGGTGTTGAGGCGTTTCAGAAGCAGCGGACGCATCTTCACCAGTTTGTCTCTTTCGGCAGCCGTATGAAGTTGGCGCTGCTTCTCTATTTCCGACGTTACATCAATCTCTGACTTCATTGAGCCTACTGCGTTGAGGAAGAAGCCTAAAATGGTCAAGCCGCACATCACTTCAACGGCAGTCACGCATTGTGCCATGCCATGAGCAGGTGTGTAGTCGCCAAAACCAAGTGTGGTGATGGTCACGATGCTGTAGTAGAGCCAAGAGCCGAAATCAGTTCCGGCACCATCTGGAATCCTGAACTGTCCGTCGGGGAGGAGCCAGTAGATTACGGCGAATACCGGCAC
>CAZIAX010000162.1:0-5506 GCA_964537745.1 uncultured Sangeribacter sp.
GAGCCATTATGGTCATATCCAGGATATACCTTTACGAGCCCTGCCGGCAACTTGTCTACAGGGTCATCATATGACACTCTTACCACTCTCCAGAATCTTGGCAATAAGGTATGAATATTGACCTTGAACTTTAATTTAGGTGATTTCACACGCAGTGACTCCCCATCAGAAGATAGGGTAGCAGCACACTGCTCAGCTTTAGTAAACGTAAGTTTGTCTTTATGGGTGTATTGCTCAAGCCGGAACTGTTTTGCATCTACCGTCGGGTGCAGCCTCCCTATCATATCCCCATATTCCAACCGACAGTCTGGAGTGCTGATGACTGTGATTGAGAAAGCGCCTGGGGAAGTGGGGTCAGACTGTATGCAAACTCGAGCTCCATCGTCAGGATACTCCCATATCCCTTCCACAGGATTGAGTACACCAGTATCACACCAATTCCGGATCTCTACCTCCGATGGGAAAAAAGCAAATGCCGGCGCTGATATCAGTGATATCAGTGCCGACATTAGTGCTTGTTGAAATTTTGACATGATTTACTTGGTGGAGAAAGAGTAGGAGAGACCGAAGCTGAGGATTTCCTTCAGCATCCAGTGATGCCACTTAGAGGCATTGAAGTCTGAGCTGGAGTCATAACGCAGATTTGCATAAATCTGGGTGCTCAGGAATTTATTGATAGCGAAGTCCCAAGTCGTCTCCACGTTCCCCTGGAAATAAGAATAGTCAGTAAACGCAAACACCCTTGTGCGCATAGAGATGTTGGAGGAAGCCTGCCATGTCATGTTCATCTCGCCGCTCGAACCGAACTCACTGTGGGTCTTGTGGCCAGGTTTGATATTAAACTGTACAGGATCGATGTCTTTATCAATGCAAACCTTTAGATTGTAGGAAATAGGTGCTATGGATGCCGACAGATTGAAGGTCTTCTTCTTGTTGGCATATGAGTAGGTCATACCGACACCTAAGTTAAGGTCTGCAGGAGATAGAAATGATGCTGACCGTATATTCGTATTCGTCTTATAGTTTCTGAAGAACTGAGTCTTGAACTGGCCTGTGACAGTGTAAAACCATTTCTGGAAAGCCTTGAAACCATACTTGACGTTATACTGGAAATTATCCTCCGACAGAGAGTATCTGCGTCCAACAGCATTTTGCTCTATTGAGTTGACACCAAGTTTATAGTTGACAGTGCTCTCAAATATCTCATTGGGATGATAGGTCGGATTCAGCTGTACATTCCAATAGAAATTATAGAGAAGTGCAAGATAGTTGTTGCCACCCTGATACCAGTTTTTCGACACATAAGCCTGCGAGAACTGCAACCCCGTATTAAACTTATGGAGCCAATGCTTCTTCTTTAGCTCGATTTCTGGAATCCACGCATCTGAAGCAGAGACTTCCGGCAGATTGAGGTTTTGGATATACGACCTCAGAGTCACGTCATCTTCTGGCAATCTTGGAGGCACCGGAAGATCCCAATAGGTAAACTGGATGGTATGAGGAGTATTCACCATAGTGTTATACATAAAGTCCTCGCTTATGCGGCTCTGCGTCAGTGCATCATGAAGCCAATCGGGAGTCCCGGAAAGAGATGACCATACATCCGCCTGGATTTTATCCACATCTGTTACCGGACTTTTGACAAGATCGCCAAATGAACTCTGTTTCTGCGACCGATAGCCCGAGAATACCCATGGACCAACTACCGGATTGAAAGGAAGTTGGGGCATCCTGTCAGGAAAAGAAGCGAGTATCTCCGGAAGATCGCGGACCACTACTGGCTCGAACACTGTGTCGATAGCCAATGCTGAAAAATCAATTGTGTCAGTAGCCAGAGAGTCAGACAAAGCTATGTTTGACTCGAGCATCCTCTGGGCTGCCTCTGCTTCGGAATTGTTGATATTCGTCTGCAATAACTCATCCGGAGTCATAGTCTGGGCAAAAGCCAGCGAGGCCATGCCAAGGGTGATAGCGGAAGTAATAAGTCTCATATTTTGGGTTATTGTTGTTCTTGAATTGTCAGAAAGCTGGCGAGGAGAGAGGTGTGTTTATTTGTGATACTTGAGGATATCGGAATATTCTTTCGAACTTATCACCTCAAGTGCCTTTCGAAACATCGGGTCTCTCTGATTATAGACTTTGAAATATGTCGAGGAGTCATAGATGTCGCGTCCAATAAGTCCTTTAAGCACCATTGAGAATAGAGGCTTGCTTAGGGCAGCCTCTTCAGCATTGAAGTCGATCTTCTCTTCTGTTGCGAGGTCGAAGAGCTCCTGTAGTTGGGCATCCGAAATCTGATAGTTCCTTACAAAATCTGTGTCTGTAGGATACTTAGCGAGAATTTCCTTGCGGTCCTTGTCTACTGTCTTTATCGCAAAACGGTTAATAAGACCCTTGGCCATTACCTGACGGTAATACTTAGTGTTCTCTGTAGTGTCAATCCCGACAAATCGGTCAGGTGAAATACCGCCTCCGCCATATATTGGGCGGTTGAGTCTGAGCGTTCTTACTTTAAGAGAGTCAACATATTTAATCGAATCCTCATGCATCAATTCGCCGCTGTTGAAGCGGTCGATTATGTCATGGGCATATGCGTCAGAATTTCCTTTTGTATAAGGTTTCTGGATGTCACGCCCCGTCGGGGTATAATAATGCGCTACTGTAAGACGCATCATGGATCCGTCAGGGAACGGAACCGGACGTTGCACCAATCCCTTGCCAAAACTTCTTCGCCCTACGATGACTCCACGGTCCCAATCCTGGATGGCTCCCGCTGTGATTTCAGATGCCGATGCAGAATATTGGTTCATCATCACCACCAATTTCCCATTCCCAAACAGAGGCTTCTTTCCTGATGGCGACGTAGTATAGTCATATTTCGGGTTGTTCAGTCCTTCGGTAAATACTGCAAGACTACCAGGCTCAAGCAACTCGCCAAGGATGTCAACGGATGCCTTCAGATATCCACCTCCATTATCGCTGAGGTCGAGAATAAGGTCGGTCATGCCCTCCTTTTTAAGCTTGTTGACAGCATCTGCGAATTCCTTGTGTGTCTCAGCCCCGAATTTATTCAGTCGGATGTATCCTATGCCAGGCTCTACGATATAAGCTGCATCGACACTGAAGATTGGAATGTCGTCGCGAGTTATGCGGAAATCTATCGTGTCGGGAGTTCCTGATTCATATCTGAGCACTGTCACGTCAACATTTGTACCCTTCGGGCCGCGGAGTCTCTTCATGATGTCGGAATTCGGCATCTTTACGCCCGCAATTATCGTATCATTAACCTTTATGATTCTATCGCCCGGGAGAATTCCCACTCTTTCTGACGGGCCTCCTCCAATTGTCTCTATCACGTAGAGCGTGTCCGTAGTCATATTGAAAGATATGCCAATGCCGCTAAACGACCCATCCAATGGCTCGTTGAGTTCCTGGGTCTCTTTGGCATTGGTGTAGGAAGAGTGAGGGTCAAGGCTCTTCAGCATACCCACAATAGCGTCCTCCACAAGCTTTTCCTGGTCTACGGAGTCAACGTAAAGCTTTGAAATAGCTTGCTCTGCATATTGAAGTTTATGTACGGGAAGGAACTGCTGAGCGGAAGCGGCAGCAGTGATAAGCGCGAATATAGCGTAAAATAATTTCTTCATTTGATGTATACTTTATCAATTATGACGCGTATAATCCATAAAAGTTTAATTATACTCCCTTTTGGGAAGAAATCGCGATGCATCATAGCCATTGGCGATAAGCTCCCTCACCATGCTGCTTGAGACAAACCCGAGTTCAGGGCGTGCCGTCAGAAACACTGTCTCGATGTCCGAGATGGCTGCGTTGGTGTCGGCGAGGTTGCGTTCATACTCGAAATCCTTCACCTCGCGCAGACCCCTTACGATGAAGTCCGCACCATGGCTGTGCGCAAAGTCTACAGTCAACCCAGTATAAGCTTCCACTGTCACTCGTTCGTCATCCTCGTAAATCGCCTGGATGCTTTCCACCCTCTCTGCGATTGTGTCTGCGGATGCCTTATGGATGTTGTAGCCAATTCCGATGATCAGACGGTCGAAAATCCTGAGGGCACGGTCGGCTATATCTTTATGCCCGATGGTGAAGGGGTCAAAACTTCCTGGAAAAACAGCCGTTCTCATGCCTCCTCTTCGATTATCAGATTGTCGATGATGAAGTTCTGGCGGTCCATGGTGTTCTTACCCATATAGAACTCCATCAGTTGGTCGTAGCAGTCCTCCTTCTTTATCACTACAGGGTCGAGACGCATATCTGGACCGATGAACTCGGCAAACTCGTCGGCGTTGATCTCGCCCAGACCTTTGAATCGTGTGATTTCTGCATTCTTCCCAAACCGGGCGATGGCTGCCTCTCTCTCTTCATCTGTATAGCAGTAGTAAGTGTCCTTTTCACCCTCCGGGGCATCCTTCTTCTTTTTCCCTTTCTTTCTTTTTATAGCTTCTTTATTGCGGACGCGGAAGAGTGGTGTCTGCAGGATATAGACGTGCCCTTTCTTGACGAGGTCGGGGAAGAACATGAGGAAGAAAGTGATGCAGAGAAGTCGGATGTGCATACCGTCTACGTCGGCATCTGTGGCTATGATGACCTTGTTGTAGCGAAGTCCCTCTATTCCATCTTCGATGTTGAGTGCCGCTTGCAGGAGATTGAACTCATCGTTTTTATAGACAATCTCTTGAGTAAGTCCATAGCTGTTGAGTGGCTTACCTCTTAGGGAGAATACGGCCTGTGTCTCGGCATTGCGCACCTTGGTGATGGTGCCGCTTGCAGAGTCACCCTCCGTGATGAAAATCGCCGACTCGTCGCGTCGGTCCTCCTTCGCATTCGACTTGAGCGTGTCGTTGTAGTGGATGTGGCAGTCGCGGAGCTTTTTATTGTGAAGGCTCACTTTCTTCGCCTTTTCGCGGGCCATCTTCGCTACTCCGGCCATTGATTTGCGCTCCTTCTCATTCGTCGCGATTTTCTTCATCATTATCTCGGCGGTCTCCGTGTTTTTGTGGAGATAGTCGTCGAGCTCCTTCTTCAGGAAATCACCGATAAATTTATTGACAGTAACTGTGCTGTTTGGAGCAATCTCCTTGCTTCCGAGTTTCGTCTTCGTCTGCGACTCAAACACCGGCTCCTGGATGCGCACGCTGACTGCCGCCACGATTCCGTTGCGGATGTCGGCATACTCATAGTTCTTGCCCGAATAAGCCTTGATGGTCTTGCCGATATGCTCCTTGAAGGCAGCTAAGTGAGTGCCTCCCTGAGTAGTATGCTGGCCATTGACAAAAGAATAATATTCTTCGCCATTCTGATCCGTGTGGGTGATTACCACCTCTATATCGTCTCCTTTCAGGTGGATGATGGGGTAGAGAGGCTCTGATGTGATATTGTCTTTCAGAAGGTCGAGAAGACCATGACGTGAAAGATATCTCTTGCCATTGAAATATATATGGAGCCCTACATTGAGATAGGTGTAGTTGGTCACCATTGTCTCGAT
>CAZIAX010000163.1:0-5505 GCA_964537745.1 uncultured Sangeribacter sp.
GGAAGCGACAGCAGTTGCCCTACGAGAGTCTCCATCTCCTGTGCCGACAGACGCCGCCCCCTTACGATGGCCGCACTGCGGGCCATCACCAGCGCCATGCGCTGCATGAGATCGTCGACAGGATCGGCTGATGTCCCGTAGCTGTCAGACTCTTCCCTTACTGATTCCAGTATGCGCAAAATAGTCTCGCGTGCATCACTCTGGCTTATCATGGTAGGCACAGCAGCGATGCTCCACTTGTTGTCTTCCTCATATTCGAGCGAAAAACCAATAGCAGTGAGTTCTGTCTGCACTCGAGCGAGTGCATCCTGCTGTTCCGGCTCAAGGGCTATTGTCTCTGGAAAGAGCACGCGCTGGCTCGTCACCTCCATGCGTCGCACGCTACTAAGGCAGTCTTCGAAAAGTATCTTGAGGTGGGCTCGGTGTTGGTCAATTATCATCACTCCTCCACGTGTAGAGGTGACGATATATTTGTCAGCATATTGGAAGCACTCCTTAAGTGGAGGGGTACTTTCCTCTATAGCCGGCAGCACTCCTTCTACGGGCGCCTGTGCGCGGGCCGTATCTTCCTGGCGGTTCATGAAACGGTTGTAAAGGGTGTCCCAGTTGCGGACATTGCTTCGCGAGGATGAAGTGCGGGCATCGTTGTAGGATGAGTAGTGGTGCGATGGCGAAGGTTGTTCCGGAGAAGGCATGAATCCGGAGTGCGACCCGAAGTCAAATGGATTGTAGTCAGAGGGTACCTCGATGCCGGGATTCTCAGGAGCTTCGGCTCCTGAGGGTTGCACCGGCACAAGGTCGGTGTCGAAATCTATCTGCGGAGTTGCCGCAAACTTACCGAGGGCAGCCTTCACGCTGGCACCGAGAATACTTAATATCTCTTTCTCTCGCTCCAGTTTCACTTCGTTCTTGCTCGGATGGATATTGATGTCTATCTCCGAAGGGTCTACCTGAATCTTCACGAAGTAGCAAGGTTGCGTGTCGGTGGCAATGAGGTTTTCAAAGCATCCTGTGATGACCTTATGCATCTTCAGATGGTTGATATGCCTTCCATTTGCTATCAGATGCCAAAGAGCATTTCGCCGCCGTGCGAACTCGGGCCGCGACACATAGCCCTGGATTTTCACCAAATCCGTATCGACGGCAATCGGGATAAGCTGCATGTTGAGATTGTTTTTCCAAAGGTCGTTGATTCTCTGCAGCATGGTTCCCGGTCGGAGGTCGATGGAGCGGCTGCCGGTGTCGATGCTTATGCGTAGGTTGTTGTTGACGAGCGCCATGCGCTCGAACTCACGCATTATATGACCTAATTCCCCAGCGTCAGACTTAAGGAACTTCCTTCTGGCAGGAAGATTGTAGAAGAGATTGCGGATGCTGATGACTGTCCCTTTCTCGCAGACGCATGGCTCCTGGCTTTCCACCTGACTGCCGTTTATCACAAGGCGTGTGCCCATCTGGCTCTCTTCTGTGCGTGTGCGCAACTCCACCTGCGAAATGGCGCAGATGGACGGGAGAGCCTCTCCGCGAAATCCCATGGTATGAAGCGAGAAAAGGTCTTCGGCATTGCGTATCTTCGATGTGGCGTGTCGTTCAAAAGCCATGCGGGCATCGGTCTCCGTCATACCGCGGCCGTTGTCTACCACTTGAATGAGGGTCTTGCCAGCATCCTTGATATATATGCGTATGTCAGTGGCTCCGGCATCAGCGGCATTCTCTACGAGCTCCTTGATGACCGAGGCTGGCCGCTGTATCACTTCTCCCGCGGCAATCTGGTTGGCTACCGAGTCAGGCAGCAATCTGATCACATCCATACTTACATCTTAAATCTTCGACTAAAATCTTACAACTTAAATCTTGCAACTTAAACTCTCACTCCGCAAAATACTGCTCCAAGGCATCCGGCATCTCACCCAACTCGTCTTCCCAGCGAAGGACACCATCGATAGTGATTCGTTTCGGACGTATCGCGTCGAGCCATCGGAAACCAGGAAGATACATCTGGGCTTTCTTCACAAGGAAGAGGGGAGTGGTGTTGCCGGTCACTTCCGGCCACATCTTTATTTTCTCAATCTGCTTGTTCTCCAAGTCGACAGTCATATAGCTGCTCTCGGCGTCCACAAGCTTGTTGAATGATGAGTCATTCTCCATCGGGAGCATGATCACCTGCACGTTGCCGTCTACGTAGAGACGCTTGAGATAGTCGTCTTCAAACCATGCCTCCATCTTCTTTCCCGAAAGCTGGTTGTAGAAGTCTTCGTCAACATACTCCGCCATAAAACCAGTCTTAGGTAGCATTGCATGGTCTACGGTTGAATCATTGAAATGCAGTATAATCTCCTCACCGTTGACCTGCCGCTCATCACTCCAAACGACTGGCTTGCGCTTCATAAACATCAACGAGTCATTCTCATAAATCTCAAGGGTGTCGGCCACTCCTTGGATATCCTGATTGAAGAAGCGCGCACGAGGATAAGCCTTCGCCACATGATAGTCCCTGATTTCTTGGATTATCATCTCTATCTCCGGTTCCTTCTTCTGAGGCTGTGCTTCAGGTTGTCGTCTCGACGGAGTAGCTCCTAACGACCCTAAAGAGAGTCCGTCAAGACCGGTTGCTTCTGTCGCCAGACTGTCGGTCGCGGCTATGATGCTGTCTCCTTCAAGTACGATACTATCGCTTGCAGCAACGATGCTGTCGGTGACAGTAGCCAAGGAATCGACAACCTCCTCAACATTCTCTACCTCTTCTACCATTGGGGTATGCTCAGCTTTGATCTGCGCGAGAATTGCCTCAAGTAGCCCTGTCATCTCGCTCTTTGTGATAGGGGGAAGGAACTCTTCGTCGTCGCCGAAATCAACTTCAAGATAGTTGAAATCCTTGGCGCTGAAAGGTTCTGCCACGAATTTCTCTGGATAAAACTTTGGCACGCGTATGGTATCCTGCCTGATATAAGTGAATATCGAGTCGGCACGTAGGAAGAGAGTGTCGGGGCGGGAATATTCCTTCAGCAGTGGATAACCCGTCGCAAAAGCCTCCTTTGTCATGTCATTGTACATGCCAAATGCACTGATAAGTATCAGTTTATTAGCTGTGTCGGTGATGACGGTAGGTTGCGAGAGCTTTCTGATATCTCGATATTGGTAAGCGCGGCTGATGCGTGTGGCATTGTCGTAGACTATCGAGTCTCCCTCGAGAGTAGTGGCGCGTCCGAGTGAGTCCTTGTGGATTATCGTCGAGCGGTTCATCATCTCGAGGTTTCCGAGCTGGGTGTTATACCATCCTTTGCTTGTATAGATAGTGTCCGTCGGACCGTAGATATCCGTAGGACTCTCTATCCTCGCCATATGAGTGGCTGTGTTGTAGTAGAGGGTGTCGCTCAGGAGCGAGTAGTTGTCTTTGTGGTTGATGAGTTCCACATCGTAGAAGAATTCGGAGTCTTTCGTGCGGCTGTTATACTGTCCGTAGATTGAGGTGAGGGTGTTGACTTCATCTTTCAATAGACCGCCACAACCGTAGAATCCTATCTCCTGGTCTACGTCATAGTCGAGTGTATCGGTCAGCAACTCACCGCTCGGGTCCTTGAGTCTTACCTTCGGCTCTGAAGGTCCGTGGGTGAGTTTCGCAAACCGAGCGTCGCCGTTGTAGTAGAGTTGATCTGCCCATACGAAAAGGGTGTCGCCCTGTTCCATCCGGATATGGCCGAAGGCATCAAGCGAGTTTCTTTCAGGATAATAGTAGGCTGAGTCGCAGAACATCCAGAGCGAGCCTTGCCGGAATTTCACATTTCCGGTCACTATCTGGCGCTCCACTGTATCGTTCCAAGCCGGCTGGAGTTTGTAGAGGCTGTCGGCATATTCAAGAAATACCTTGTCGCTCTGGTAACGGTTCTGGTCTGGTATCACCGGCTTTATGGGGCGAGTGGGGGTGGGACGCGTGAATGTCTCCTCTTTTTTCTGTGCAGCCTTCTTGTTGACCTGCTGTGCGTATGCACTGAAAGCGATGTCGCCGATGAAAATCAGCAACATCGCTGCCATTATCCAAAGCAGTCCCTTCTGATATCGCGTCATTTTTCAGCTTTTTCCTTCTCCCAGCCCTCGTAGTGGAACTCACAATTGTTCCAGCCCTCAGAGATATGCACATAGGTGTCTTTTATCTTCTTTTCCACCCAGTCCTTGATGATTTGCTCCTTGGTGTAGTTTTCATACATTCGCTTGAGCATAGTGTAGTCTTCAGCAAGGTTGGCGCTGTGGCCTGGCACTCGTGTGTTGAGGCGCACGATGACTGCTACATCCTGATTTTTCTTTGGGTCGGTCATTATGAAAGGTTCGCTGATGTCACCCGGCTGCATGCTTTCAATGCGTCGTGCAATTTCCGCCGGAAGGTCTTGCATCTCAAAGCGGGTAGTGCCGAAGCGTTCGCTCTCCTGGTTGGAGTTGATCATAAGTCCTTTGTTATTTCGGGAGTCCTTGTCTTGGCTTATCATGCGCACAGCGTAGTCGAACGGAACAGCCCCTGCCACTATCTCTTTGCGGATAGAGTCGAGGCGCATTGTGGCGTCGTGGAGGTCTTTCGAGCTTACCTTTGGCTTGAGAAGAATATGGCGCACGTTGACCTCGTCACCCTTGCGGTCAATAAACTGGATAATATGATAGCCGAACTCAGTCTCTACGATGCGGCTCACCTTCTTGGGGTCGTTGAGGTTGAATGCCACGTTTGCAAACTCCGGCACATATGTGGCTCTAGTGGCGTAGCCAAGCTCTCCTCCCTTCATTGCGCTTCCTGGGTCTTCGCTATACATCACGGCGAGCGTGGAGAAATCGGATTCCCCTTTGTTGACGCGGTCAGTAAACTCACGCAGTCTCGCCTTCACGTCCTCTATCTCCTGCTTGGGAATAATTGGGTTTAGCTGCATGATCTGCACCTCAACCTGCATCGGCACGTAGGGAATGCTGTCGGCCGGGAGTTTTGCGAAGTATTTCTTAACGTCGTTGGGAGTGGCCTTGACATTCTTTGTGAGATTGTCTTGCACCTGCTCCTTGATGTAGTTTGCCTTCATCTTCTCCATTACTTCCTCGCGCAGTGCATTCCATGGTTTGCGGAAATATTCCTCCACTTTCTCGCGGCTGCCGAGACCCTTCACAAAATAGTTTAGCTGCATGTCTACTCTCGACGAGAGTTGGCTGACCGGAGCCTCGATGGTATCAAGTTTACCTTGGTGGAGATAGAGTTTCTCCACGGCAAGCTGCTCCGGGATGATGCAATAGGGGTCACCGCCGGGACTTACGCCCATGCTTCGCATCTGCGCATATTCGTCTTCGATCTCCGACTTGTAGATGGCGTTGTCGCCCACAATCCAAGCCACTTCGTCGATTACATTCTTCTTCGGGCCCGAAGGGGTATCGGCTTTCGCCCCGCTTCCTATGGCGAGAAGGGTGGCCGCTGCGAGCCCTAATGTCATTATTGTCTTTTTCATCTGTCGTTGTTATGATGCTTGATCTTCCGATCCT
>CAZIAX010000164.1:0-5480 GCA_964537745.1 uncultured Sangeribacter sp.
CAAACTAAAATGCTGAAAAATTTGGAATAATGAAAAATTCCAATTAACTTTGCATCGTCAAAAGCCCTGATGGCGGAATCGGTAGACGCGCTGGTCTCAAACACCAGTGGAGCAATCCGTGCCGGTTCGACCCCGGCTCAGGGTACAAGCCTCCCGCAACATGGGAGGTTTTTTTTATAAAATCTACGACATCATGAATCAGAAACTCAGAGTAGTATTTATTGGCATAACCCTTGCGATTGGCGCCATTGTGCCATCGACGTCTCTCTCTATGCAGAACGATGCCCAGAAAATGGATAAGCGTACGGCTAAAAAAATATTGAGGGAAACAAAGTCGGACTTCTTCAATACCGAGGAGGCCACGCGCATTGGCGACCAGATTCTTCTGTGGCAACGTGCTACCGGCGGATGGCCCAAGAATGTAGATATGGTGTCCCCGATGTCCGACCAACTAAAGGCCGAAGTGGCTGCCGACAAGATGCGCCAGGATGACTCTACCACGGACAACGATGCCACCACCATACAGATGACCTATCTTGCCCGTCTGTATAAAGCCACCGGAGAGGAGCGCTTCAAGCAGGCTTTTCGGAAAGGGGTGGAATATCTACTCTCAGGGCAATACGAGAATGGTGGTTGGCCGCAGTTCTGGCCTGAAATGCGCGATTATCAGATTCACATCACTTATAACGACGATGCCATGGTCAACACCATGACTCTTCTTCGGGATATCGCATTAGGTGTGGCTCCATATGACAGTGATATTTGTGAGGTTGAGTTGAAGCAGCGGATGATGAAGGCGTTTGATAAGGGAGTGGAATGCATACTTGACACTCAGATTGTCGTAGATGATAAGCCTACGGTGTGGTGTCAGCAACACGACCGTGAGTCTTTTGCTCCCGCAAAGGCAAGAGCCTACGAATTGCCATCCTATTGCTCCCAGGAGAGTGCGGCCATTGTGAAGCTCCTTATGGAGATTCCAAATCCCGACCAGCGGATTGTGAAGGCTGTGGATGGAGCGATGAAATGGTTTGAGGAAAATCGCGTAAAATGCGTCACATATACACGCGAGAATGTAGATGGAAAATGGAATGCCACTCTTGTAGACAATCCTAAGGATGACACCCCTTTTTGGGCAAGATACTATGACCTGCAGAATTGCCAGCCATTTGTATGCGACCGTGACGGTATCCCACGCCGTAATCTTGACGAGATAGGCGAGGAGCGCAGAAACGGTTATTCCTGGTACAACGACCGTCCTGCCGCCCTCTTCCCCATGTATAAGGAATGGAAATCTAAATTACATTAATCTCATGTCAGAAAAAATAACACCAGAAGATGGTTATCCCATCAAGACATACAATGAGCCTGTAAAGCGTTATTGTCAGATATTGGAAGTGTCCGACAAGCCGGAGCTTATACGTCTATATCGCGAATGCCATAGCCGCAGTAATGCCTGGAAAGAGATAATAGATGGCATACGCTCAGTAGGCATACTGGAGATGGAGCTCTACATCCATGGCAATAAAGTGGTTATGATAGTGGAGACTCCCCTCGATTTCGAATGGGAGTCAGCGATGGCAAAGCTTGCCGCTCTCCCTCGTCAGGCAGAATGGGAAGCTTACGTGGCTCAATTCCAAGGTTGCGATGCAAATGCCACCTCTGCTCAGAAATGGCAGCTGATGGAGCGCATGTTCTATCTCTACGAAGATTGACACTCACTGTCGCATTAATCAATTGAACATATAACTATAATATGGTGTTGCATAATTAGAATTAAAAAATTGCTTATGATGATGCGACACTTTATTGTTTCTCTGCTGATACTACTTTCTCTTCCGGTCTCTGCCGCGAAGAAAGCCTCGTTATTACCCTCTCATTTGGCTGGCTCCATGATGCCGTATGATTTCAGTGAGACGGAATCTACTGCCATATGGCCCGACTCCCTGCAGCCTGTATATCTGGCACGGGTGGCACGTCATGGCGCACGCTATATATCCTCCCCGTCAAAGCTTGAAAAGCTCCAGGATGCGATTGCCAAAGCTACTGCGGCAGGAACTTTGACCAAAGAGGGAAAGAAGTTCAGTACATTGCTTAAGGCAGTGGAAGACAACACTGGCACCAAATGGGGTCTCCTTTCCGACGTTGGCCTCCAAGAAGAGGTTGGGCTTGCCAAAGACGTATATACCCTCCTGCCAAGCTTGCTGAAAAAAGGGCGTGTCAACGCAATCTCCACCTATGTCCCGAGAGTAGTGATGACTATGTACCAATTCAACCATGAACTCACCACTCTGTCTTCCGACATAGAAATCTCTGCCTCAGAAGGTCGCCAGAACAGCTACTTGTTGCGGTGCTTCACTGCCGACTCCCTTTATTCGTCATACCGTGACAATGGTGAATGGAAAAAGGTGTCAGAACGCCTTATGGATTCCATCGTGTCGCCCGAACCTGCAAGAAAGATTCTCGGTGCAGTCCCTGGTCTCGATAATCGCAAACTCAAAAAACTGACTCTTGAGATCTACGATGTGCTTCAATCTCTGACAGCTTTCGGTATGCAGCCTCCTACGGATGAATTCATGTCGGAAGCCGACTATCATGCCTGCTGGGAAGTCGACAACCTTGAGCATTATCTCCGCAATACCGATACTCCGCTCTCTTCGTTGGCCGGAAAAGCAAGTTCTCCGCTCCTTGCCCGTATCATAGCTGATGCCGACGCCTCTCTTGGAGCGTTGCTGATTGATAAGACTATGCGGAATGCCGATATGAATCAGACAGAAGCCCCATTTAGATATGACGCCAATTTCTATTTCGGACATGCCGAGACCCTTATGCCTCTCCTTTCTTTGATGCGAGTAGAAGGTTGCTATGACGATTCAAGCGACTTCTCCACACTTTCAGAGCGTTGGAAAGACTATGACATCGTTCCACTCGGAGCCAACATCGACATCATCTTCCTCCAGTCTCCCTCCATGCGCACCTACGTAGCTCTACGCCACAACGGCAGTTTCGTATCTCCCATGGCAGGAGACAAAATAGTCCCCTGGCCAGCATACAAAGCCTACCTCACCTCCCTGATGATGAAGGTGCAGTGATAGGTTTTTGCAAGCGGGTGTGTGGCTTATTGGTCCTGTGTCTTTGCATTTGTGATGGCGCAGACGCAGGAATCCGACCAGACATTTTCCGCCGTCTCCACCATGTCGATGATGGTATAGATGGGGAGTATGATGCCCATTATGCTAATATTTGCGCCGATTCCCGACATCAACGACAAGGTAAGAAAATAGCATCCCATCGGCACTCCGGCATTACCAACGGCAGATATCACTGAGATAAACAGCCAAAGAATCATTGTGCCCCAACTGAGGTTCATCCCATTGTTTTGCATCACGTAGAGAGAGGTGCAAAGAATGAATGCGGCGCAACCATTCATATTGATAGTGGTGCAAAGAGGGAGCACAAACCGTGAAATTTTCTTTCTCACTCCGAGACGCTGCTCTGCATTTTCCATCGTCACCGGCAACGTCGCCGCACTGCTTTTCGTGAAGAATGCCATCAAGACGGCCGGCGTCATGCCGCTGAAAGTTTTGATGGGATTCAAGCCGCAAAGCAAGAGCAATATCGGAAGCACTACAAACATCTGGAGCAGATTGCCAGAGATAATCACTGCCACGTATTTACCGAGCGAATCAGCCATCACCCCGGCTCCTGCCTCCGCAATCAGTTGGGCGGCGAATGCCACGATTCCGATAGGAAGGATTGCAATCAGCCAGCGTATAAGTGTGAAAAGGATTTCCTGTACTCCAGCCAAACCATTTACTATGATTTCCTTCGCCCGTGACTCCGGCATTTTGGAAATCGCTATGCCGACCGCAAAACATATTATGAGCAGAGCGAGCACGTTACCCTCAAGCAGTGGGCGTACTATGTTGTCGGGCACCACCGACATCACATGGTCGGCATACGATGCCTCGGCCATCGGCACATCGGCGGCCTTTTCAGCGTCTATGGCGCTTAGCGGAATATTTCCCGGTTTGATGATAAGATACAGACCTAACCCCAAGGCTGCCGCCAAAAAAGTAGTCAGAAGAGTATATGTCAGCGACGTGCGGAAAATCTTCTTGAGTTCCTTGCCGCCCCCAAGAGAAGCAAGTGTAGTGATTACTGCTAGCACTATGGTGGGCACAGCTAAGAGTCGGAAGAGCCGGGTATATATCGTGGCGATATAATTCATCACCGTATCAATAGCCGGGACATGGAGCAGTCCGAGTCCCACACCGACGGCCAATGCAACGAGCCAAACGATTATCTGCTTCTTATTCATAAATCCAAAAGTTAAAGTATTGAGTAAATAGTGGAGAGTTACTTAGAGGTTGCTACCTTACGTTTTTATGAGTTGGCTACCGGGTTATAGCCGGAAGGGGAGGGGCGATTTTGATTTCTTTCGGACCTTCAGGAAGTGTCGGTAGAATTCTTCTTTTTCGGGGTCGTAGTTGTTGGTATAGCTCTTTAAAAAGTCTATGTCAGCCTGTCGGAGATTGTAAAGGGCAGAGTCGGGCGCAGTCTCTCTCTTGCGGAGTTTCTCCCTAATGTCGTGCTCTGCCATAAATCTGCTGTCTACGGCAATCCATACCTCTGCATCTTTAGCCGGATGTGCATGGTGGTTTTTGATCAGATATCCCTTTGGTGTCTTGACGAGAGATATATACCCCTTTGCCATTTCTATTGCATGCAGTCGCTTCTCTTCTTCGTAAAGACTTTCAAATTTCTTGATTGTGTCAAGAAGTGGCAGCCCTGTATCGGCCAGTGATACTATGGCATCAAAGAGCCTTATCGTCATCTTGGTGTCGTTGGTGGCAGAATGTGCTTCTGCATCCTCTGAAAACTCAAACCCCAACATTTGGGCACATTTCGACAGACTTGGCACAGAGCCAAACTCAATCCCCAGTTCCTTGCCTTTATAATACCAAAACCAATCCCTGACTTCCAATACTAATGTATTTTCCCCAATCGATATATTGCTACCTGCAAGATACTTGATATCATTGTCTACGGCGAATCCGATTATACCGTCAGCATTGTCAATGATATCCTGGATTCTCTTTTTCTCCTGCTTGATAGAAGGGGAATCTTTCACCATCTCTGGAGAAATATGATGTACGGCCTGGCTGTTGGGCCAAGAGCGCGATGCGACTGGTTTGAAATAGCTATGATAGACTATTTGAGAGTCGGAGTGGCGGAGAATGGAAAGCTCCAGCATTTCCCCATTGTCGGTGGCTTCTATGTCAAGGCTTATAAGATTCATACTTTATGTTTGCAAAAATTTCTGCAAAGTTAGCGAAAGCAACGAAGATATCAAAATAAAAACAAAAATCACCGCTATAATTTCTTTTTTTCAATTTATTGTGTTAAATTTGTAGACTCTAAAATATACATATATGGAAGTGATTAATTTTGCCGACCAGCCGTCGGTGATGAGCAGATAT
>CAZIAX010000165.1:0-5468 GCA_964537745.1 uncultured Sangeribacter sp.
CGTAACAACTCATTGAGTTTTTCCATGCGCCAAACCATAGAAGCACAAGCTTGAGGTCATTGGCTTCTGCAGTTTTGATTGCCTCGTCGAGAAGTGTAAAATCGAATTTCCCTTCTGATGGTTCGACGAGTTCCCAATATATGGGAGTCAAGACGGTATTGAGACCCATCTCTTTTAAGCGAGGAAATATTTTCCGGATATCTTCCTTAGACGACGCGGATGAGTTACCGAGCTCTCCACCGAGTATGAGATAGTCGGGGAGTCGCGGGGTGTCTGCGGATATATTTCCGATGGCTAAGGAGAATAATAGGGTAGAGAGGGTGAATATTTTTTTGTACATATTAACGTTTGGAGTCGAGGAGGGATGGGGAGGGGTTGGTGTAGTTGTCAATGCCGAGTTCTACAGGAATCATCTCTTCGAGTGTGTGCATGGAGAGTTTTGTAGGTTTCTTTCCGGCGATGTTTCCGAAATATTCCAAGCATCCATCTCTCCACCAGATGGCATCCTTGTGCTGGGTCATGAGTCTTGATTCAATGTCTGAATATATGGCTGGTTCTGTGCATCCATCAAGTTCTTGCCATGTCTTGCGCATATCAGCTACTCCATCCACGCCTGCATCATAATGGCGGTTGAGGGCCTCCCAAACTGTCTCTCCAGATGGCAATTTATGGTTCCAATCCACGTGGTGGAACCACAGAAGATATTTCTCAGGACAAGTCTCAAGATTCTCCAGCGTCTCTCCAAAAGCTGACGGATATTGAGCAGTCGCTCCACTTCCTGTGGCCACTGTGCGGTCAAAACCTATCCCATTCTTGTCGGCTCTATGATAATATTTCGGCAGCCAGTCAGGGCGGGCGCCCTCAGGATTGCACCACGGTTGTGGACCATAGTGATGGCCGAATGCAAAGAGATGGTGAAGACCCATCGGCATCATATAGTCTACCACATGCTCGCGGCTATCGCACATCATCTTTTTGAATTGCGGCATTTGCTCATTACTGATGCTCAGCCAAGGTGTGATTCCAACCCATTCTTCGACAATGTCGTCTGATTTTAGAGTCGGATCCCAAGCGAGTCGGCCAAAAGCATACCAGTTTGCTTGGGCGAGGGGATGACCGGTAAGATTCTCGTTGTCGCCTATGTTTGCCACTCCAGCCACACCTTTTATATTGGAAGTGGGAGCCTCCTCAAAAAACTCCTCCCACATGGGAGCAAGATATGCGAGATGGTTGGCATGACCAAGATATTCCTGGGTGATCTGAAGTTCGGCGATAAGAGGAGTCTTCTTCATGCCTTCAAAGAGAGGACTGTAGGGTTCACGGGGTTGAAAATCAACCGGACCGTTTTTCACCTGCACCATGACATTTTCGTCAAACTTCCCATCGAGAGGATTGAATTCCACATATGCTTGTTTCGCACGGTCGGGATCGGAAGGGGAATATACGAATGCGCGCCACATCACGAGTCCACCATAAGGTTTCAATGCCTTGGCGAGCATATTGGCTCCATCAGCATGAGTGCGGCCGAAATCGCAAGGTCCAGGCTGTCCCTCACTATTGGCTTTTACGAGGAACCCTCCGAAATCCGGAATCATAGAATATATCTCCTTTGCCTTATCCTTCCACCATTTAGCCACATCCTTATTGAGCGGGTCGGCCGTATCAAGATCCCCGATTACACTTGGAGATGCGAAATTGACTGAAAGATACACCTTGATTCCGTAGGGCCGAAGAATGTCGGCAATCTCAGCCACTCTTGACAAAATTTTCGGACTGAGCATATTGGGAGAGGCATTGACATTGTTGAGAACAGTGCCATTGATACCGGCCATCGCATTTGCAAGTCCATACTTATTATATAGGGCAATGTCGTCTGCGGTCAGCGGAGTGTCCCAATTCCAAATGCTCTTGCCGGCATATCCTCTCTCGATGGATCCGTCAAGATTGTCCCAATGATTAAGTACCCGGAGCTGATGGCGAGGATAATCCGTATGGTCATATCCGTTGGCAGGTCGGTAGAGCGAGAGGGCACCATGGAGGAGACCATCTCCTGAAGGAGAAATTACGGTCACGGTCTTTGCAATGCTATCAACACGTATCTCGTAGCCGTCCTGTGGGACTCCTTTCCCCTTCTTCTCTTCGAACTTTATAGTCTTGAAGAAATCATCTGGGGCATACTTGGAAAGGATTTCTGCGGCTTTGATCGCAGTTGGGGATTTACCAGTGTATGTTACTTTAGCACTGGCATCAGTAGCTGGAAGCCAGAGCTGAGAATCACTTCTCTCAGCGAGAACTGATAGGGATATGGAGGCTAAAATTGAGGCGAATATGAATCTTGGCATAATTTAAGGCGAATGTAGTGTCTTCGAAAAAGTAAGGGGGAGTCGGGTCGGCGGAGGCGAGACGCCTCCGTTCCATGGCTGCGCAGTATTTGCCGGCTGGGAAGCCGGCGCTCCATAGAGGGAAGCCGGCGCTCCATGAAAGAAAAGGGAAGGCAGTGGGACTGCCTTCCCTATCTAAGCTTTTTGAGTTGAGATTAGTAAGAGAAAAACAATTCTCAATTCTAAATTCTCAATTCTCAATTCGATTAAGCGTACATGTTGATGATAGCTTCGTAGAGCTCCTGCTTGCCGGAAGTCTGAGCTGGCTCGTTGACTTCGCGACCTATCTCTGCGAGCTGCTCGAGAGAGAGCTTGCCCTCTTCGAATTCCTTGCCCTTACCGCTGTCGAAAGAAGCGTAGCGGTCTGCGAGCATCTTCTTGTAGGGAGACTTCTCGAGAACGTTGGCAGCACATTCGAGTGCACGAGCCATAGCGTCCATACCAGCGATGTGAGCGATGAAGATATCTTCGAGGTCGGTAGAGTTACGACGAGTCTTAGCGTCGAAGTTAGTACCACCGTTGCCGAGACCACCATTGCGGATGATCTGCATCATAGCCTGAGTGAGCTCATAGTTATCGATGGGGAACTGGTCAGTGTCCCAGCCGTTCTGGTAGTCACCACGGTTAGCGTCGATAGAACCGAGCATGCCGTTGTCGACAGCCACTGCGAGTTCGTGCTCGAAAGTGTGGCCAGCGAGAGTAGCGTGGTTAACCTCGATGTTCACCTTGAAGTCTTTCTCAAGTCCGTGAGCCTTGAGGAAACCGATTACAGTCTCAGTGTCGACATCATACTGGTGCTTGCTGGGCTCCATTGGCTTAGGCTCGATGAGGAAAGTTCCGGTGAAGCCTTTGCTGCGAGCGTAGTCGCGAGCCATAGTGAGCATAGTAGCGAGGTGCTCTTTCTCACGCTTCTGGTCAGTGTTGAGAAGGCTCATGTAACCTTCGCGGCCACCCCAGAACACGTAGTTCTGACCGCCAAGCTCGATAGTAGCGTCGATAGCATTCTTGATCTGAACGGCAGCGCGAGCCACAACGTCGAAGTCAGGGTTGGTGGCAGCACCGTTCATATAGCGGCCATTGCCGAATACGTTAGCTGTGCCCCAGAGGTTCTTGATGTTAGTGCCCTGCATCTTCTCTTTGATGTAAGCCACTACAGCCTTGAGGTTAGCCTCATATTCTTCTACAGAGTTGCCTTCTTCTACGAGGTCAACATCGTGGAAGCAGAAATATTCTACGCCAAGTTTCTCCATGATCTCGAAACCAGCGTCTACTTTATTCTTAGCGCGTTCTACAGCAGTTTCACCTACATTCCAGGGGAATTTCTTTGTGCCGCCGCCGAACTGGTCGCCACCTTCAGCGCAAAGAGTGTGCCACCAAGCCATAGCGAACTTGAGCCATTCTTTCATAGGTTTGCCGAGGATGAGCTTCTCAGCGTCGTAGTAACGATAAGCGAGGGGATTGTAGCTTGAAGTGCCCTCGAATTTGATTTTCCCTATGCCAGGGAAGTACTCTTTCTGTGCCATTGTTGTGTTTTTATTTGGTTATTTAGGTTCTTTATGCTTTTTCGATTGCGTTGAGGCGCTCTTTCCAGAGAGCGTAGGCCTTCAGGTAAGGTTCGCGGTCGGCCGGCGGATTGATTTCGGCAATCTTCTTGAGGGTGGCGAAAGCTTCGTCGTGGTCTTTGTAGATACCGGCTCCAATGCCAGCGCCCTTAGCCGCTCCTACACTGCCATCTGTCTCATAGAGCTTTATTGTAGCTCCGCTTACGGCTGCCAGTGTCTCGCGGAAGAGGGGGCTTAGGAACATATTGGCGTGTCCAGCATGAATAGTATCAACTTTAAGTCCCATTGCCTCAGTAATCTCTATTCCATACATGAATGAGAAAACTATACCTTCCTGAGCGGCACGCATGAGATGAGCCTTATTGTGGATGTTGAAGTTTATTCCGAAAATAGAGCATCCCACTTCCTTGTTTTGCAGAATACGTTCGGCGCCGTTGCCGAATGGAATGATGCTCAGTCCTTCAGCACCTACGGGAACTGATTCCGCCATGCGGTTCATGTCGTCGTAGCTCATGCCGGGGGAGGCAATGTTGCGTTTGATCCAGCTGTTGAGGATACCTGTGCCGTTGATGCATGTGAGCACACCTACGCGTGGTTCTTCTGCAGTATGGTTGACATGAGCGAAGCAGTTGACGCGTGATTTGGGGTCACAGTCAGTCTTGCCGTTGATGGCGTATACGACACCGGATGTGCCACCCGTAGCTGCGATTTCGCCAGGATTGAATACGTTAAGGCTGAGAGCATTGTTTGGCTGGTCACCTGCACGGTAAGTGACGGGAGTGCCCGGTTCGAGACCAAGTTCTTTGGCAGCTTCCGGAAGGAGACGGCCTTGAATGCTGAAAGTGGGTTTCACTTCGGGAAGAATCTCCATATCGAAACCAAAGTAGTCCATCAGGAATTTGGCAGGAGCGTTCTCTTTGAAGTCCCAGAGCACATAATTTGATATACCCTCAGGAGTGGTGCAGATTTCGCCTGTCATCTTCATAGCGATGTAGTCGGCAGGGAGCATAATCTTATAGATTTTCTCGAACACCTCCGGCTCGTTTTCCTTCACCCAAGCCAGTTTTGCAGCTGTGAAGTTGCCAGGAGAGTTTAGAAGGTGAGTGAGGCACTGTTCTTCTCCGAGTTCTTCGAATGCCTTCTGGCCGTATGGCACGGCGCGTGAGTCGCACCAGATGATTGCATCGCGAAGCAATTTGCGGTCTTTATCTACGCAAACAAGACCGTGCATCTGGAAAGAGAAACCGATGGCCTTGATGTCAGCCGGATTTACTTTGGAGCTGTCGAGGACACTCTTGGTGACCTCTTTAATATATTCCCACCAGTTTTCCGGGTTCTGTTCAGCCCACCCTGGTTTGACTGCTTTAATAGGAGCTTCGGATTTCGGGAAGAAATCTGTGGCAACGCATTTTCCGCTTTCGGCGTCAACGATACTTGCCTTTACAGAGGAAGTTCCAATATCGTATCCTAATAAGTACATCAGATGTTGTGTTTATGGTATTTATATTATGGAATTATCTTTTGC
>CAZIAX010000166.1:0-5457 GCA_964537745.1 uncultured Sangeribacter sp.
GGCTCCGTTGGTTTTGTGGCAAAATGTCATTGTACTCTTTCCGTCATCTCGAGGATGGCCGGCTGGGAAGCCGGGGCTCCATAGGATGCGGCGCGGAGTGGACCGTCAGGCCTCGGGCCTCCGCGAGGAAGCAGGGAGTCTTCAGCTGTCAGTCTTCAGTCTTCAGATTGCGGACAAGCCGCTTGGGCTTGAGTCTTTAGTCTTGGGACTTCAGAACTGACTGGATCCGGATCGCGCGCCACCTCTGTGGTCGCCATGCCGCCCTCCTCTGAGGTGCGGTTGATACGGAAAAGCCTTGGATCTTGTTTCCGAGTGCAAAGTTAATATATAAATTTAGAAATTGCAATAGTAATATAGTTAATAAAAGTTAAAACAACAGGAAAAGAGTATTTTTTGGACAAAATGAGAATATGACAAAGGGACAAAATGATTGGCTGGGGAGCTCGAAAATCGCGAGTAGCTCGAGAATCTCGAACGTTTCGAATGTCTCGATAATCCGGATGGGGAAGGCTGCTGTAGGATGAGCAAAATCTCATAGCGGAAACAGCTTCGCGCTGGTGATAGTAATAATGGGGGATGGTTGTGAAGTGGAGGCTTCGTGATTGATAAGGGGGATTTGGAGGCGTCGGGAGGGGTGGAAGGTTTGGTCGAGGTCGATGTGGAGGAGAGGGGAATTTGGGGCCGGGAAGTGTGCGTTGGCAACGAAGTCGAGGAAGTAGGGATTGTTGGTGAAGGGTAGGAGTTTCTGTCTTCTTGCCAACTCGGGGATAGTGAAGTCGGCGTGATTTTTCAATTGGAAGCGTCCTTCCTTGGGAATGTTACCCTCGAGGACGATAAGAGTGAAATATTCTAAGAGGACAGCTCCGAAAGCGGCTTTGTAAGCTCGTTGAGCAAGATAACCTTCGGGGTCCTTCCACTTGGACATATCGGCAAAGTGGACATATCCCAGGTTTATGCCGCGGATGAAATCAGGATTACGATAAGTGTTGAAGAAGATGCGGCTGTCAGCTTTAGGGATATAAATGAATGGTTCGGTAGGCACGATATCGCGTTTTAGATAACGGCAGATGTCGGTCTTGAGAGGATTTAGGTTGATTGCGCTTGATGAGCAGAGGTAGGAGTTGTTAGTGCACTGGCATGTCTGTAGCCAAAGAATGTATGCTTGTATGCATGTGGTCACGCCGCAAGGACGCATTGTCTTGGTGACGACGTAGCGGGAATGCTGATGGTTGTAGTAGCGCTTTTGAAGAACGTCGATTAAGTAGTGCTGAATTGAGTTAAGATGTAGGGGCACGATTTTGTCGGCATCATGGATGTCGCGGATATAATACTCGTTGACGGCCCAGTATGTGAAGTCGAACATCTTGCGCAGACTGCAAAAAGCTTTGCGGGCCTCCTGGATTGTGTTGGTTTTGAATACTGTCAGAGGGGACTCACCTTGCATGAGACGACGAATTTGATCGACCTTCTTCATGAGAAGAGGGAGGAAGAGTGGGCGGTGGGAAATGGCTCGGACGTGGAAGCAGAATCTGAATCCAGGGGATTGATAGCCGGTGTAGGGGCTTCGGTTTTTGTCTCTCATTGTGTATTTGTTTTTTGGGTGCAAAGATACAATGAGGGGAGGGATTTGGGCCTTATCGTGATAAATTAGTCTTCAGTCTTGAGTCTTCAGTCTTCAGATTGCGGACGAGCCGCTTGGGACGGTATTGGGATGGTATTGGGACGCGCGGCGGACGCACGAACCGTGCGTCCCTACCTGCTGGGTAAGGGGGGCATGCGGCTTCCGGCTCGGCACTATGGGGCTATGCGTAAGGAGGCGAGGTCGTCAGCCAGGTCGACTATTAGGGAATGCAACTGGAGGCCCTTGATAAACTCTTGTGGAATCGCGTCATAACCTACAATCGCACCGATGATATTGCCTGCTACTGCTCCGGTAGAGTCGCTGTCGCCACCATGATTGACAGCGCTTATCATGCACTCCTTGAAATCGTCTACATGGCGAATCACACTGAATACTGCTATAGCGAGAGTCTCTTCCGCGACCCAGCCTCCACCCAGGCCATTCTCAATGATTTCCCAATCCCGCAGGAGATTGTCTTCAAGTCGAAGAGCTTTTCGTATAAGTCGGTCAAAATCCTCAAGGAGCCCATTATTGTCAGGATATAACTTCGGAAGCTTATCGAGGGCAATCTCCACGATAGCCTTGAATTCCTTAGACCCGATTTTCTGCTCCGCAAGTAGACACTGCTCTACTATCATTGCCTGGGCAGCCGAAGCGATGGTGCTCATCAGATGCTGATGAGTGAGCTCAGCAACCTCACCGGCCACCTTACCTGTCTCTTCAAGTGGCCAACCTTGGACAGCGCCGTAAATTGCCACTGGAGCAATCCTCATGATTCCACCGCAACCTTTGCTCGCATTAATGGGATCCTTTCCCTGCCATATGTTGATGAGAGAAGTTATGCATGTCGAGCCTGGGGCACGGCGCTGGTTCAACTCGTCAATCTTAGCCAACTTTGAGTCATAACTGATCTTAATCTTCTTCCCAATCTGAGGGCCAACCCAAGCCAGATATGCATTGCAGATCGTAGGAAGAAGCGAATAGCCGCTTCTGTGAGCTTCGAGAATACCCTCTGCAGTATACAGAGTCATCTGAGTATCATCAGAAAATAATGCCTTCGTGTGCCGGATGCCGTCATGAAGCCATGGATAGCTCAAGTCATAGGCTGTAAGACCATTGTCATCATACTTGGCCCTGATGGCCTCAAAAGAGTACACAAACTCGATGGGGTAGCCAAAAGCATCCCCTATGGCTCCGCCGATAAGGGAGCCTCGGCATTTATCTTGTAGTCTTTTCTTTTCCATAATTATCCTTTTTTAAGTCTTCAGTTCCCACAGGCTTAAGCCTGGGGTTTCGTCACGAACCGTGCAATACGGTTCAAATAAGCCAATCCATGGGCATAGTTAGGTGGAGTCGGCACGGCGGAGGCGAGACGCCTCCGTTCCATGGCTACGCAGTATTGGTCGGCTGAAAATGTTATTTGAACGGCATTGCACGAACCGTGCGTCCCTACCGGGTGGAGCCTAGTGGGTTACAAATGATCTCGCCTTTTCTTTAGATATCGGGATTAATCAAAATGTAAACATGCTTTTTGGTTAAATCATATGGCAAAGTTACGATGCTATGGATTTTCCCACAAATTTTTTGAGGGATAGTGTATGAAATGTGGGAGTTTTTCCATGAAATCTGGGGCGGACGCACGAACCGTGCGTCCCTACCGGTCGGGTGATAGTCGGGTAAGTGCATGGCCATAGTTAGGTGGAGTCGGCACAGCGGAGGCGAGACGCCTCCGTTCCATGGCTACGCAGTATTGGGGGGACGTGAATATTATTTGAAGGGCCTTGGGGGAGATAGGATTGAAGTGGGGATTGTTATATATAATATAATAGGAATTAGAGGTTGGGCCCGACACGGAATTAGGGTGGTTGTTATGAATAGAGTGTTTATGTCTTTGTTGGTGTTGAGTTTTGCTTTGACGGCTGATGCTCAGGGGGGAAGTGAGGTGGTTGAGATGACGCCTCCGGAGGAGGTTGTGGCGCTGATTGAGAGCGTGACGGCTGAGGAGGCATTCAACCTTATTGCAACCCTGGACGGATTCGAGAAGGTGGACAATGCGTATGAGTTCTTCGAATTTCCGGTGGAAATTGGCACTCCGACGATGATAGCGCATGGCAATGCCATGCATCGGGATGAGATACTGTGGTTTATGGATAGGTTGACTGGGAGCTCGTTGGTGTTTGACGATACGGACGAGAAGGGGCGATTTGACCGTTTTTTTCTTGAAGAGGGGAGCAATGATCTGCTGTATGTGCATGTCGGGATCAATGGGAATGACACGGTTTTGATTCTTTTCCAAGGAGGGGAGAGAGGGGAGATTGATAAGTTTTTGGAGAAGTTGAAGGCAGAATAATTCTGTCAAAGGAGGAGGTGCGGGGGTTTTTGTGGAGGGCTCGCTGAAGCTCGGGGCTTGGGGAAAAAGCTGACGGACCCTGCGGCTTCCGCCTCGGCGCTATTTTTGGCGGCTGAAGCCGCTTCCCGGTAAGAGAGGGGTAGGCTTACGTCTCGGGGGGAGTTGGGCGGAAAGAGCACGGATGGGATGAGCAAAAGCTCATGGGGGAGATGGCTTCGCGAGGACGTTGGGATGCGGACTTCGGGCTTACGCCCTCAGCACAGTTTTGAGGATAGAAATAGTAGCTGGGTGGAAAAGAATGGGGGTTGGATATCACCTATGCTTATCTATGTAAGAGGTATAATATAGTTTAAGTTTACTGTTAATTGGATTAACTTAGAAAAAATTGAAATCTTCCATTGAAGGGTCTATAGAGTCGTAAGATTCATCTGCATTAAAGTCTTCATTGTAGTTATGGTTATCATCAGCAGCATCTGTGTCATTTGAAAAATCGAAATGAGAGTCATAATGAGATGGGTTTGACTCGATTTCATCAATGAAATCCACCGATGGAAGTTGGAAATCAAAACCGAGTTCGGCAGGTAGTTCATATCCTTCTTCTATCAGAGCCTCAAAATCCGATTCTATATCCTCATATGCGTCTAATATTTCTCCTAATTGAAGGTCAGACTCCAACATATTTTCGAAAGAAACTTCTTCCTCATAAGGTAGAGTTCCATCAAGCCAAGAGGCAACTGTCTCTTCGGAAATATCAAATATCTTATCGTAGTTTTCCATTTATATCTTCTTCTGATTTTAGAGTTTTGATAAATTGTTCTTTTGCACATTTATGCTTGTTATAGAAAGTATTCATATTCATCCCAAGCATACCAGCAGTCTCTTCATTGGAATGCTCCTCTAAATACTTTAAACGGATGAGCATGCTGTATCTTCTGTTGGGCATAAGTCGCAAGATGGTTTCTACATCGTCTCTTGACAATGAATCCTCCATATTATAAGACTCGGAAGTTATCGGTAATCTTACACCATCATCATCAAAAAATTCAGAAATTCGATCAGTTTCCATCTGAGACTTTTTGGTGTATCTCTTATAGCAATAAAAAACACATACGGTTTTAAGCCAAGTAAAGAAAGTGCTTTCAAATCTGAATTTTTGAAGTTTGCATATCCCAGTCTCCTTATCAGGAGTCATAATGTGTATGTATATTTCATTTATAAACTCAATGCAAGAATTGCAGTCTGTGTAATAATTATCATACACCGCCTTGAACAAAGGAAAGCAACGAGTATAGAAAAACTCTATAGTTAATTTGGAATCGCGGCGTAAGATAGCCTCAACAATTGTTTGGTCAGTGTTCTTTTCCATTTGATTTACGTAAAAAAGATTATCTGCCAATTGGCAAATAATCTTTTTTTTACCTCATGCTTATATAAGTATCTCACAAAAATTAAACGATATATTTATACTTAGCAACTGCAAAGGATC
>CAZIAX010000167.1:0-5435 GCA_964537745.1 uncultured Sangeribacter sp.
GCTTGCGAGAGCGACGGACTGGATGTACTTGACATCGAGGTTCCTGCCGGCTATGAGCTGTCGGCAGGAACTTCCACCATATTCCTTAATTCTTCAGTCGCTTATGACAGCGAGGCTCCTTGGGTTAAGGGTGATTATCTTACCAGATTCGTGCGTGGCGACCGCCTCTACGACGATGTACGCACATCCACCAATGGACAAGGTGGAGGTCTCGGACCGGTATACGCCGGATATTCATGCGGAAGCTGCCACCGCAATGCGGGCCGAACACGACCCGGTGTCTGGAACGACAACGGCTCAGGTTCTTATGGCTTTTCCGCCATGCTCGTCTATATCACCAGAAAAAACGGTGCTCTCTTCCGCGATTACGGCCGTGTGCTCCACGACCAATCTATCTATGGGGTACAGGCTGAAGGAAAGCTAAAGGTAGACTGGAATTATCAGCAGTTCTCATTCCCTGACGGTGACACTTATGAACTTGCCTATCCTTCATTTACCATCACCGATTGGTATGCAGATGCCATCGCTCCCGAAGACCTCTTCTGCTCCGTACGCGTGCCTTTACGCCATGTCGGCATGGGACAAATGATGGCACTCGACCCTCATGAGATTGAGCAGTTGGCCGCGAAAAGCAACTACCCGGAATGGGGAATCAGCGGCCGATGCAATTATATAAGTGAGCGCGGTGTGACCAGCCTCGGCCTTTCCGGCAACAAAGCGCAGCATGCCGACCTTACGGTGGAGCTCGGTTTCTCAAGCGACATGGGTGTGACCAACAGCCGCTATCCCGAAGAAATATGCGAAGGGCAGATTCAGATGAGCCAAGGCTCGATGATGGGACTTTCCTACGACCAGCTCGACATCTCAACAGAAGACATGGAAAATGTCGACCTATATATGCAGTCGCTCGGAGTTCCTGCTCGTCGCAATGTCAATGACCCGGATGTGAAACGTGGAGAAACGCTTTTCTATGAGGCCGGATGCCATCTCTGCCACGTCACAACGCTTCACACGCGCCCACGCGGCTCGACACTGCTTGCCGGCACTCAGCTCCCATGGCTCGGCAACCAGACCATCCACCCCTACAGCGACTTCCTCCTCCACGACATGGGGTCGGAGATAATGGGGGTCGGACTCAACGACAACTATGTCTCCGGACTTGCTCGCGGCAATGAGTGGCGCACCACTCCACTCTGGGGTATAGGTCTTCAGGAGAAAGTAAACGGTCATACCTGCTTCCTTCACGACGGACGCGCACGCAACTTCACCGAAGCTATAATGTGGCACGGCGGCGAAGGGGAGGCTTCAAAAAACATCTTCAAGCGAATGCCCCGCACCGACCGGGACGCCCTAATCAAATTCCTCCAATCGTTGTGAATTGAGAATTGAGAATTGAGAATTGAGAATTTAGAATTTAGAATTGAGAATTGAGAATTATTTAGATGGAAAATACAATTAAAAATACAATTATAAGAAAGGTTATACTTTCTGCGTTATGCACTATCGCATTCGCTCCTCTTGCCCAAGCACAATACGACACTGACACAGAAAACGGTGTAGTCTCCCTCGCTGACCACCGCGGCTTCACTTTCACCACAAAAAAGGGTGACTTCCTCTTCAAACCATATCTGTTAGTACAGACTTCTGCAAACTACAACTATTATGATGATGCAGGACTCGATCCAGCTTACAACCAAGACAACGTGGCAAATTCTGGATTTGCAATCCCTTATGCCGTTCTCGGTTTCACAGGAAAAGCCTTCAACATAGTGACTTTCAATCTCTCTATCAATGCTGCAGGCTCCGGTGGCGGTATCCTCCAGCAGGCGTGGGCCGATGTCCGCCCATCAGAAGAGTTTGGTGTGCGTATAGGTAAGTTCAAGACACCCTTCTCACACGCTTACCTGACTACTCTCGGGGAGACCCTCTTCCCGGTACTTCCTACGTCGCTCACATCTTCAGTTATCCTACCCTATTCGCTCAACGCTGTGACGCCTCATATCGGCACCGGCTTTGACCTTGGTGTGGAAGTGCATGGTATGATCAAAGACAAATTCGGTTATCAAGTTGGTCTCTTCAATGGAACGGGAGCAAGCGTAAACACAGCCACAAAGACCATAAGTGACGATTGGCATATCCCATCTCTTCTCTATGCAGCGCGTCTCACCTACCAACCATTCGGTGTCATGCCGGCATCGCAAGGCGATCCGCGACGCCTAAACAGCAACAAGATGCTACTCGGCGTGTCAGGCTCACTGAATGTAGAAAGTGAGAATGAAAGCACCAACGATCTTCGACTCGGACTGGAATGGTCGTGGATTAAAAACCGTTGGTATTTCGGTGCTGAGTTCTACTATATGAACGTTGGCTTTACCAAGCGCCAGAAAATCGACACCTCCTACAACTATTTCGGAGGATACGGACAAGCCGGCTATTTCATCACCAACAAACTCCAAGGCTGCCTACGTTATGATTTCTTCGAACGCAACTCCACAAAGAAAGGCGGACTCCTCAATATGCCTGCTGTCGGAGCCAACTATTTCATCGACAGCATCAATCTAAAACTTCAGGCCATGTATCAATACACGGGGCGTACCGGGCACGCCCGTCAGATGGATCGCGACGAAGACAATCTTGGTCTCGCCACAAGCTCTGTGACGATCATGGCCCAGTACTCATTTTAAATGGGTTATGGGGTTATAAGGTTATAGGGTTATAAGGTTATAGGGTTATAAGGTTAGGGGGTTAGGGGATTTAGAGTTAAACTGCATGATAATTAAAGTATGGAGTACAGTTTGATGTTCCATATTTCGGACAAACTTCCACTCACAAATCGCCTCTCTGAGGCTACTGATTCTTTAGCCCTACCCCAGGCTGAAGCCTGGGGTTTCGACACAATAACAGCTCTCCGAGCTGAGAAATTGGAAGATACAAAATTGCACTCCTAACTTCACACCCTAATTATTAAAGTAATGAGATTTTTTCATATCATATCGTTAATTGCTTTGGTTTCCCTTGCGAGTTGCGACGAGGGAAGTATTTATAATACTGACTATGTCCAAACCGAGGAAGGGGGAACTGCCCGGTTTTCGGGCTCCCTGTCAGGTTGCGACACATGGAGCCAAGGCTACACTCTCGCCCTCGCTGGATTCGCTGACGGCAACGACTACGCCCTCATCAGCAAAAACATCAACACTTCGCTTGCAGACGGAAAATGCGATGTGACGCTCTATGGAATTCCCGCGGAAGTGACCTCCATCGAGCTTTGCGCTCTCGACCGTCTCCGCCGTCGGGTTGCCACTTTCTTCTCCTCTCCCTACACTCCGCAAGCCGAAACCCTTCAGCTGAATGCAGAGGTCATAGATATGTCAATGGCAGAGGCTATTCAGACTGAGATATTCAATACCACCTGCATTCAGTGTCATGGTGGCAACGGTTATGCGGCAGCCGGCCTTAACCTGCTTGCTGGGAATAGCTTTCCCAACCTTATTTCCATAGAATCCAAGAAAATCCCCGGCATGAATCGAATACAGCCCGGCAATAGCAAGGAAAGCGAGCTTTATCTGATACTCGAATCCGACATTTCCGCCGACTGGAACTACGACCACTCTGTAGAAGTGGTGCGGCAGGAGAAACTCGACCTCATCCGCAACTGGATCGACAACTTATAATACGCCATCCGTAAAACGTAAAACGCAAACACTTGCGTAACTCAATTAAAATGCCTATTTTTGTAGACAATTACCGAAATGAAGTACCAGAGATTCAAATATGACGGAGCTGATGCCACTGTCGCCCTCTTTGATACGGGGCGCAAACAAGCACATGCCTACATTACGGTGTCAGACCCCAAGGCTGACACCTCCTCTCAAATAAAGGCTATCCTCAAAGCAGCCTCCAAGCTAATTGAAGACACTGCAATGCAGCCTGTCTTCAAACGCTATCTTCTCAGTGATCCGGCTAATCAAGCTGAGTTTCTCCCTAAGGAGGAGTGCTGCGCTTATTCTGTATTAGGACAGTCGCCTCTCAACGGAGCTAAAGCGTCTATGCTGGTGCTTCTTGAGGAAGGAGCTGACTTCAAAAGATACAGTGCTGGCCTTTGGGAAGATAGCAATGGCCGAGTATGGGTAGGAGATGGCGATGATATTGTCACCGGCGATTCCCTGACTATGACCGTTGCTTATCTGGAACGTCTCTCTTTATTGCTGGCACAACGCGGAGCTTCACTGAAAGACAACTGCCTTCGCACATGGTTTTTCGTTCGCGACATAGACAACAACTACAACGGTGTGGTGCAAGGACGCAATAGTGTCTTCGCCCGCGAGGGCCTTACCTCCGACACTCATTTCATAGCTTCAACTGGAATAGAGGGTCAGTCAGCACAACCATCTCGATTGGTAGCCTTCAATGCTTTTGCTGATACCCGCATCACACCCCAACAAATCAAATATCTTTATGGCAAGACCCACCTCAATCCAACCTATGAGTATGGAGTGGCTTTTGAGCGCGCTACGGCAGTCGACTATGCCGACCGCCGCCATGTTTACATCTCCGGCACGGCAAGCATCGACAACAAAGGTCAAATCGTTGCTCCTGGTGATATCAAGGCGCAGACTCTCCGAATGCTCGAAAACATCGAGGTGCTCCTTCAAGAGGGAGACTGCGGATGGGAGGATGTAGCACACTTGACTGTCTATCTCCGCGATATCGCCGACTTCGGTCTGGTAAGCCGCATGATGGAAGAGAGATTCACGGATATTCCCAAAGTCATCGTGCTCGCACCGGTATGCCGTCCCGGATGGCTGATTGAGACTGAATGCATGGCCATAAGAAAGGCCGAGAACATTGACTATGCGCCATACTAAATTAATAATCTTCACATTGTCAATAGTGACAACCCTCCTTATTGGACTGTCATCACTCTTGCCATCTTCTATCTATTCCTCTGCCGTATGGCATATCTTTTGGATCGTCATCGCTGCAGTATTGGTTTTTGGAATAATAATGGGGCGTCTCTGGCGCAACTGGCCTGCTTTCATAATGCACATCTCATTCCTATGTATGATTGCAGGGGGCTTCTGCACTTCTCTCTTCTCGCGCCAAGGGACGCTTCATCTTTTACCTGAACAGACCGCCAACCATTTCATCGTTCCTGACGGAAAACTTGAGAAACTCCCTACCGCCATCACTCTCCTGTCATTTGCTCCCGAATATTACCCCGGTATGAATTTTCCAAAAGACTTCAAGTCTGTGCTTAAGACCGCTTCCGGCGATACAATACGCATATCCATGAATCATATTGGTCATCTTGATAACTATAGATTCTATCAGACCTCCTACGATGAACAAGGAGGCACTGTCCTGACGGTGACCTACGATCCATTGGGAATAGCTGTCACCTATACGGGATTTGCTCTATTTGCCTTCGGTGGTAT
>CAZIAX010000168.1:0-5411 GCA_964537745.1 uncultured Sangeribacter sp.
TTTCCACCGAGCAAAATTCAGGAGATTTTGGTTTATCGTGCGCCTATTCTGTCAACAGCGCAGACACCAGAGCGTCTACAAGTATCGGCTTTCGCGTACGTGTCATTATTATGACAACTTACTCTTCCATTTCATAATTAAGTCTGAAATCAATATATAAAGTGAAGTACAGACATTTCAAAGAGTGGGAACTATTTGGGAACAAAGCAGTCAATAGCTATCTAAATAAACGCTGATTACCATTATGTTAAAGAATGATACTCAGTTCAAGCGCAGGATCCGTACATTACTCGTCCTGCTGTTTCAAGGCATGGGGCATCGCCGTTTCATCGTAGAACGAGTAACGAAGAGCCTACGCCGTATGATATATGATACGCCAAAGCATTCTTGCCGTAAGGGCACGAAAACTTTGGGTACGACATCATACCCGAAGACATCACCGTTACTTCATTCTTGACGATGAATAAGAAACTGCCACATTTCAGAAACAGCCAAGAATCAAGCGCAGTAACGCTTTTGAAAATATGTATCAAATCCACCCCTCGGTTGAAACCATATGAATTGAGGTGGATTTACATGGCAAAATTATAAAAAAAAATTGAAGATATCAAATGGATATGTTATTAAACATGTTTTATGAGGCCAAATGAGTTGCTAAGAGAAGTTTTAGAAGGATCTGGAGATATTGGGGTAATATTTGGGGTCTTTTTTGATAGTTAGTTAATACAGGTGGGATGGGGAGAGTAAACAAAAAATTCCCTTGGTTGGGAATTTTTTTTGCCCGGCTGGGAAGCCGGGGCTCCATGCAGGGGATGCAAAACCGCTGGTTTTGCCACTCAACCGAAAACACAGACTGCGGGGGAGGAAGTTAGGGGGTGTCGGCACGGCGGAGGCGAGACGCCTCCGTTCCACGGCTACGCAGTATTTGCCGGCTGGGAAGCCGTGGCTCCATGCAGGGGATGCAAAACCGCTGGTTTTGCCACTCAACCGAAAACACAGACTGCGGGGGGAGGAAGTTAGGGGGTGTCTGCGCGGCGGAGGCGAGACGCCTCCGTTCCACGGCTACGCAGTATTTGCCGGCTGGGAGGGCGGGGCGCCATGCAAGGTTGCAGGGATTTTGGGGTGGAATTGGGGGTGTAGGGTTGAAAGGTTTTGGAAATTGGGTGGTGTCGGGGATTTTTCGGAAATTTGCGGTGTGGAAGATGGGGGGACGGCCCGGCGGAGGCGAGAGCGCCTCCATTCCATGGCTACGCAGTCGGGGCCGGCTGGGAAGCCGGGGCTCCATGCAAGTGGCGGACGCACGGGCCGTGCGTTCGAGCTTTCTGTTAAATTGTGTTAATGGTGTAACTTTTACGCATTAATTAATGTTATTAAGACACAAAGAATGTTAGTGTAACTTTGACGCAAAATATAGACCAATTATTAAAATATTGTACTGCAATGGAAAACTTCATCCGTCAGCTCGCAAAGGATTATTTCGAGATGCTTCGAATGGCCTTCATCAACTTTGTCCGCCAGAGCTTTCCGCTCAATGGCGATGAAATCACTGACATCTACAATGATGTGTGGATGGATGTGATAGAGAATGTCCGCAATGGCCGCACAGAGCGCGTGAAAAACTGGAAGACATATATCTTCGGTCTCGGTTGGAAACGAGCCTATAAGATTGTGACCCGTCGCACAGTCTGTGATAAGCTTGATGATTCGGAGAGTTGTTGCATGGCTCTCTATACCTTCTCCATCGAGGAGGCTGAGCAATCGGTTCGCCATATGGAGCATCTGGAGAGAATCGAGAAGTTGATGGTAGAGCTGGAGGGTCTTCCCAAGAAGCAGCAGGAGGTGTTGAGGCTATACTATCTCGAGGGTCTGTCGATGGCGGAGATAGCTGAGACGATGGGATATAACGGGTCCCGCAGCGTGATCACGGTGAAGAAGAGGAGTGTGAGCACGCTGCAGGAGAGAATGAAGGCCGTGGCTTAATAGCGGTTGGCTTTGGTGAGGTAGTAGTCGCGGAGGTCGCTCCAGCGATAGTAGGGTCCGATGACCGGCGTTGCCGGGAGGCGGACTTCCTGCTCATTTAGGAGGCATTTCACAAGCACGTCATTGTCTTTGTTGCGGTAGAATATCAACTGGATGTTTCCGGCCATGGGTATGAGGTCGTAGCTGCGGAGTCCGGCAGCTTCGGCCTCTTCGATTGTGGCGAATTCTTTGCCGAGGTCGTCAATTTCCATCAGTGTGATGAAATTGATGAGAATGCCGTCATGTCCATAGCGGAGGTTGACGCTTGGGCGTGTGGAAAGCATTGCGGTGTCGGTGCTTTCGATGATGTTTTTCAAGAGCATGCGTTGGGTATATGGCATGCGGCGCTCCGTCAGAGGCGTATCTATGCTATGCATCACCCATCCTGCATTGTCGCCGCGCCATGCCTCGCGCACTTCGTCGACGGTGAATACCTTGTCGAGCATCCATGGTTGTCCGGTGTGGCCTTGGGTGTTGGCGAGAATCCAATATAATTGGGGCATTAGTCCAGGAGCTACGCTGTCGAGGGCAAACTGCTGGTCGGTGACGAGACGGGAGAGGTATCCGTCGGGCACCTGATGATTTTTCCGATATTCAGCAAGGTAGCCGTTGGCTTTGTCCTTTACCTTCCAAGCGGGTTTGTCGTCATAGTTCATGAAGTACATATCGGCATAGGATGCGTCGCTCTTTACGCTGACGTCGGGAGCCTCTTCGCGAATACCTTGCAGGCCGTTGAGCATGGAGAGGATGCAACGGATTACGACGGTAGCTTTAGCATCGACTTGCGAGGAGTCTGTGAAGAGTTGCGGATAATTGCGTGCCATGCGTCGGCCGATGGCCTGATGTTGTAGTGCTCCTTTGTCGGATAGTTCGCCGAGTCGACCGCGGGAAGCGAGTTCGATGGCGCGGAGCGCATCGAGTGTCTCTTGGCCGAGAGGTGTTAGTTTGCCGGCACGTTCTGCTTTTTCGAGATTTTTAACTGGGGTTTTATAGTCGTTTTCGCCGATGAGCCAGCGGGAGCCGTGGCGACCGTAATGCTCGAGATGGAAAGGTTCGTATCCAGCCGGGGGAGGGGTCTGGGCCGGCGGTTCGGACTCTGCGTATGGGTATGCGCGGAGGTTTCCCGAGAGTTTGTGGAGGTCGGTCTCGAGGTCGGCGGAAGGGAGGGCGGCAGAGGCTGCTCCTGCTGTGAGGAGGAATATGGTCTTTAGGGTGGTTTTTAGTGTCATGATGTATTTTTTTTGCAAATATAGTATAGTTTTATGGAATTTGCAAAAAAAAAAATTTGAAATGAGAATTAGGTGTTCGGTTAAAGGTTTCAAATTTTGGATAAACAGGGTATCACAAATCGCCTCTCCGAGGCTACTGAGACGTCGTCTTTACCCCAGGCTGAAGCCTGGGGTTTCGTCACAATAACAGCTCTCCGAGCTGAGTTGGCTTTCTCTTGAAGTGCACTCGAAAAGGTTACTTTTAGACGCACGGTGACGCGCCCGGAGGTCGCTAACTACTCTGGCTACGCAGTATTGGCCGGCTGGGAAGCCGGCGCTCCATGATTGCAAATTATGTCCAGAAAATGTGGGTATGTGCACAAAGTATGTCCTTAAAATGTGATTGTATGCACAAAGTATGTACTTAAAATGTGATTATATGCACAAAGTATGTACTTAAAATGTGAATTGGGGCTTGTTGGGTTGGGAATTTTTTTGTAAATTTGCATATCGGATTTATTGAAAGGTCTTCGAAAAAGTTATCTTATGTCGGCAGGGCGGAGGCGAGGGCGCCTCCATTCCATGGCTACGCAGTCGGAGCCGGCTGGGAAGCCGGCGCTCCATGACAAAAGGACTTTTCAAAAACTATAGAAATTTAAAAGAGCAGAGATGAAAAGATTTGCTATAAAGGAATTGGAGAAGTGGAAAGATTCTCCTCGCAGGAAACCGCTTATAATTGAGGGTGCAAGGCAAGTGGGAAAGACTTGGCTTGTAAAGGAATTTGCCTCAACTCATTATAAAAACTTGGTATATATAAACTTTGAGGAGCAAATATATATGAGGGGGTTGTTTGAAACGGATTTCGACATCGAAAGGATACTGACGGCTCTCAAGGCTGCAACCCACGAGGAAATCATACCCGGCGAGACCCTCATTTTCCTTGATGAGATTCAAGATGCTGAAAACGGTCTTACTTCCCTTAAATATTTCTGTGAAAATGCACCAGAATTGCATGTAATAGTTGCAGGGAGTCTGTTGGGCATTGAATTGCACCGTGACTCATCATTCCCCGTGGGAAAAGTGAGATTCATGACGTTGAGGCCAATGTCTTTCCTTGAGTTTTTGCTTGCAATGGGGGAAGAGGGATTGGAAAAGATCCTTGAATCGAAAGACTGGGTCAATATTGAGATGTTTGCCGCCAAACTTAAGGAATTTCTCAAGATGTATTACTACGTTGGGGGTATGCCGGAAGCAGTATTGGAATTTAGCGAGACTCGTGATTTTGATGAGGTGAGAGAAATTCAGAAGGCAATACTCAAAAGTTATGATTATGATTTCTCAAAGCATGCGCCAGCTGAGACAGTGCCACGTATCAGGCAACTCTGGAATTCACTGCCAGCGCAACTTTCTAAAGAAAACAGAAAATTCATTTATGGGCTCGTGAAGACCGGAGCACGCGCAAGGGAATATGAAGCAGCCCTTCAGTGGCTTATCGATGGGGGATTGGTCTATAAAATATGCAATGTCTCCGCTCCACGCATACCGCTTAAAAGCTATGAGGATGCATCTGCATTCAAGCTGTTTGCGGTAGACCTTGGGTTGCTCGGGGCTATGGCTTCGCTTGACTCTGAGTCAGTAGTGGAGGGAAACCGAATCTTCACAGAGTTCAAAGGTGCAATCACGGAGCAATACACCCTGCAGGAACTGATACTTCATCATGCGCCATACTACTTTGCTAAATCTAATTCGCAAATGGAGATAGACTTCTTGATTCAAGAAAAGGGAAACGTTGTTCCGATAGAGGTAAAGGCTGAAGAGAATTTGCGAGCAAGAAGCCTGCGTCAATTCGTAGCAGACTATGCTCCGGAGACAGCATATCGCATTTCGATGTCGAATTATCGGAATGAGGAGTGGATGACTAATTTGCCGCTTTATGCGGTGGAGATATTATAAAGTCAACTTTCGCCTTTTAGGGGCGAAAGTTGAAGGTTAGGTGGTTATGAGGTTAGGGGTAGACGGCTCGAGGCGGTTGCAATTGGCTACGCCCAAGCTTACGCAAGTCGCTCCTCCCATTCACTATGTCAACTCCATGGGTTAGCGGAGGTGGCGCTCTTTGACGAGGCCGTGGCGGAAGGCTTGGAGGAGGTCGCGGAGCTCGCCGATCTGGCCTTGGAGCTCGGCTCC
>CAZIAX010000169.1:0-1585 GCA_964537745.1 uncultured Sangeribacter sp.
TGCAAAGTTAATAAAATTCTTGAACAAGTCAAAAAAAAATTGTATCTTTGCATCGTTTTTCAACTTTTGTACCCACACTACGGTAAGGAGCACCCTAACACATAATGAATATTTCTATCTCAAAACAGCAACTCGCAACTCTCCCTCCAGCTCAGTTTAAAGGAAAAATTGTCGTGGTTGACACTGCGGCGGGAGTCGACGATGCAGTCAAGCATTTGCGCGAGGCTGATTTGATTGGATTCGACACCGAGACCCGACCTTCTTTCAAAA
Organism: uncultured Sangeribacter sp.; assembly: GCA_964537745.1. Classification (GTDB taxonomy): domain Bacteria; phylum Bacteroidota; class Bacteroidia; order Bacteroidales; family Muribaculaceae; genus Lepagella. The sequence goes on from CAZIAX010000169.1 coordinate 271, forward strand.
AAGGACAATCCTATAACGTCGCTCTCCTCCAACTCTCAGCTCCTGACGCTTGTTTTCTATTCCGTCTCAACAAAATAGGTATGCCCGAGCCCCTTAAATTGCTTTTGGAAGACAAAGACAAGACCAAAATTGGACTCTCCATTCATGATGACTTCCGTAACCTCCACAAGGCATACAAATTTGAACCGGGCGGTTTTGTGGAGTTGCAAGATTACGTCACCCATTGGGACATCATCGACAAGAGTCTCTCAAAACTTTATGGAATTCTTTTCGGCCAACGTCTTTCTAAATCACAAAGACTCTCCAACTGGGAGGCTGATCAACTTGGCGACTCTCAACAACACTATGCAGCTCTGGATGCTTTCGCTTGCATTAAAATATACAGTTACCTTAATGAGGGAAACTTCGACCCCGCTTCATCTCCTTACCAAGTGGAACCCGAATCCTGACCCTTACTAATAACATCGTAGAGCATGAGAAAATATAAATACATCTGGTTGCCCTCTCTTCTTGCAATCTACTTTCTCTTCATGACCTTCTATTTCGGAATGGACCTTCTCCGCTCCGGCGAGAGCTCCCGCTTTTGGATTACTGTCGGTGCCGAGCTCGTAGTGCTCGTGGCACTTGTGTTTTTCCTCAAAAAACGTGAGAAACTTCGCATGGAAAGGGAAAAAGATATCGCCGACTCTTCCCGCGATAAATATAAAAAACTCTGAGCATGATCTACGAAGATATCCTCGATAGTCTCGCATCGGAACACAGACTGCGCAAAATTCCAGAATCGCAGAATGGAATCGACCTCATCAGCAATGATTATATGGGGCTGGGCTCTCACAACACTTCCTCCGCTTCCCGGCTCCTGCAGAGAGACCAAAGCGAGCATTCAAAACTGGAAAACCGTCTTGACGAGCTTTATGGCAAAAAGACACTGCTCATGAATTCCGGCTATCATGCCAACGTAGGAGCTCTATCTTCACTTTCGATTCCCGGAACTTTGATTGTCAGCGATAAACTCATCCATGCCTCCATGATTGATGGCATTCGTTTAGGGAATGGCGACACAGCCCGCTTTGCCCACAACGATATGTCAATGCTTCGTAAAATCTTGCAAAAGAAAGCCTCCCAATATAAATCTGTAATAATTGCTGTGGAATCAGTCTACAGTATGGATGGCGATTTGGCTCCCCTCAAAGACCTGGTGGAAATAAAAAAGAATTACCCCAATGTACTGCTTTACGTCGATGAAGCTCACGCTTTCGGAGTCTTTGGAGAAAAGGGACTCGGATTGGCCGAAGAACTCGGTCTTCTTCCAGAA
>CAZIAX010000169.1:1685-5373 GCA_964537745.1 uncultured Sangeribacter sp.
GTCCAGCGAGGGTGTATGGCGGAATAGAAAAACTGGCACACTTTCGAGCGGAACATCGACCGAATGAAACGGAAACTCCATGGATGCTCCCCTACTCCATCGCCATGGGCCATGAAAACCTTCTTCCCATATATTTCCTCTACAAGACTCCCGTCAATCACTCGCACCCCCAACTCATTGGGAATATAGTCAAATATCCAGATGTCATGATTGCCTATCAGCCATGTTATCTTGATGCCTGAATCAGATAGCTCTGCAAGTTTGCCGAAAAACCTTACAAATCCCCTTGGCACCACATAGCGGTATTCATACCAATAGTCCAGTATGTCGCCAAGCAAATAGATAGATTCGGCATCACCCTTGATGGAGTCGAGAAACGACACGACACGCTTCTCCGACTCGCGTGAGTCGGGAAAGTATGGTGCACCCAAGTGCAAGTCGCTCAGGAAATAGGTTCTCACAGGAAACCGAGTTCGAGTTTCGCCTCTTCCGACATCATCGACTGATCCCATACCGGATCAAATACCAGTCGAAGGTCTACCTTCTCCGGACCCTGAATGCTTACGAGCTTCTGACGAACGTCTTCAAGGATAAAATCTGCAGCCGGACAACTTGGAGCCGTCAGTGTCATATCCACATGCAGAGTCTTCGTGTCTACGTCATAGTCTATCTTATAAATCAGTCCTAAGTCGTAGACATTCACCGGAATCTCAGGGTCGAAGACAGTGCGGAGCATCTCAATTGCCTTTTCTGTTACGCGGAGCTCTTCCGCAGTGCGCTCTTCGACACTGAGTTTTGTCTCCTCTTTCTTTTCTTCCGCCTGCACTGCAGGCTCCTCTATATTGATTTTTTCTTCTGAATTTTCCATTGTAAAAACTCTTTTATTTAGAAAACAAGCCCCGGCTCTTAATAGTTGTGAATCTTTCTAAGGATTTTGATAAGTTTTCGGGCCAGTATGCGCACCTGCTCATCCGAGACTGCCATATATGGAGGCATCAGATAGGCATTGTGCGCAAACGGACGTATCCAAACACCCTCTTCTACACACATCTTCTGAAATTCTCCAAGCCACGTGATATACTCATGAAGTTCGACGACGCCGATACCTCCAAGCACCCTGACTTCCTTGACAAAAGGGAACTCTCTTGCGGGAGCAAGTTCTTCCTTCAAAATCGCCTCTATCTCCTTTATGCGCTGCTGCCAAGGACTGGCCAGCAATAGCCGGGTGCTTGCAAGAGCTACGGCACAAGCCAACGGATTACCCATGAATGTCGGCCCATGCATGATACATCCGGCCTCACTCGACGATATCATTTCTGCTACTTTCTCTGACGTCGCTACAGCTGAAAACGTCATGTATCCGCCAGTGATTGCCTTTCCTATCAGCATGATGTCAGGTTCTACCCCTGCATGCTCCCAAGCAAAGAGTTTACCTGTACGACCGAACCCTGTAGCAATCTCATCAAAAATAAGCAAAATCCCTCTCGCATCGCATTCCTTACGGAGTTCGCGGAGATACTGAGGATGATAGAAACGCATTCCCCCTGCTCCTTGCACTATCGGCTCCAGAATAACGGCAGCTATCGTATCGCCATGTTCGTCAAGAATTCGACGCATTGATTCGAAATCTTTCGGATCCCACTCGTCATGAAACCCGCATTGAGGAGCATCGGCAAAGTATCGCACCGGCAGTGCCGGACCGAAAGCGCCGTGCATACCGGTCACAGGGTCGCACACCGACATGGCATTCCAAGTGTCGCCATGATAACCACTCTTAACCGTTGCGAAATTGGTTCGTTTTGGATTATTCTGAGCTTGCACGGCCATCTTCATCGCCACTTCCGTTGCCACTGAACCCGAATCCGCATAGAATATGCGATTCATTGATGGAGCTAATATATCAAGAAGCAATTTCCCAAGTTCAATTGCTGGCTCATGAGTCAGCCCTCCAAACATCACATGGCTCATCTTAGCAGTCTGGTCAGCAATGGCCTTATTCAGCACAGGATGATTATAGCCATGGATGACGCACCACCAAGACGACATACCGTCGATCAATTCGCGCCCATCCTCAAGCGTAATGATTGCCCCCTCGGCATGATCCACCTTATAAGTAGGCAATGGATCATGGGTTGAAGTATATGGATGCCAGAGATGATCTCTGTCAAATGTATCGTTTAGCATAAGTCGAAGAAATTAGACTGCAAAATTACAAAAATAATTTTGAATAGCAAAAAGGGCCTAACCACCACGGTCCGGCCCAATTTATGAGTTTCTACAGGTAAAAAATCTTAAGGTAAAAAGATTGTTTAGATTCTGAGTGCAAAGATAAGGCAAATTTTCTTTCCCTCCAAATTATTTTTGACAAAATGTCAAAAATGTGTTGCATAACATATAAATTCACCTACATTTTGATATTCCAACTTCAAAATTTCGCGCAATTTTATTAAAAACATGCTCTACAACATAAAAACCAAGAGGACACACCTGACAGTGCGTCCACTTGTTTTTTTTATTACATGCTACTCTGATCGAAGATGTTCAATAGGGTTGGAACGAGCCACACGAAGAGTGTTGACAACAACTACACCCATAATCAAAATCAACAACACCAATAAGCACCCAGCCATACTGATAGGCGACAAGGAAACACGGTCAGTGAATTGCGACAGCCACCGCTGACCTATCACGATTGCCAAAGCACCTCCTGCCAACAATGATGGCAATGCCACTTTCAGCACATCAATACAGAATAGCCGAACAATCTTATTAGCTGAAGTGCCATTTACCTTGCGGATTGCAATCTCCTTAGCCCGGCGATTGACTTCGTCGGCGACATAACCAATAAGTCCAATCAAAGCAATAATCATAATGGCAATTCCCACTACCATTACGGCCATACCAAACATCTTGATACTGCTTCTCTTGGCTTCAATACGCATCTTGTAAGGAAGAATATAAATATCTTCTCCATCATTGATTGAATCCAATACTTTCTGGGCAGCGGAAAGATTCTCAGGAGTCAATTCAGTGAATCGGATAAATACATTTCCCCGGATGTTTCGGGTTGGGAAGAACACCGCGGCACGTGAGTCGGAGTTTCCATTTTCAAAACTACCTCTTCGGATATTACCTACCACTCCTACAATTGTGAATACTGGCACCGGTTGATCTTCATTCATGTGGCCCGTAATATATATGTTTTTCCCTATGATATCATTGTCGGTCTCATGGAAATACTTCTGCAAAACTCCCACCATCCTCTCTTCGACAATTATCTCATTAATTGTGGAGTCGGCATTCAGATTAAAATTACTTCCATCCACAAATTTTATCCCGAGTACATCAAAGAGAGCCGGATTGACTGACTCTTGATCGCAAATGTTTACATTGTCATCTTCATGACCCTCAGTCCACATATTATTTCCATTCCAAACATTAGCCGGGTCATTATCTCCAGAGGCGACTCCTTCTACGAATGGTAGTTTTTCCAGCTCTTTCATTACTGTTGATGTCTTCTCACTCGACAAAGGATAGCGATAGAACATTGCTATGTTATCATAATCAAGCCCCATGTCGAGTTTTCCTACCATCGCATACTGACGCCATACAAGTACGAGCAGGCATACGATTGTGCCCGTAGCCAAAAACTGAAGAGCCAAAAGCACCAGTTTCCATATCTTCCTGC
>CAZIAX010000170.1:0-5371 GCA_964537745.1 uncultured Sangeribacter sp.
AAGACTCAAGACTCAAGACTTAAGACTCAAGACTGAATCCCTTTTTATCCCCAGGTGCTTACAACTCACAACTCACCGAACAAACACTTTCTCGGCCTTTCCTTCCCGAACGACGATATATATCCCCGTCTCAAGCCCTTCAACCGAGTCCGAGACATAACGCCCGTTCAGATCAAACACCTTGACAGCACCATTGCCGTCAATTCCAAGACCTGCAACGCCTGTAGTGTCAGCTGCCTTCGCGCCGAGCACGTATTCATTGGCATCCGGGTCTGATGCGAGTATCCTCGCAAGAGCAATGTCAGATGCGTCAGAAAGGTTAGCGTCTGCTACTATCTCAAAGAGAGGCTCGTTGCCCGTCGCGATTACCCTGCCGCCGAAATTGTAGATGGCTACACGCATGTGGCTGTCATCAAATCTATGATACTGGAACGTATGGGTGCTGGCGATGCTGCTTCCGGGCTTCACCTCGAAGCTTACCCCTTCCGGCAGGTATATATCAGCCTGGAGAGCCACATAATCAATAGTGTTGTCGAGAGTGACAGCCACTGAGCTTCCTCCGTCGGCAGAGGTGGTCAAGCCGCCGATCACAAGATTGTCGGTCGGCTCATTGAGCGGGCTGACGCCCTTGGCGCCCTGGGGCTTTTCAGTGGTATTTTCCAGTGCCATCTCTACGGTAGCGGAAGCGTCGGAGATGGAAATGGAGTTGTCGCCGTTGGCGTCAGCAGCCTTGGTATAGAACTCGAGCCACGCCTCTTCTTCCCAACCATCTTTTGCCTGGACATTCTCGATGATATAATTGGCGATATGGATGGCATCATTGATTGTCACGCTCCCGCTCCAGTCAGCATCCCCCGTCAATGGATAGCTCTTCACGGTGCATTCTGCGCTGAATCCGCCTGACTTGGCAATGATGGTGGTTGTGCCGATACCGACAGCTGTCACCACGCCGTTCGCGTCTACAGTAGCGATTTCCGGATTGAGAGTTTCCCAAGCTACGCTCTTGTCGGTAGCATTCTCTGGCAAGACAGTGGCTTCAAGATTGAGGGTTTCGCCCACTCTGATAGCAGCCGCAGTTTCGTTAAGAGTGATATCGGTGGTGGCCACAAAAAGAGACTCATAGATGAATTCGAACCATGCTACCGGCTGGCTGCCTCCCTCAAATGTGATTACGAACGGAGTGCCTGGAGTGTGATTCTCCACATTGATAAGCAGGTTGAGAGAATGGTCATTGTCAACCCCTGTCTGGAATGAGCTTGCAGATGGCAGATATATTGTTGCTCCTTCGCTTGTCACAGAAGCGACTTTGCCTGGAACATAGTTATCACGCAGGCAAGCCATCTTTATCTGCTTGATCTTCATATATGAAGGTGTGGTCAGGGTGACAGGAGGATTAGCTTTCATCTTAAACTGCGAACCGTCCCATCCATCATTGCATGAGATAGAGAAAAGGCCGTTGTCCCATGATGTCTCCCCCTTGTAAGCTGCGTCATATTTGAGCACCTCAGTCTGGTCATTTTCCGAAGGCTGATAGATGTGGAAGCCAGAAAGTGTAAGGCTGTAGTCTTCAGCCAAATCGCCGGCTACTCCCTTGAATGTGTATGTGGCGGTTGTCTGGTCGTCGGCCAATACGCCCTCTGCCTCAACCACATTGCCATCGATAAACGTAGCCTCCACCTTTGGAAGTGAAGTGAAGACGTATCCGTCGATATTCACTCCTGTTTTATTCTCTTGAATAGAAGCGACAGTTTCTTCATCAATCTCAATGCCGTCTACATTAAGCCCAGTGAGGATTACGCCGCCGATATGGAAAAGACGGAGCTTGTGTTCAGTCTTGCCGGCAAAAGCTCCAGCGTCAGGAATAAGGGTGAGGACCGCTTCCGAAGCCTGGTTAGCAACTGGAACCGGCAGCTCGAAGACTCCCTCTTCCGAAACTGGAATTTCAGTTTCTCCCTCCTTGACTTTCAAAGTAGCCCCTATGAGATCAGCTTTCAATTTTACGGTCTTGTCCTTATAATCTATAGGTATATTATATGAGTAGTCGTAACCTTCAGTTTCAGTCGGTTCTATGCCTTCAGCTGTGAGAGTCTTGATTGCAGCGAAAGATTCTCCTACTTTGGTGACTTCATGATCAGTATAGTTTGCAAGATACCCACCGGCTTCGCTATGGAAAGTATACTTGATAGTCTTTTTTCCAACGGTAAGATTTCCTTCGAGGAGGATGTCAGTCTCATGAACTCCTGAAATATGATAGTAAGTGTCTACCTCTTTGATATTAGTGGCTTGGTCGATTATCTCAATCTCGAAATCGCAAGCATTCTTGAACCAGTTGAAGTTCATATGCATACTATATACACCAGCTTCCTTGACGAACACCTCGCCCGTGCCGCTGCAACCATCTTGAGCATAACCGATATTGGCTCCATTGTTTTCTATACGTAGACCATCATACTTCCAACAAGGGTGATCGATGTCGATTGTTCCAGGGATTGACATCCATCCGTCAGGCACCTCTGATGGGTCGAGTGGAGTCCCTTCGCCAGTGCAGACAAATTCAGGAGCCTTCATATTGCAAGCCCAGTTGCGGTCGGTTCCGGGAGTGAACGAGAACTTAATCTCCTTCACGCCCTCGGTAATTACTCCTTTAAGAGTATATTCAAGTTTTTCCCATTTAGAGTTGTTCTCCGGGGAGACGACAGTATAATATGCCTCGAGAGCTTTGGTTGCTACGTCAGTCACCTCAATTTTCACTTGAGCGCCATTGTTGGTTGCGTAGTCAAGAGGAAGAAGCACATTGTAGCCACCTGTTTGATGCACATGAACATTGTTGAAAGTCAACGTAGCCCCTTCGTAAGCATTGCAGAAGTTTTTGTCCCCTTCTGAGCCTTCTATATCCATTCTGCCACCCCAGCCATAGTTCACTTCATCCTTTGTTTCAGGCACTGGAAGAGTGCCAGGAATGTGGAAGAAATAGCCGTCATCCACTATTGGATCATCAGGCTCTTCAGGGTTTTCAGGCTCCGGATTCTCAGGCTCTTCTGATTCTGTGGTGTATATGCCGGAGATGCAAACATCGCTGAAACCAATTTCGCGTTCCTTACTTGCATCGCCATAAATATAGAATTTTAGTGCAAATTCACCCGTAACTGCAGGAACTTCTGTCAGGTCATAGGATAGTGAATAGTCTATGTCAGCATCATCCGTAGCGCTTTCATTTGTGCGTGCCGCAACAATCCCCTCAGAAATAGTATAAGTGGCATCCTCCACTTGCGCGATTATGTCCATTCTCACATTTCCAGTCTTGATTTGGCCAGCATTGAGGGTAAGAGAAGTAGGCTTAAATGGCTCTGCCGTAGTGATGGAGAATTGCACATAATCTGTTTCTACTCGCGTTGCAGACATAGAAGTATTCCAACTGGTCAGCTTGATATCACCGGAAGCCGGATGTGCTGTGCGGACTCTGTTTGTAGTTACTCCTTCAGAAGAAAGGCTTGATGCTGTGATGATGTCAGGATGGCTGATCTCATCAGCGGCTCCTTCGAATGTTTTTTCTCCAAGATGCCAAGTGGCGGTGACGGTGGTTTCCTCCGGCGCCTTCATCGAGGAACTCAGACTTGCAGCCGCAAAAGCACCGCAGAAAGCCAGCGCAGCAGCCGAAAGTCCGACCAAAAATTTTGGATGTTTTTTCATGTTAAGTTGGTATTATGTATTTAAGTATTACTCATTCAATGGTAGGGACGCACGGCCCGTGCGTCCGCGCGAGTTTGGTTGCAAAGTTAGCACTTTCTCCTCTTATAAATGTGTAATAATTTATCTGCTATAGAGTTCCCAAGGTGGAAATATTGACAATAATAGCATAAAAATCTATCCTCTCCCCCCTAAATCCCTGAAGACTCAAGACTGAAGACTCAAGACTCACTTACTGCGTAGCCGTGGAACGGAGGCGTCCTCGCCTCCGCCGACCCGTCCCAATACTGCGTAGCCAATACTGCGTAGCCAACACTGCATAGCCAACACTGCATAGCCAACTTATCCTTGACTCTTCACTCTTGACTCTTCGCCAAAGGCACCTGCCCCTTGGTTCTTGACTCTTCACTCTTGACTCTTCGCCAAAGGCGCCTGCCCCTTGGTTCTTGACTCTTGACTCTTACTCACTTCGCCAAAGGCGCCTGGTTCTTAACTCTTAACCCTTGCGGCTTAGCCGCCCTGCCCCCTGCCCCCTGAAACCTGCCCCCTGAAACCTCACCCCTCATCCCTCACCCCTCACCCCTCTCTGAGTTAGAATTAAGATTTCTTTCCAAGGAATTCATCAGTGAGCCCAGCATCTTGTCTATTTCTACCAAACGCGAATAGTAGGATGAAAGAGTATCCTCTGAGATATACCGCAGTCTTTGGCACAAAAGCAACTGAGTCTGCAATTCTGCGACGGATCCTCTGGAAATTGAGACAAATCTAATATACTCTTTGGTTGAGTTGCGATTGTGACCTTCCGCTATGTTGGAAGGAATGGAAACAGAACACCTTCGCATCTGATCACATAAACAGAATCGCTCCTCTTTAGGCAACCCTTTGATAACCTCATAAACTTCAACGGCAACATCCATTGATTTTTGCCATACTTTAAGTTCTCTAAAATCGCTTGTTTTCATACCATTTAATGTTAGATACAAGTATAACAAAATATTAACAGCTTTCAGTCATTAGGAAATAATTGAAGGCACCACCTCTCCCCCCTGACCCCTGACCCCTGACCCCTGACCCCTGAAACCTCACCCCTGAAACCTCACCCCTTACCCCTGACCCCTGACCCCTGATCCCTTAACACTCTCATAAAGCTTCTCATAAAAAGGATTATGAGTCAGTGTGTCGGAAGACCCAATAATAATCAACTTCATCCTTGCCCGAGTCATCGCCACATTCATCCGCCTCAGATCCCGCAAAAAACCAATATTCCCCTCCTCATTGCTCCGAACCAGCGAAATCACAATCACATCCCGCTCTTGCCCCTGAAAACCATCTACAGTATTCACCGATATCAGATGCCGGAATGGCTTGAAGAAAGGCGTCCGCTTGATAAGCCCTCGCAGATACTGCACCTGCGCCCTGTATGGAGAGATGAGCCCCACATCAATCCGCTCATCCAGAAACCGTTGCTTCCCGATCTTCTCGATATAAGCCCAGAGAGTTCGCACCGCAAACTCCGCCTCCTCCCGGTTAATCCGCCCATGACTCTCCCCCGCCAAAGCCTCCCGAAAGCTCGGCTCCATGGAATCCCGACTTGCTTCAGCTGGGGCGTAGCCAATTCCTAGCCGGGCATCCCAGCTTCCCATCTGGGCCGGATCCACCCACTCGATAGCCCTGTCATAGTCCA
>CAZIAX010000171.1:0-5343 GCA_964537745.1 uncultured Sangeribacter sp.
AAGTTAGATCTTTAGGTCAGAACGAGCAGAAGAGCGCAGATTGGTTATTCCTTTGGATTTTTTCTGAAAGAGGCGAGTTATTCCTTTGGATTTTTTCTAATTTTTACCTTTTATTCCTTTGGATTTTTACAAAACATTGATTATCTTTGCATTCCAAAAGAGCAATTGAATATGGAATATCTTGCAAGAAACATTGATGCTGAACTCCTAAAATGGAAGGATTCTCCTCGCCGCAAACCCCTCATCGTGCGAGGAGCCAGACAAGTTGGAAAGTCATGGGCCATCCGGCACCTTGGAGAGACGTTTTCTCACTATCTTGAAATCAACCTTGAGGAAGAAAAGGATCTCTGCAGACTTTTTGAAGAAATATCAGATGTAAAGGAACTAAGCCAGCGACTTGGAGCGATTCATAATGTACCGGTAATAGCAGGAGAGACTCTTCTATTCATCGATGAAATCCAGAATTGTCCGGCTGCTTTAAAGAGCCTATGGTTTTTCAAAGAAAAATACCCAGACCTGCATGTGGTGGCAGCCGGGTCTCTGCTTGAGTTTGCGTTGAATGAGATGCCATCATATGGAGTGGGACGTGTCAGGTCGGTATTCATGTATCCAATGTCGTTCAAAGAGTTCCTTATGGCTCGAGGTAAACAAATGTGGATCGATGAAATCACTAAGGCGGATTGGACTCATCCTATTGAAGAAAGTCTCCATTCACGCCTTGTGTCGGAGTTTCGTTCATTTTTGATGGTAGGTGGCATGCCCGCCAGCGTCGCAGCTTGGATAGAAACTCAGGATTATTCTGCATGTCAAGACGAACAGAACGACATCCAGCAAAGTTATTATGATGACTTCGCAAAATATGCAAAGAAAATAGATCCACAGTTGCTCAGAAACACTTTGTCGGGTGTAGTACGTCAATCGGGACAGAAATTTATCTACAGTAAAGTAGAAGGAGGCTACAAGCCGGACGAAGTAAAGGAAGCACTGAGACTTCTTCGCGATGCAGGCATAATAATCCCGGTGCAAATGTCGGCCGCCAACGGTCTGCCATTGGGTGCGCAAGTGAATCCCAAGTTCACCAGATACGATTATCTTGACACAGGACTTCTGCTACGTGTAATGGCAATGAACTATGATGGCGACAAGGAACTGACACGGCTTATCCTTGCCGGAGATGCCCCGGAGCTTGTAAACAAAGGACTCGTCACGGAACTGACCGTAGGGCTCGAACTCATGAAATCATCCAATCCTCAAAGCAAGTATGACTTATTTTATTGGGAGAATCTGGAAAGAAACGCCACATCCGAAGTGGAGTATGTCATAGCCAAGAGTGCAACTTGCCTGCCAATAGAAGTTAAGGCTGGAACATCAGGAAAGATGAAGAGTCTACGGCTTTTTATGAATAAAAAAGGACTGACGACGGGCATACGCAGTTCGCTGGAGAATTTCGGTCTGCTGGAAGTATCAGACACTGACGACTCTGCAAACCCAATCAGACGCAACATCGGTATCCTTCCACTCTATGCTGTCTGGAACCTCCCCAACCTTACACTTCCCACGTAAGGCCCTGAGTCGTCAGCGACCGCATGGTTAGTCGAGGGACCTCTTGACCCTTAACTCTTTCGTAGTTTCTTCTGCTCTGCTTCGAAGTTTTCTAAGAAGTGGATTTCGACTGGAGTAAGCTGGTATTGGGTGCGTTGGCGAAGCCGCCCACTGGCGAAACTGAACGCCGCGATGGGAATTGACACGATATCCTACGCTGATAATCATGTCGAGGTTGTAGTATGCGATATTGCGCTCGACTTCTCGCGAACCTTCTTTTTGAACTGTTGCAAAAAATGCAACAGTTCCACTTTCCTCTAACTCACCGCTTTCAAGGACATTCTTAATGTGTCTTGAGATGGTCGATTTGTTACGTTGAAACAGTTGTGCCATTTGGTCGGCTGTAAGCCACACTGATTCATTGGCGAGCCGGACCTCGATCTTCGTCTCTCCACCTTGCGTCTGAAAAAGTATAATTTCTCCTGTATCCATAATTCATGTGCTCATATTCGGCCAATGGCCTCCATCCGACACAAAATTACATAAAATATTTTACCACTGCAAATAAAAAATCAAGCAGGGACAATACATTACTTATCGAATGCGGGGCCATAGTTACTATGAGACTGCGGGCGGAGGCAAGACGCCTCCATTCCATGGCTACGCAGTAATGACTACTATGTGTTGCAGCATATGTTTAGTTACCTTATGCCGGCTCCAGGCGGTTAAAAACCGCCTTCCCATTCACTATGCATTTTGAAGTAGTATGCTTGTCAGGCCAAAAAATATTGTTTGGTTTGTGGGAGTTGAGATTTTTTATTAATTTTGCAGGCGGATCCGAAAGGATGCCAGAAATATTCAATTTAGGGGTGCCGAAAGGCTGAGAACAAACCCTCTGAACTTGACCCGGGTAATTCCGGCGTAAGAAAAATTTGAAGACATGAAAAAGACCCTTTCATGGAGTGTGGCGCTTATGTGCGCGTCTTCACTCCCTGCAGCGGCAGACAATGCCGCCGCCTCGTCGCTCGTAGAGAGCCTCGACAGTCTGTACACCGCCCTCGACGCGATTGAAGTCACGGCAAACCGTGCCGGAGTTAAGACTCCTGTGGCTTTCACCAATGTCAACTCCAAGGAGATAGCAAAAGGCAACGATGGCAGAGACATCCCCTCAATTCTAGAAATGACCCCCTCCATCATCTCTACCGGCGATGCCGGTGCAGGCATCGGCTACAGCAGTCTCCGTGTGCGCGGCACCGACGGTTCGCGTATCAACATCACAGCCAACGGTGTGCCTATCAACGACAGCGAGAGCCACAATGTCTACTGGGTCAATATGCCCGACCTCGCATCCTCGCTCAATGACATCCAGATACAGCGTGGGGCCGGAACATCCACCAACGGAGCCGGGGCGTTCGGTGCCTCCATCAATATGCTGACCGATTATCCCTCTACTGAACGCAACGCTTTAGTATCAGCATCTTACGGCTCTTACAATTCCAACCGCGAGACAGTGAAAGTGTCGTCAGGGCTCTTTGGCGATCATTGGAGCGTGGATGCCCGCATCAGTCACATCGGCTCCGACGGCTACATCGACCGTGCTTTTTCACAACTCTGGAGTTATATGGGGCAACTGGCTTACCGCTCAGACAATACCACACTCCGTCTGCTTGCCTTCGGAGGAAAGGAACGCACTTATATGGCTTGGGACTATGCCTCAAAAGAGGAGATGGAGGAGTATGGCCGCCGCTATAATCCTTGCGGAAAATACACCGCTTCTGATGGAAGCACAGCTTTCTATCCTGACCAGTGCGACAACTTCACCCAGCACCATTTCCAGTTACTGCTCAACCAGTATATCGGCCAACATGTGACGCTCAACGCCACTCTGCACTACACCAAGGGTGATGGCTACTACGACCAATACAAGACGAAACGGACATTGGCGGAATATGGTCTGGAACCTTTCCTTGATGCCGAGGGAAACATGATCAAGAAATCTGACCTCATCCGACTAAAATTCAATGACAATGATTTCGGAGGAGGTATGGTCAATGTGCGCTATCAGAAAGATGCGCTGACGCTCGTAGGTGGAGGGGCTGCCAACTGGCACCGTGGCAACCATTTTGGAAAGGTGAAATGGGTGCGCAATTTCATGGGCGCCATCGACCCTCTGCAGGAATATTACAGCAATACGGGACGCAAATTTGACGCCAATGTGTTTGTGCGTGGCGACTACTCGTTTGGAGCAGGTTTTTCAGCTTATGCCGACCTCCAATACCGCCATATCGACTATTCAATCCGAGGCGTGAGCGACAACTACGACTGGAACATCGGAGGAATGGGTCTGCTCGATTTGAAGCGCAAATGGGATTTCTTCAATCCGAAAGTCGGTGTATCGTACAATGATGGTGGACACCGCGCATATGCTTCCTGGAGTGTGGCACACAAAGAGCCGACCCGCGACAATTTCACCGACAGTGACCCGGATCATTACCCAGTGGCAGAACGTATGTTTGACTATGAGGCAGGATATTCTTATGGCACATCGCTCTTCAACGTGGGTGCAGGACTCTACTATATGGACTATAAGGACCAGCTCGTAGTGACCGGACAACTTTCTGACACCGGCAACGCCATAAGCGTCAATGTCCCGAAGTCATACCGCATGGGTATAGAGTTGCAGGGAGCGTTGAGGCCGGTCGATTGGTTTGACTGGCAGATCAACGCGACCCTCTCGCGCAACCGTATCAAGAATTCCACCGAGTATATATATGAGGATGAGTGGACCAATCCTATCACGATAGATTGTGGCGACACTCCGATAGCGTTTTCTCCTGACTTCATCCTTCATAATGCTTTCAACTTCAATGTGAAGAATTTCGAAGCCTCATTGAAGAGCCGATATGTATCAAGCCAGTATATGAACAATGCCCACAGCGAGGAGGCGAAACTTGATTCTTACTTCGTATCAGACCTCGCGTTGGCTTATACATTTAAGAAGATTCCGGGGATGAAGGAGTTGCGAGTAGGAGTGACCATCTACAATCTCTTCAATGAGAAATACTGCAACAACGGTTATTCCGGCGCCGGCTACTATCTTGAGGATGGGAAGCCCGTCATCTACCGCTACGCAGGCTACGCCGCGCAAGCCACCACCAATGTACTCGCCACTGTAACACTCTCTTTCTGAATTTAGAATTGAGAATTTAGAATTGAGAATTATTTTACTCGCTCAATTCTCAATTCACCATTATTAATTCAAAACATTCTCAATTCGAAGTATATGGATAAGATTCTCGAAATATTAGGCTTTACAGTTGGGCTGCTCTATCTCTGGTGGGAGTATCATGCCGACTGGCGGATGTGGTATGCCTCCATGGTGATGCCAGCCATCTCGATGTGGATATATTTCAGCAAAGGTATCTATGCCGACTTTGCCATCAACATCTATTATCTTGTGATAGCCATCTATGGATTTATCGTCTGGACTAAGGGGCATCATAAGGGTGGCGCAGCTGAAGGGGTGGAGAGTTCTGAGGCTTCCAAAAAATCTCTTCCTATTACCAATATTCCACCGCGCATGCTATTGGCATGCGTGGTGGTCTTCCTTGCCTTGTGGGCAGGGCTGTATTTGGCATTGAATTATCTGACTGACAGCACAGTTCCTATACCGGATGCGTTCACCACGGCTATGAGTATAGTGGGTATGTGGATGTTGGCTCGCAAATACCTTCAGCAGTGGATAGCCTGGATATTGGTAGATGCTGTCTGCACGTGTCTCTACTGGTATAAAGGGATACC
>CAZIAX010000172.1:0-5312 GCA_964537745.1 uncultured Sangeribacter sp.
CCCTTGGTGAGATTGTGATTGATTTCTACGATAAACTGAAGTCTATCTCGAAGGGATACGCCTCTTTCGACTATCATATCCATGATTTCCGACCTTCCAATCTCGTAAAGCTCGACATCCTCCTCAATGGCGAGAGTGTCGATGCACTCTCCACTCTGACGCATGCGGATAATTCCGTTCGCTTTGGCCGCAGGATGTGCGAGAAACTCAAGGAACTCATCCCGCGCCAGCAGTTCGATATCGCTATCCAGGCTGCCATCGGCACTAAGGTCATCGCCCGTGAGACCGTCAAGGCCGTCCGCAAAGACGTGACCGCGAAGTGCTACGGCGGCGACATCTCCCGTAAGCGCAAGCTCCTCGAGAAGCAGAAGGAAGGCAAGAAACGCATGAAGCAGATCGGCCGCGTCGAAGTCCCCCAGAAGGCCTTCCTCGCCGTCCTCAAACTCGACTGACAACATCCTCTCTCCTCAAACCCAAATTTTGATAGAAATAACAACTTTTAAATCTAATATCATGAAAATCAAAAGACTTGCCTTTCTAAGTCTGGCAGTTGCAGCGCTACTGCCATCTATGACGTCGTGCTCAAGCGACCCAAACCCGTTTGACATCACTGTCTCAAACGAAAAACAGACAGCAACAATCCAACTCCGCCTCAACGTCGAGGAGACGCGTGCTGGCGCACTCTCTACAGCTGAAGAAAACGCTATCAAGAAACTCACCGTTCATGTGTTTGATGACAAACATAATCTTGAGACAACTAAATCAGTAACTCTATCCGATGGGGCTACTACAGTAAATCTTGAGGTTTCTCATGGTCTCAAGACATTGTATGTCGTTACGGCTAAGTCAAACGTAAATCCAGAGCAAGGAACGAGCTTGTTTAATTATGAAAAGTCCACTTTCAACTCTTCGTTAGATAATATCATGCCAGCTGCAGACGGATTTGTGATGGTGGGTAAGAGCGGTGAGCAACAAGTGATGATGACATCTTCCCAAGACAATCTCCCTCAGTCAAATGTATTTGACATTACTCTTAAAAGGCTCGTGGCAAAAGCACAAGTAAAAGCTACTGGTATTGACGGAACTTCTTTCGGTATTGCTTTTGGCGATGCTTCATTTAGAGCTGTACAATTAAACGAAAGAATGCGTGTTCTGCATAATGGGGAGGATGTGCATAGTCTCTATGTAGATTCTAACAATAATGGCACCTACGATGGGTACTCTATGGGAAATGAGACCTATTTGAATGCAGTATCAGATGATTTTAAAGCTGAGGGTTGCTCTTATCTTTCTGAGAATATTGTCACTAAACCGTTAAGTGGAAACACCACCTTCCTCAGCATACGCTTCCAAACAACCCCTCTTAAGTATTATACCTTCACCGACTCTTCTTTGCAGGTTTCAAGTGATTCTCCTACTGCTAATACCACATATTATGCTGTTGGTATTACAGACCTGACTAATGGTCTCGTTGACTATGCTCTTGATGCAAACACAAAACATATATTGACTTTTAAGACACAGGAAGACGCCGTAAGATACACTAATTCTCTCAATAATGGTGATGCCGCCACTATCACAGTTTCTCAGACTGAAAGACCAATGATGGTTGCTCCTGCTATAAGGAAGGCAGCTGAAGGTTCTTCGGCTTTTGAGGTAATTGAGTTTAAGAATGGACTTGCCTACTATCGTGTCAATATCGCTCATCTTGAAGACTCTGGTGATTCGAAAGTGAATAAATATAAAGTCGTTCGTAACAAATTTTACAAAGTCAACGTCAATTCAGTAAGTTCTCTTGGCTTTAGCTCGGAGGCTCTTCTTCGTCCATCTAAGCCGGATGCAGTTTTAAATGCAGAAAGCCACGGTTGGATTTCTGCAAATATCTCCGTAGCTGAATGGGATGAGGTAAAACAGGACGTCGACCTTTAATAAATAATAATTTATTCTCAATCTGAATTTCAATGTCTAGGCGCTCCCTGTCAAATCATTTGTTTTGTCTTGCACTGGTTTTGTGTCTGTCTTTATTGACAGAGTGTGTAGATGATTTCCGACATCGCAGTCTTTTCGATGCTGGAGCAGGGAGTGCCTTTATTGGTTTTTCGGTTGAGAATGTTGTTCTCACCAGAGATGGGGATGGTCAGGATAAGGAGTCTCTTATCGACCATGCCTATCTTCTTTTTTACGATGCTGACGCATCATTGCAATCCGCACTGCCTGTCGCTGCTGTCAGAGCTGAGGTTGATGCGGCAAATCCAGGAAACCTTCAATTCAAGATGCCATTGAGGCTGACTCCTAATACGGATTATCAACTATTGGCGCTTGCCAATGCCGACTCCTATGTGCCGACAGGATTTGAATCTTTTGGTGATTACCTTGATTCCTGGTGTAAGACTTCCCAAGAAAGTAGACAAGAACTTCTCTTATGGCATCAAGACGAAATTATAGCATCTAATGTCAATTGTTTTCCGATGCATGGGAAAATACCAGGGAATGCCAAATTCTCCTTTTCTATGGAGAATGGCGTATACCATGTTTCCTCCTCTCTATCATTCAGAAGGACTGTCGCCCGTATGGATCTGACCAACAACGTTGGAAGCGGATTGGTGGTGGAAGGAGTAGCATTGTGCAATTGGCGCGACGCCGTCTCATTTACTGCTTTGGATAGTCAACTCGGCAATAGAGCGGGTACTGTACGAGGAGTTCTATCAGAGGAAGGAGAATCAACTGATAATAGTATCTTTGTGGAGATGCCAAGCGCTGGAGATGACGGATTGCAGCAATTGAAAAAAGCCATATATTGCTTCCCTTCTGTATCTTATGATGCTCATCAGTCCGATAAGGAATCCACAGCTTTAATAATAAAAGCAAAATATAAGGATGACTCCGAGTCTTCTTATTATCGGGTCAATGTCGGCACTTCAGGTAATAAGGCTGAGGTAAAAGCGAATACCAAATATCTCGTCAATATACAGTCGGTGAAAGGGAGTGGAGCACCTTCACCCAAGGAGGCTTATATGTCATCAGAATCCCTCATCGTGCTGTCTGTAGTTGAAGACTGGGACCTGGATGGAGGAAGCTTTGCTATGGACGAAAACGGCAATTTCATTGTCCTTTCTTCCGGACGCTTGGAATTCGATGGTGACTCTACTGAAAGCAAGGAAATCAAGATTCTTACCTCAAAAGGCCTGACCTTGGAAGTTGCTTATGAGGCGGATAGCGATGCATCAGCAGACGCATTCACTGCTTCGTTGGTGTCAGACTCTCCTATATCGTCATTGAAAGTGGGACCAGTCGACATTAACGACAGTAATGACGCAATGTCAGGCAAATTCGTGGTATCAGCCCACACGCCAGAAGGAGGAATCATAAGTGTCAATCTTTTGGTGAAGCAGGGCGGTGGTGAAGGAGGTTTCGTAGAACCGATCATCCCCGATGACATGCCATTCGCCCTCGTGCCGGAATCTTATGACCGCGTAAAAATAGACCACATCAACAGAACCATCGAAATCGACGGCTTCGACCCCTCCTGCTTCAACTCCTTCATCGACATCCCCTTCAAAGTCTACACCAATGCTGCAAATGAAAAGGAAGAGTTGCTTCTTTTTTCCACACTTCAATGGCCAACGGAAGGTGCTATAGCCATGAAGGATTTTAATGATTACTGCTATTGTTCCAATTCTTTTACCTCTAAGTTGAATGTATATTCTAAGTCCAAAGCAACGGAACTAAGTACAGCCGTCGCTTTAGCTGGGGTGTCAGGTACTCAGCTTTCTCCTTTGACAGTGGAAAAAGATAATGTTGTTCATATTAATGTGGGGTCTATGGCTCCAGATGATCCAGCTATTGAAAGGACACTTACACTTTCCAATTTTTACTCATCTGTTGAATATTCACTGGCAATTAAACCTCGCTCTGTGATTATTGACGATGTCATTATCTCGGATGCAAGTGGACAGTTATGGGGAGTATGTGATCGTAATGTACAGAACTTAAATGATGAGCATATAAAAAATTATATGGAAAGGAAATCAAATGGTTCCAAATATCAAGCTTATAATTATCTAAAGCAGTCCTATATTATAACAATCCCTTTTAAATTCACTCTCAAAGATACCCCATTTGACGAGAGTCTCCATAATTTATATCAAGGTGGTAGCATTGTCTTTAGCGAAAGAAGTAAAAGTGCCGTTTCAAAAAAAGAGTGGCTACAAGGATATGTTTACACTGATGGCCAATCTCGAACCTCGCCCTTTTATGAGTCACAGAATTTGGATCGATGGGTATTTCCAAACCTCGATTTAATGAAGACGATCTCACAAAGAATTTGCGTCTCAAAATTAAGAATGTTTTTAGTATCGGATTTTCCTGTTAAGTCAGGCAGAGACTTTATCCCTGTTTGTTGTTATTGGCCGTATTCTGGAGATCCTATGGAAAATTTTAAGATAAGTGATGTGAATGTTGGATATTACGCCGATAGTGGTTCTGGCGAGACTGATGCCATGGTTTATATTTATTGCGATAAATATCAGATGAGCATCAACATTCCACCTGTATCATCTATAAAGCCTGCATATGAAGGCTTCCTGCGTCTCGTACGTCCACTTACAAATACAGAATTGGAAGACTACAAGACTAACTACCTCGGCTACGGCAAAGACCCTCACCGCCTGACCATATGCCACCCCGACACCTACGAGTCGGAACCCTTAGGCTGGATCCCCTACTGAAAAACAATGCGCTCCTACCTCCCCACCGCTCCAAGCGTGATGCCCCAAAATTCTCTTGTCAGAAGACTACACAAGCGGCTCTTCCGCATTCTTAAGACTGTAGACTTTTTGGTTCTTCTTTACTTTAGTTGAATTTCCACAGACATCCACTATTGGTCCGCGAGCGTTAGCGAGAGCACCTCTGCTGCTTTGCTACCTCCAATCAAAACCAACCAATCAGCCTCGGAGAGGCTTTCCGCTAATTGACGAAACCCCAGGCTTAAGCCTGTGGGAACTGAAGACTAACTCTGCGAGCCCTTTGCCCCTCTGCGTGAGATTTTTCAACTAAATTTGAGAAGAACCTTTTTTATTGGGATAAGGCTCCCCACCCCAAGACAAGCATTAATTTTGCACTCGGAAACAAGATCCAATGATCAGGTTCGGCGCGACAGCCAGAGGGCGGCGCTTGGTCTGGAGTCCCGACTTGCTTTAGCTTGAGCGTAGCTAATTCCCAACCGGGTGTATGGAGCGTCGGCTTCCCAGCCGACTTCCCCCAGACCAGTGGTGAGTCAAGAGTGACCTCCATCTACCATCAAATCATAAGCG
>CAZIAX010000173.1:0-5308 GCA_964537745.1 uncultured Sangeribacter sp.
ATATATTGATAATCGATGAAAAAAAGGAGGAAGCTTCTGTTGCTTCCTCCTTTCTTAACGTAATATTCGCCCGAAAATTGTATTAAGGTGTAGATTTAAGCCCCTTTATGACCTTATAAACTTATAATCTTATAAACTCATAAACCTATAAACCTTCAACTTTCCCGAAAAAGGGAAAGTTGAATCAAGATTGATTCAACCCTGGGTTCTGAGAAAGTTTCTCAAGAACGTATGGAGCCGTCACCTCAAACTTCTTACTCTTTGAAGATGGCACTTCATACATGGCGTCTACCATCACCGTCTCCACGATGCTGCGAAGTCCGCGTGCGCCAAGTTTGTATTCAATGGCCTTGTCTACTATTGTGTCGAGAGCCTCGTCGGTAAACTCGAGCTCCACGCCATCCATCTCGAAGAGTTTCTTATACTGACGGATGATGGCGTTTTTAGGCTCCGTAAGTATTCGGCGCAATGCGTCGCGGTCGAGCGGATCGAGAGCGGTGAGCACCGGGAGTCGGCCGATGATTTCCGGAATAAGACCAAACGACTTGAGGTCTTGAGGCATGACATAGCGCATCAGGTTCTCGCGTTTCTTCTTGGCGTCGCTGCTGTTCTGTCCGTAGCCCACTGTGTGGGTGTTGAGGCGGGCGGCTATCTTGCGCTCGATGCCGTCGAAGGCTCCGCCACAGACGAAGAGGATATTCTTTGTGTCTACAGGTATCATCTTCTGCTCAGGATGCTTGCGGCCCCCGTTGGGCGGCACGAGCACTGTTGAGCCCTCGAGCAGTTTGAGAAGACCTTGCTGCACTCCTTCACCGCTGACGTCGCGGGTGATAGACGGATTGTCGCTCTTGCGGGCAATCTTGTCGATCTCGTCGATGAAGACGATGCCTCGCTCAGCCTTCTTCACGTCATAGTCGCAAGCCTGGAGCAAACGGGTGAGAAGCGACTCGATATCTTCTCCCACATAGCCTGCCTCGGTGAGGACGGTGGCGTCAACGATGGTGAAGGGCACGTCGAGAAGCTTGGCGATGGTCTTGGCAAGAAGAGTCTTGCCGGTGCCGGTGGGGCCTACCAGAATCACGTTGCTCTTCTCGATGTCTACATCCTCGGCATCCTGCTTTCCTTCGTCGAGGCGCTGGATGCGTTTGTAGTGGTTGTAGACTGCTACTGCCATATACTTCTTGGCCTCGTCTTGCCCTATGATATACTGGTCGAGAAATTCCTTTATCTCCTTGGGCTTCGGGATGGATTTGCGTCCGGTCTTCTTCGCTTTGGAAGATTTACGCTGCGCGAGCTCTGCCTGTGCTGTAGTCTCGATATAGGAGATGCAGTCTGAGCAGAGCGCGAGTCCTGGCATAATCTCCACTACGGGATTTGCCTCGGAATCTACCGCGCCGCACATGGCACATACCAGTCCTGACCCCTGAGTCTTCTTTGCCATGGTCTCTGCTGATTATTTCTTCTTTTCGTTGATGAGGATGCGGTCGATCATACCGTATTCCTTTGCTTCGGAGGCTATCATCCAATAGTCGCGGTCGCTGTCGGCTGCCACTTTCTCCATGCTCATGCCGCTGTGTTCGGAGATGATGCGGTAGAGCTCATCTTTCAGTTTGAGTATCTCGCGGGCTGTGATCTCGATATCTGAAGCCTGACCCTGGATGCCACCCATCGGCTGGTGTATCATCACTCGGCTGTGGGGGAGTGCGAAGCGCTTGCCTTTCTCGCCTGCCACGAGCAGAACGGCTGCCATAGAGGCTGCCATGCCGGTGCAGATGGTGGAGACGTCGCTGTTTACGTATTGCATGGTGTCGTAGATGCCAAGGCCGGCATATACAGATCCGCCCGGTGAGTTGATGTAGAGGGAGATATCCTTGTCTGGGTCAACCGAATCGAGGTAGAGGAGCTGGGCCTGGATGATGTTGGCGCTCTGGTCGGTCACCTGTGTGCCGAGGAAGATGATACGGTCCATCATAAGGCGTGAGAAGACATCCATCTGTGTTACGTTGAGCTGGCGCTCCTCAAGGATGTAGGGATTCATATAGTCGGCGTGAGGCACAGTCACTGCGCCTGCCTGGCGGTTGATGGCCTTCTGGTAGCCATCGAGCATATTGCTGCTTATGCCGAGATGCTTTACGGCGTATTTTTCAAAATCATTCATATTCTTCATATATTATTGGCGGCGATGCAGTGACCCGCATCGCCGCCTATGTAAAATCATTCAACAATTAATCATTAATCATTAATCATTTCCTTAAGCTTCTGCGGGAGCGAAGAGTTTGTTGAATTCCTCTACGCTTACGTTTTTCTCGTCGAGTGTCACGGCATCCTTGATTGCGCCGTAGAGCTTGCTTTCGAAAGCCTGCTGACGCACCTGCTCGCCCTGCTTGCCATTGAGAATCTCCATGGCATACTTCTCAAGGATATCTTCGGGCACGTTGGGCATGCCATACTGTGCAAACTGGTTGCGTGCGATGGCTTTTGCAAGCTCGACTACGTCGTCCTTCTCAAGTTTCACCTCGAGAGCCTCTGCCACCTTGTCGCTGACGAGCTGCCATACGAGCTGCGGACGAGCCTTAGCGTATTCCTCGTCGATGTTCTCGTCGTTGAGGGTTTCGTTGGCTTGCTTGAGGTAGTCTTTGAGCACTTCGTCGGGAAGTGTGATCTCACCTACAGCCTTGAGGATAGCGTCTTTTGAATCGATAGTGAAGCGGAAATCGCTGTCGTTGCTGAGCTGAGCCTCGATCATTTCCTTCACGCTCTTCTTGTATTCCTCTTCGTCTTTGACGTTGTCTTTGCCGAAGAGCTGGTCGTAGTATTCCTGGCCAAGTTCTGCGGGACGGAGCACGATGGAGTCCTTCACCTCAAACTGGAAGTCACCCTTGTGGTTCTCTACGTCGTCCTTCTCGATGCCGAGCATGGAAGCGAGTTCCACTGCGTTGCCGTCAGCGGCAGCCCAGGGGTTGAAGTTGAATTTGTCGCCTACCTTCTTGCCGACGAAGAGAGCTTTCTGGTCGTCGCTCTTGAAGTGCTCAGGGCCTACGATACCGTTCTCAACAACTACGCCACCTTCTTTCACTGTGCCGTCTTCGTTGAGCTCAGTGATGATACCCTTCACTACTGAGTTGCTCTCTACTGTGTCGCCAGACTCCTGCTTGCCGAAACGGCGGCGGAGGTTCTGGTCTTGGGTAGTCACCATCTCGTCGGTAACCTCGATGTTGTAGTAGGGCACTGTCATGTCCTTGCTTACGGGGTTGTTGATTTCAGGAGCGAGACCCACGCGGAACTTGAAAGTGAAGTCGTCGTTCTTGATATCGAAGCTCTCGCTTGCTTCGGGCACTGGGTTGCCGAGCACGCGGAGATTGTTTTCCTTAATATAATTATAGAGGGCTTCTGAAGTAGCCTTGTTTACTTCGTCATACTTCACGGCTTCGCCATATTTCTTCTGGATGAGGCTCATCGGAGTCTTGCCAGGGCGGAAACCGGGTTCGGGACGGTTTTTCGCGATATTCTTAAGGGCTTTCTTCACGCCGTCTGCGTAGTCTGCAGCGGCGAGTTCAACGGTCACGAGGCCGTTTACGTCGTCGATTTTTTCAAACGTTACGTTCATTTCAGTATTTATGTTTGTTTCTATATTTTTCTTTATCCGTACTATTCAATAACAATAACCGTGCCAACTTTTACCAGTCTGTCAAGGTCATTTTTTGATAGTTTTGGGTTTATTCCGCAAAATTAACAAAAATTTCCGACATGGCAAAAAGTTTTACGTTTTACGTGCTCAACTCTTCCGACTTCCAACTTCCAACTTATAACTACGGCCGTATCTGCCCCTCTCCCCGGATTATCCATTTGTAGGTCATCAGCTCGTCGAGTCCCATTGGCCCCCGGGCATGGAGTTTCTGGGTTGAGATTCCGATTTCAGCGCCCAGGCCGAACTGCGCCCCATCCGTAAAGGATGTCGGGGCATTGACGTAGACACACGCGGCATCCACCCTCCGGCAGAAAGTATCGGCACCAGCCTCATCTTCCGTCACTATAGCCTCGCTGTGCCCGGAACCATACTCGGCGATATGTGCGAGTGCCTGGTCAAGGTTGTCAATTGTCTTGACAGCCATGGCATAGCTGAGAAATTCCCGACCGAAATCTTCCTCCTGCGCATGATGCAGCATACTTTCGGGATAATGACCTTTAAGTGCTTCGAAAGCTCGCTCATCACCATAGATGGCCACGTCGTGGTCCTTCAATGCCTCGCATATCTCAGGGAGTTTTGCTAGTTGGGAAGAATGAATTATGACGCAGTCGAGAGCATTGCAGACGCTCACTCGGCGCGTCTTTGCATTGCATACGATTGCGGATGCTTTTGCGATGTCGGCAAATTTATCTATATAAGTGTGGCAAACTCCGGCTCCCGTCTCTATCACTGGCACCGAAGAGTTGGCGCGGACGCTGTCGATAAGCTGGCGGCTTCCTCGGGGGATAATCACATCTACCAGTCCGCGTGCTTTCATCAGCGTCTCTCCAGCCTCGCGGGTCGAGGGGAGCAGAGTCATGACTGAGGGGTCGATATCCTTCTCTGCCAGTGCGCGGTGGATGGAGTCGGCGATGGCTCTGTTGCTCATGTCGGCGTCGTGGCCGCCCTTCAATACGCAAGCATTCCCGCTCTTGAAGCAGAGTGAGAAGACATCGGCACTGACATTGGGGCGAGCCTCAAATATCACTCCGATTACTCCGAAGGGCACGGCTACGCGTGTGATCTCAAGTCCATTGGGGCGTATTCTCGTGTCGATTACCTTCATAGGAGAAGGAAGAGCGGCTACTGCCCTCATGTCGTCGGCTATGGCTTTAATTCTTGCGGCTGTCAGCAATAGGCGGTCTCGTTTTGGATTATCTTCTTCCATTCTCTCCATGTCTATGGCATTGGCCTGGAGTATCACTTCCGTGTCAGCCTCAATAGTGTCCGCCACATGGCGAAGTATATCTGAAATTTTAGCATCATCAAGCCTAAGCAACTCCGAGGCCGCCACCTTCGCATTTCTAATCATCGTTCTCATCATAATCTTACAACTTATCTCTTACCTCTTACCTCTTACAACTTACAACTCTTATTCTATATAAAGGTAATCGTAATGGATGAGGGGCTTGCATCCATGCACTCCAATACACTTCCGGGCCTCTTCAGAGCCATACGACACTCTTCCTATCCCGATGGTAGCTCCGGAGTTGTCCTCCACCCTCACAAGGTCGTCTTTCTCAAAGTCTCCTTCAATCTCCACTACCCCTATCGGTAATAGTGAAATGGCCTTTGAAGAAG
>CAZIAX010000174.1:0-5262 GCA_964537745.1 uncultured Sangeribacter sp.
GGTTGCAAACCGCCGTCCCATTTACTAAGCATTTGGAAAGTCATCGAAAAAGTTAGGGGGCGTCGGCACAGCGGAGGCGAGACGCCTCCGTTCCATGGCTACGCAGTATTCTGAACGCATGAAAAATCCCGAAGACCGATATCGATCTTCGGGATTGTTTTGTAGCCGGCTGGGAAGCCGGCGTTCCATGCAGGCCGGCTGGGAAGCCGGGAATCCATACAAGACGGGGATCTTTGTTATTTTTGGATGTATTTCTTGCCGTTTTTGATTACGATGCCACGGTAGGTTTCGTCGACACGCTGGCCGTAGATGTTGTAGATGACAGAAGAATCAGCTTTTTCGATGGCATTTACAGCAGAAGAACCACCCTTCGGGATAGCGTTGAACTTAGTCACCTTGCAAGTTGAGACACCTTCTGGCATACCCCAATCGATCTTTACTGCATTTAGGTGAATGAACGATGCGGGAACATCGCCATCCTTAACATCGGTAAACATGAATGTGAATTTGCCGTCAGCATCAAATGCAGGACGACATTCTGTGATGCCTGCATCCTTAGTAGGACGATTGAAAAGCAAACGCAAGGTTACGCCAGGAGTGCCTTCAGCCTCAATCCCTTCATATGAAGTAAGATCCGTGTAAATATCGCCCCATACACTTCCTGTACCGAGGACAGTGGCACCTTCGCCAACTTCCTTGCCAAGTTGATCCGCTATTCCTTCAGCAGTCTCTGCAATGATTGCTGCATCTGCGCCATAGCCATCCCACTGATGGAACCAAGCGGCTGTGATGGCATACGGGTCAGCAGGAATTTCAGGCTCATCGCTCTTAGGAAGAAGATTTATGTATTCTACAGTCCCTTCTTGCCCCCAGTGGAATTTTACAAAGTTTAGGTGATAGAACTCAGGTTTTCCTGGCAACTGAGAGAAATCGAACTTGAATGTGCCATCTTCAGCAAATTCAGCTACATATTCGATTCCTTCACCTTGCAAGTCCTTACGATTGAACCAGAAACGAACAACTCCATTTGTAGACTGACCTTTGCCTTCAATACCGCCATATGCGGAGATATCAGCATAACAATTACCGTTGCAAGCAACATCACCCATAACAAAGTTGTCCGGGGTTTCGCTACCAACATATGTTACGAATTGTACAGTGGGATTCTCAACAATTGTGGCATCTGGCCCCCACACTTTTGTTTCTTCATTCATTCCTTCCCACTGATGCCACATATCGATGGTCAGAGGGGTTGTCTCTTGGGCATTCATGCCCAATGCGGCCGCAACGGCTGTACAGAAAAGTGTAATTTTTTTCATGATTATAAAAATGTATCTATAGGTTAAAACAAAAAAGCTTCGCAGGCACACTACGGGCCTGCGAAGCTTTCAATCAGGGATTATTTTTTGATATACTTCTTGCCGTCTTTGATAACGATGCCACGATAGTCTTCGCTTACGCGCTGACCATAAACATTGTAGAGAACGCCATTGCCATTCTGAGCTGCAGATATAGTCTCAACTGCATCCTCTCCACCTTTCTGGAACCAGAGCTTCACATTGTCGACATAAGACTGGCAGCAGCAGGGGAAGAAACCGATAGAGATAGCAAACTTAGTGAGCTTACCAAATTCGTCACGAACCTGATCTGCATCCCAATGAACTGGCTCTGTTACATTATCACCATTGTCATCTACAACTGGGTCACCATTCTCATCCACTACATTCTGATTGAAATCGCGCTCTCTCCACTCATAAGCAGAGGGATAGAACTCTACATGATGCCATTCATTTACAGAAGGAAGCGGGCCATTGCCACAAGAAGAGCCATCGTTGTTCGGACACCATCCCCAAGCATACCATTCCTTAAGCTTGAGAATAGGAGCTCCATTTCTGTTGGAATTCTGAGTTTCGGGTTCTGTGTAGTTCACACCAGGGATATCAGTCTCATAGACATCGTATTCCACGAGACGGAGATCATCGAAGGTATAACCTTCCGGTACGATAACATCTTCAGTGATGAATACCTGAGTCCAACCCTGATAGATAATGTGAGCACAATTGTTGTTGTAGTCTTCAGGACCCTTGTCGATGATCATATCTGGGCGGTTTCTTGAGTCACCGTTGGAGCCAAGATAAGGACAAGAGATGAAATTATTTTCATCATCAACGGAGACTTCCCAGTTGTCGAAGTTGAACTCTACGCAAGCTGCTTTTGACTTGTCGAGAGCAGCCTCGTCTTTCTCACGCTGGGTCACTTCCTTCTCAAGATAGAAAGTGATGCTCTTGATGTAGTAGTTGGATGAACCATTGGCTCCGAAACAGAAATCGAAGGAGCCAGGAGCACCAGTGTAAGGTTCATTCTCTTCGCCTGTAGTCAACTCTGCGGGGTCGAATGCAAGTGTATTCCATTCACCAACCGCAACATCTTCTCCCCAATAAAGAGGATTAGTGGCATTTCTGAGCTGGATGGCGAAAGCAACGCCGTCGGGCTGTGTGGGCTTATAGTCCACCTCAATCAGCTGTACGTTGGAGAAGTTATAGCCTGAAGGAAGTGTCATACCCTCGATACGAGCCATAGTGCTCCAAGAAGGATAACCTGCGTCATTGGTAGCGGGCGTGCCGTCTTCGCCGACAGTCACACCGTCGATGAGGAGGAGGTTGCCTTCGTCAGTGGTGACAACCTGCATGTGGTCCTGGAGTCCACCCCAGAATGAGTTGACTTTGAAGCCAGCGTCTTTCTGAGTGAAATCGATCACGTACTCTTCAGAGATAGTCTCGGCGTATGCATTCATTGCAAACATGCCGGCCAGCGCTATGGCTGACAAGGATTTCAGATAATGAAATTTCATAAGAAATCTGATTTAAAGGTTAATAATTTAGTATTTTTTTGTTGTTGTTCTTTGTCTATCACAAATCGCCTCTCCGAGGCTACTGGGATTTTTTGGGACCCCAGGCTGAAGCCTGGGGTTTTGTCACGATTATCAGGTCTCCGACCTGATGTGATCTGCTGGTGGGGCCGGCTGGGAAGCCGGCGCTCCATACAACCCGGCTGGGAAGCCGGGGCTCCATGTTATTTGGAGAGGGCTTTTACTATGCCTTCGTAGATGAAGCTGCGGTTGCCGTTCTGCTGCCATGGGGCTGTAGCTGAGGCAGTGTCGGTAATCGATGAGAAGGAGATGCCCTTTGCGTTGCTGCCGAGTTCGGAGCGGAAGGTGCTGATGATAAGGTCGTAGTACTCTCCTACCTTCATGCGCTGCTCTGCTGTCAAGTTGATTGGGTTAGCCTGAGCGCCATTCTCGTTGATCACACCTATCTTCAGAGATGAGATTCTTACCGGTATGCCAAGAGATGCAAGGCTCTTGAGACCTGCTACGGTCATAGCGTCGATTGATGCCTGAGAAGTTGCATCGAGACAGCAAGACGTACTCAGCACTACATTGACTCCGTCAACTTTCACGCCATTGCTCTCGAGTTTCTGAATTTCAGCCTTGAGATTCGCCACATCGGATGCCATTGCATCGCTCATAGCTATATTCTGGCTAACATAGAACTTCGCGTCGCTCACCTTTGCAAGTACTGATTTCTGAACGTCAGCTACATACTTGTCGCCAAGATATTCATTCCAAAGGAATTTAGCGTTGACGGATTCGAGGGGCTGATCGAAGATGACATAATCCTTTACTGAAGGAGCACAAATCTCAGTGATACCATCCACCCACTTGTAGAGCTCACCATTTACGATTTCAGTCTTCTCTTCAGCAGTCTTGACAATCACTGTGTCATCGCCAGTAGGATGCTCAAGACGAATCTTGATGTCGTCAATGCAACAGCTTACGCCTGAACCGTAGGCACCGAGGGCGAGTTTGAACTTATTGAGTTTAAGCTCTGCTTCCTTGAATTTAATTTCCGATAGATTGAAGATATAATCTTCCCATTTTCCCTTGCTTGAATATAGGTTGGTCTTGTCGTTGAGACCAGAGGCCTCAATCTGAATTCTGGCAGCGGTAGGAGTACCTTCGAGTACGAGACACTTCAAGGTGACACGAGATACATCGGCAAGAGTGGAACCTTCCGGAAGAGTTACCTCAATAAGGGGAACATCCATGGTCAGTTTGGTGCCTCCAAGCACTTTACCCTGCTCTCCAAGCGGGTCTTCCATGACTGCAACATTTACCTTGCCAGCATCTTTCTTCTGAGAAGCATAGGCTTTGCCTACTTCATCGCTCTCGAAGTCTGTGATGAGGATTTCCTCGTTCCAAGGCTGATACGGTATCACCACATCATTGAGGAGTGACTTCAAATAAGAAGCTGGGATATTGACATCGGAGCAAAGAGCCGGGCCGAAGACGTTAACTCCAGCCTTGTCTGCGGTCTCCACAAGATTGGAAAGAGGAGTGAAATTATAAGTATGCTCTTCAGTCTGCAAAGCCATAGGAGTAATGGCTACTGCGCTTTCCACCTCGCTGAAATTGGTTTTCACGATGCTATAGGCCAAACCCTGGGATGCGAACGCATCAGGATCAACGGCCACGCCCAAAGTGAGTCCGGCTTTGGAAGAATACTCAGGAAGGACGCCATATGCAGCGATACGCTCATCAAGAGCCACGCTTTCGGGCTTATCCATCTTGAAGTTACCCTCATAGCTATCAGCACATGAAGCCATCGCGATGGCAAGTGCAGGAAGAGTGTAAATAAATATCTTTTTCATTTTTCAGAAATATTGAGGGTTATTTTCTTTCGATGCTGAAAGCATGTGCACCATAGACATTGCGGGTGCGGAGCACGAGAGTGTCGCGCGACTCAAACTTCAGGTTGCTTGCAGGGAGATCGAGTGTATAGTCAAGATATACTGCATCGCGGTCTTTTCCACCGAGGCTGCTCTTCTCACCTTTGCTTACAAACTTTCCGGTACCAGTGACAGTTGCGCCATCACTTGCAGAAGAAAGGGTGCAGCTGTTGTCATCGCCAAATGTCAGAAGCACATTTACAGTATGGTCGTTGCCAGCAGCATCTTTTACTTTGATTGGGAGCATATCTTCCTTAAATGCTGCGGTAGTGAGCTCCACCACCTCATCATTCTCTACATACTCACTGTGGCGTACGAGAGTTGAAGACTGGCCGTCGATGACAGCATTGTCTACACCACGGCGGAGATACTCACCATGCCAAGGATTGACGAATTTAACTCCATAGAGGATGAAGTTTTTGGGTTGCACCGACCAATGAGCATCGTTGGTCAGCACTGGATTTTCCTCTGTAG
>CAZIAX010000175.1:0-5253 GCA_964537745.1 uncultured Sangeribacter sp.
AGAGAATATAGAAAAGAGCCAGCACCGTATAGGTGAGCAATATCAGGACTCCGATAATGACGCACTCGATAAGAGTGGCAGCCCATACGGGCATACAACCTGTGAGCAGGTCATTGATCCAGTTTGTTACAATACCAAAGTTAAACATATCGATTTTAGGTTATAGTTTAGCGGTCAATGTCTGGAATTACGAAGTCAAGGGCGGCTCCGATTGTGATGAGGTCGGCAATCATATTGCCGCGGCAGCAGAGGTCCATCACGCCGACAAGGTTGAAGCATGGGCTCTGGAAGTGAACGCGGAAAGGATTCTTGCCGCCGTCGCTCTCGATGTAAACACCGAACGTGCCGCGGGATGCCTCCACCTGAGTGTACCAGTGTCCTGCAGGGAGTTTCACAATCTTCGGCACCTGAGCGCGGATGTCACCTTCCGGAATGTTATCCACCAACTGCTCAAGGATGCGGCAGCTCTGCTCGATCTCTTTCATTCTCACCATATAGCGAGAGTAGGAATCACAGCCGTCGAGAAGCACTTCATCAAACTCCACGCGGTCGTAGGCTGCATACGGATGCTTCTTGCGGCAGTCGCAGCTCCAGTGTGAGCCACGTCCTGAAGGACCAGTGATGCAATAGTTGATGGCGTCCTCATGGCTCAGATGGCCAACGCCAACCATACGGTTTTTAGCAATGATATTGCCTGAGAAGACGGTATGGTATTCTTTAAGACGCTCAGGCATGATGGCGAGAAGTGCCTTCACGTCTTTCACGAAGTCGGGATGAAGATCGGCGATGACGCCACCGATGACATTATAGTTCATCGACATACGTGCGCCGCAAGTCTTTTCGAATATATCCAGTACCTGCTCACGCTCGCGGAAACCATAGAAGAATGCAGTTGTAGCACCAAGGTCCATTGCTGTACAGCCGAAACTCAGCAAGTGGCTTGAGATACGCATAAGCTCATCCATCATAGTGCGGATAACCACGGCACGCTCAGGAACTACGATGCCCATTGCCTTCTCGATGCACATGCAGAGGCAGTGACGGTTCTGGTGGGCGCTCATATAGTCCATACGGTCGGTGAAGTGAAGAATCTGGGGATAACCGAGGCTCTCACAAAGTTTTTCGATACCGCGGTGGATATATCCAGATACAACGTCGACTTTCTTTACCTCCTCGCCGTCGATAGCTGCGCGGAAACGCATTACGCCGTGGGTAGAGGGGTGCTGAGGTCCTACGTTGACCACATAGTCACCTTCTTTGAATACCTTTCCCGGGATACCCTTGATTGAGCCATCTTCCTGCTCTACATAAGAGATGGTGTCGTCCTCATTCTTCTCGTCTTCTGCAGGAATAGGATTGAGCTTAGGGTCGGCGTCGTAATCCTTGCGGAGGGGGAAGCCCTTCCAATCATTGCGAAGGAAGAAACGGCGCATATCGGGATGGTTGATAAATTTGATGCCGAAGAAGTCATATACCTCCCTTTCCTGGAAGTTGGCTACTTTCCAAAGGTCGGATACAGTGTGAATATAGGGATTCTCACGGTCGGCAACCGCTACTTTCACCGACAACATCTCCCAATTGTGGGATGTAGCAGTAAAGTAGTATACGACTCCAAGAGTCTCCTTCCAGTCCATACCTACGACGGCAGTCAGGACGTCGAAATTGAGCTCCGGATTGTGTTTGAGTTCTGTAGCAAGTTTACGCCAGTCTTCAGCCGGGACGTTGACGAGAAGGATATCTCCTTCCTCAAAAGTGGCCGACGGGCAAATCTTGCTGATGCAGTCTTTAACGCTCATTATGTTTAAGTTATAAGCTTTAAGTTATAAGCTTTAAGCTATAAGTTTTGAGTTAAGTTTTTGAGTTTTGGGGATATCTTTAATATTCGCCTGCCTCGGTTGGATGCTGGCGGAAGAAGTCCTGGATTTTCTCCTGACGGTTGACTCCTCCGAAGAATTTCTGAACTTTGATCTTACGCTGCAGCTGCATGAGGCCATAGAACATAGCTTCCGGGCGCGGAGGACATCCTGGGATGAACACGTCGACAGGGATAATCTTGTCTACGCCGTCAACCACGCAATATGACTTCTTGAACGGACCGCCGCTTACTGCGCAACCGCCACAAGCGATGACATACTTAGGCTCAGCCAACTGTTCGTAGAGGCGGACAAGAGCCGGAGCCATCTTGTGGACGATGGTGCCCTGCACCATGATGTAGTCGGCCTGACGGGGGGAGTTGCGTGCAACCTCAAATCCAAAGCGAGCCATGTCGTAGCGGGCAGCTCCAAGGCTCATAAACTCGATAGCGCAGCAGCTTGTGCCGAAGCAGAGGGGCCAAAGGGAGTTGGAGATGCCCCAGTTGATGAGCTGGTCGAGCTTTCCGACTGCCACGTTGGCGCCGGTAGCGTTGAGCTCCTCTACAAGTTTGTCGATGTATTCATTGTCCTTGAAGTCATCGTGGGTCATCGACTTGATGGATGGTTCCTTTACTGCCATTTGAGTGCTCCTTTCCGCCATGCGTAAGCAAGGCCTAAAATAAGAATAAACATGAAGATTGCGACGCAGAGAAGTCCTGATGGTCCGAGGCTGCGCATGATGGTAGCCCAGGGATAGAGGAATACGCACTCAACGTCGAACAGAAGAAACAGGATGGCGAAGATGTAGTAGCCAGACTTGAACTGAATCATGGATTCTCCACGCGTCGGGATACCGCACTCATACGTTTCGCCTTTCTTTACCGAATAGGATTTAGGGGAGATGAGACGTGCAATCAGCAACGCCGCAAACACGAGCCCCATGCCCGTCAGCGTCGCCGTAACCGCTAAATCTCCGTTGCTTATTTCCAACAGTAAATTCATAGATGTTATTGTGTTTTAATTGTTTATTCAGATGTCAAGGTAGAGTGGCGCACAATGAGTCCACTATTCGAGTGCAAAGATACTTAAAAATTCTTAATTTGCCAATTTTTTTGCACAAAAAATCCCCGAGCGTGTAAGCTCGGGGATGATAAGATTGGAAGGGGAATTATTTCACTTTGAGGATTGCTCCGGCCGAGTGTGCTACCGTCAGAGGTGAGTACTGAGATTGGGCGGTAGCGATACCGCAACTGAACTCTCCGTCTTGACTCACAGTGCAGTCGTAGCTTACCACGTGCTGACCCTTCGGAAGCCAACCGAAGAAGAGATTGGTGGAAGCGTCGCGCACCTCCCGGTAGAAGCCGACTCGGTCTGAGGCTGTGTAGCCCGAAAGTTGCTCGATAGGCTCAAGACATGCGCTCCGCTCGTCGGTCACTGCCACGTAGTCCATATCTCTGCCTGCATTGATGAAGAGCGTCACACGCACCTTCATGCCTTTCTTCAGTTCGATGCCTTCCTTCGGAATCAATTGTCCGTCATCTCCCACTACAAGGGCTACAATGCTCTTGCGGATTGAGAGCTCAGGCACCTCAGCAGGCACGACCTCCATGATCGGGGCCTCATACTGGCTTATCACACCTCCCCAGGCAGGCGAAGAACAGCTCCTCGAAATTGTCAAGGTCCTCCCTGAAGCATCCTTCGGATTGAGCGTAAGAGTAAAGGCTCCTGTCAGTTTAGCACTCTCCGGGACAACTATTTTCTTGCCCTTCAGCTGGAATTCCGGGGTCTGCGAAGCGTCAGCGTCATTCCATTCACTCCCTGAGGATAGGATGGCGTTGACAGTCTCTACGGTATAAGTGTTCTTACCCCAATCCTGATACTGCCGCCCAAGAACGAGCCACTGGCGCAGACTGTCGATGACTGTATTGGAAGGCTGAATCTCTGCGAAAGCTTCCAGTACGAGAGTCGTGGTCTGAAGTGTCGACATGCCTCCCCAACCGGAATTGAGATTGTCAAACCACATACCCTTCTCCGGACTCACTGAGGCGAACTGGCGAAGTGATTCAAGAATCTCGCTTGCGGTCCGGTGGTCGCCACTTCGCCAGAGCACCATGGCAGCCTTTGCTTTCTGTCCGATTCCCCAATCTTTCCATTCAGCCGCGATATCCTTGCGGGCCTTGGTCGCCAACGATGACATCTCATTCGATGTCGACCCTGATGGAATGTAGGAGGTTGGGAAACTGCTTCTGACGTAGAGCCAGTCGAGAAGATAGCTCAATGATTCTCCTTTCTTGTGATACTTCTTGTAGTCTTTCAGAGTCTCTGAGTCTACATACTTGATTCCCTTGCGAATCATAGATTCCGAATCAGACAGCGTGCCAGCTGCCCCGGCTTTCACAATCATTGCAAAATGGCGGAGAACATCGCGTGTTATCCACGAAGAAGCTTCCATCTCCGGGCACCAGCTCCAACCTCCCTCTGAGGTCTGAAGAGAGCGAACATCGTCGAGAATCTCGTCGATACTCTTCTTTGCGGAGACATCATCGAGAAGCGAACCGAGGCGGCTCATGCGCAGAGTCTCTGATTCGGCGTTGTTGACCCAGGGTGTATTGGATAGTTGAGTGATCTTCAGGTTGCCGTCTTTCTCAAGGTTGCTCTTTAAAGCTGCAAACTCAGAATCCTTATCGCTCAGCAGTGTCTCGAGCCCTTGCTTGAGATTCGGGCGCGTAGATATCAGGTTGAAAGCTATAGCATTTCCAAAGAGGGCCTTGATCTTAGACGTCACACTCTTCGAGTCTGGCGTCACGATGTCGGGAAGAGCTGTGATGCAATACCAGGCGGGGTTGTCGCAATATTGCAGAGTCACCTGGTCGGTCGGTTTGAACTTAGGCAGTTTCACCTCAAGTTTGTTGCCTCCCGGAGCAATCCAGAACGGTGTCGACTCTACCACTGGCGAAGACGCAGGGAGCACTGGCACAAGCGCCTGCTCGCCGTCGCGGTGGCTGCTTGCTTCCGCATAAGCGCGGAAACCTACTGCCGACACATCTGAGGGAACATCCCAATGCATGCTCAGAATGCGGCTTGCAGCCACCTCAATAGCCTCAGAAGCAAACTCACGCGCTTCGATTGTCTTACCCGAAATCAGGTCGACAAGCTCGAATCGGCATTTCGGAGCGCATTTGGCGTCAGAGTTGTTGAAGACAGTGGCTGTTAACTCTATTGAATCTCCTGTGCGAACAAAACGTGGAGCATGAGTAGTGACCATTATCGGTTTTGAGGCAACTGTCTGAAGAGACGTTTTTGCTGACTGGAGTTGCTGGTCATATCCAATCATCTGGAAAGCCCAAGTGGTGTTGAAATTCGGCACTGTGAAATCAATATTCACAACCCCATCCTTATC
>CAZIAX010000176.1:0-5190 GCA_964537745.1 uncultured Sangeribacter sp.
ACGAATACAAGGAACGCAATGGCCGACGGTATCGTGAAGGGGGCTTTGCCGGTCAACGGTGACGGTGTTTTGAGGCGTTCGCTCAGAGCGTCTGCGTCGTCATCTCCAACGTAAAGCACTCCCATAGTGGAAACCACTACTTCCTTCGCCGCCATTCCCGCAATCAGCGACACGCACGATTGCCAGCCTAGTTCCATCGGACGCACAACCGGTTCGCAGAATTTTCCGATGTTTCCGAGTATTGAGTGTTCTTGCTGATAAGCATGAAGGACAAGCTCATTAATTTCATCATCGCTCTTGTCGAAGCGTAGGTCGGAAGGCATCTCAGATAAAGTTGATTCCACATATGACTTAGGAATCTCTTCAAAAGTATACCGTGGGAAATACGACAAAGCCCATATTATGATGGACGCAACAAGAATAAGACCGCCCATCTTCTGAAGATATTGCTTTGCCTTTGACCACATACTGCGGACAACAGATTTATAGGTTGGAACACGATATGGAGGCAATTCCATCACAAATGGAGTCTCGTCAGCCTTAAACCAGAATTTTCTTAGCATTTTCGCAGTCGCTACTGCGACTATAATACCTAAAAGATATAGACCAAAGAAGACAATGGCTGCATGATGCGGGAAGA
Organism: uncultured Sangeribacter sp.; assembly: GCA_964537745.1. GTDB lineage: Bacteria > Bacteroidota > Bacteroidia > Bacteroidales > Muribaculaceae > Lepagella. Next base: position 641 of record CAZIAX010000176.1, read on the forward strand.
AAGCTCCGGCAAGCAAGACATATATGGGAAGACGAGCGGAGCATGACATGAATGGTAGTATCAGAATAGTTATAAGTCGGCTGGAAGTGCTTTCGATGATACGCGTAGACATGATGGCCGGGACGTTGCATCCAAAACCTGTCACGAGCGGAATGAAACTCTTGCCATGGAGTCCCATTTTATGCATGAGTTTATCCATAATGAAAGCTACCCTTGCCATATAGCCGGAATCCTCCATAAATGAGATGAAGAAGTAAAGAATAAGGATGTTTGGCAAGAATACGATAACTCCTCCTACACCTCCAATTATTCCATCGAGGATAAGATCCTTGAGCGGCCCTTCGGGCATAAATCTCGATGCAAGCTGGGATATCCAGCTGACAAGGTCTTCAATCCATTCCATTGGATATGAACCAACCTCGAAAGTGCACCAGAAGATAAAAAACATGATGACGAGAAAAATCGGAAAACCGAAGAGTTTGCTTGTCACCAGAGCATCGATTATCTTTGTGGTCTTTTCTTCCCTCACTAAATCACCCTCGAGAGTCTCAGCGAGAGCGCCTTGTATGAAACCATACTTATTGGCTGCAATAGCTGTCTGAGGGTCTTCTTTTAGTTTTTCCCTTATATCGGCAGAGACACGGTCTCTGTCGGAGATTATCTTATCATAGTCCGGCACATGACTAATCAATTGCTCTGCCTCGGGATCTCCCTCAAGAAGTTTAATGGCAAGATATCGAGTTGCAAAATGTGGAGTGACATTTGTGTCGGCTTTCAGATCTGCTCTCAGCACATCCACAGCCGCCTCAATCTCCGGACGCATCTTCACATGGATATGACGGGTATCTGGATGCTTCATCTCATACACCTCAATTACAGTATCGAGAAGCTGGTGGACTCCACGCCCTGTGGCTGCCACTGTAGGGACAATCGGCACACCAAGCATGGCTCCCAATTCCTTATATTTTAATTTGGCGCCCGACTTCTCCAGCTCATCATACATATTAAGGGCAATTACCATAGGGCGGTTCATGTCGATGAGCTCAGTCGTCATGTAAAGGTTGCGCTCCAAATTGGATGCAACAATTACATTAATCATCACATCTGGCGACTCATCACGCAGATATCTCACGACGTATTGCTCTTCCGGGCTATAGGCGGAGAGTGAATAAGTGCCGGGGAGGTCGACTATATTTATTCGGTAGCCCTTATAATTAAGGTGTCCCGACTTTGCGTCGACAGTTACTCCGGCATAGTTGCCGACATGCTCATTAGCACCACTGACAATGTTGAAGAGCGATGTCTTGCCGCAATTGGGGTTTCCAAGCAGCGCAACATTGATGATCTTGTCATGCCGGACGGCATGGGCTGCATCCTCATCGTGGAGCGCGGTTGCCTTTTTTTCTGCTTTCTCAGCATCCGTCTCGTGCTCATGCCATTCTTGAATGGGCATTATCTCTATCATTGAAGCTTCATTTCGACGAAGTGAAACCTCATAGTCCATCAGCGCGTATTTGACAGGGTCTTGGAGGGGTGCATTGAGAATGCAAGTTACCTCTCTTCCCCGTACAAACCCTATTTCCATGACACGTTTTCGGAAAGCGCCATGGCCGTGTATTTTGGTAATAACGCCGGTCTCGCCCGGCTGAAGATCGACTAATCTCATATTGCTATATAGACTGATTCTAAATAATTGCAAAATTACAATTTTTTTTGTAATTTTACAATACCAAGAAGTAAGTAATTAAATTATCCCAGCTCGATAACTTCACAGTCTCGCATATCTGAACCGTCGATAGTAAGTTTAACCAGAGTCCGCACTTTATGCCATCCAAACTTGCCGGCTGCTCCGGGATTGATATGCAGCAGTTGTAGTTCCTTATCGTAAATGACTTTCAAGATATGTGAATGACCGTCGACCATAAGTGTGATACCGTTTTCCTTGAGAAGTTTTTTCATCCCAGGGCTCCATTTGCCGGGATAGCCACCAATATGAGTCAGAAGCACCTTTACTCCTTCTACTACGAAAATATCCAGTTCGCTGCATTTTCTTCTGACCATGCCATGATCGACATTGCCGCTTACCGCGTGTACTACAGGGGCAATATCTTGCAGTCTCTCCACTATGGCGTAGTCTCCTATGTCGCCGGCGTGCCAAATTTCATCGCAGTCTTTGAAATGTTCGGCATAGCGGTCGTCCCAGCAGCCGTGTGTATCGCTCAGTATTCCTATTCTTTTCATGATCCTAACGCTTTTTTGAAGACAAATATACTAAATTTTTAAGTAACTTCACGAGGCTGTCACTTTTTTTTCAAAAAAATCGTCTAAAAATTTGGAGGATTAAAAAATTTATCATAATTTTGCAGTGTATTACTACACCAATACACCACTACAGTGAATGTTGTTATTAATTAAAGATAAAAAATTATGATTACACTTACCAACGTCTCCTACCGCTACACCGGAAGCAAGCGGGATTCCATAGCTGACTTCAGCATGGACCTCTCCTCCGGAAAGATAGTAGGATTGCTCGGAGCCAACGGTGCCGGAAAGAGCACTTTGCTCTATCTTATCTCAGGTCTTCTTCGTCCAACGTCAGGAGAAGTAAACGTCAATGGGTTTAACCCTTGGGAAAGAACACCCGAATTTCTCAGCCAGATTTTTCTGGTGCCAGAGGAAATCGATATTCCCTCAATTTCACTTGAGGCCTTCGTGAAAGCCTACTCTCCCTACTATCCCAACTTCTCGGAGGAATCAATGAAAGAGGCCCTCTTCCACTTCAATCTTTCCCCAGACATTCATCTTGGCGCTCTATCTATGGGGCAGAGAAAGAAAGCATTCCTGGCATTTGCTTTGGCCTGTCATACTCCTGTGCTTCTTATGGATGAGCCTACCAACGGTCTGGACATCCCCGGGAAAAGCGAATTCCGCAAAGCAGTGGTGAAAACCATGAATGATGAGCGCACCATTATTATCTCCACCCATCAGGTGCGCGATCTTGACCAACTGCTCGACCATGTGACGATAATGGACAACAGCGGTATAAGGCTTGACGAATCCATCGCCGCCCTCCAAGAAAAGTTTATCTTCGGACTTGCACCAATCTTGCCTGAAAATGGCATCATATGGAGTGAACCTATCTTGGGAGGATATGCATATATGAAAATGCGCACTCCCGACGAGGCAGAGACTGAGGTAAATCTCGAGGCACTCTTCAACTACATATATTCGCGCACCCCAAAATTCTAAATCTAAGGCAACAATGGAAAATAACAGTAACCAAGTTTTTAGTTCGCAACGTTTTGCCACGTTGCTGAAGACTGATATTGCCGTCAACAAGAGCAACTATCTAAAACTGATAATCGGTGGCATCGGAATATTTGCGGCGGTAGCTCTTTTAGTAAGTATTATAGCAGTTATCGACATAAATAGCCTGAAACAATCCTCCGGATTGCTCGAAGCATTCATGGAGGATGCAATCAAGACAAAACAGCAAACATATGCGACAATTTATGACAGTATTTCCATCTGGATTCTCTCCATTGGACTTACCATACTGGGATCATTGACTTTCAGCAATATGAGCACCAAGCGTCAGAGAATCTCATCTTTGATGATTCCGGCCTCCAGACTTGAAAAGTTTTGCCTTAGAGCTTTGATTTATCCTGTGGGAGGGACCATCACTCTTATTGTCGGATTCTTCATTGGTCTATGCATCGATCAAATAGCTTTTGGAGGCGGGTTCGAAGTATTCAAAGGTGTCACGGTCTTCTTTGGCAACGGTTTGACGGGAATCGCTGCTACCATATTCATCTTGATGTATTTATTAGGAGTCTCAATGTATGTGTTGGGTAGTGCACTTTGGCCCAGGCTCTCTTGGATAAAGACATGGATGGTCTTGATGGTGATAGAGTGGATTGGAATCTTGATTATGATTATCATATCAACTGCAAATATCTCATGGTTCTCATTCTTCGAGTTCTGGAGCCATCATATCGATGCACTTAAATGGATAATGATCTCTGTTCTTATCCTACTAAATATAGCATGCTGGGCGTGTGCATGGATTAGATATAAAAACACCCAGATCATACAGCGTTTCATGACAAAATAAAATTATGATACAATCAGATAATCGACCCATTTACGTAAGGCTTGCTGACCAGATATGCGACCGCATACTGCTGGATGAATACAGGCCGCTGGAAAGAATTCCAAGCGTAAGAGAGTATGCGGTCACCCAGCAGGTGAATCCCGCCACTGCAGCCCGGGCCTTTGAGATTCTTGAGCGACAAGGTGTGATCTTCAATAAGCGTGGTTTGGGCTTTTTCGTAGCGGAAGGAGCTGCCGATATCATCCGCCAAATGCGGCTCGACACTCTTCTTGGAGAAGAGAGTGAACTATTTTTCTCTCGGTTGGCGGTGCTTGAAGTTCGTCCGGAACAATTGAAAGAGATGTATAGTGCATATCTTTCGAAACTTAAGAATATACAATAACATAATACTTGATGAAATGAAAAAAACGGTTCTATTTAGTTTCGGCATCATTGC
>CAZIAX010000177.1:0-2158 GCA_964537745.1 uncultured Sangeribacter sp.
TGAACCAAAGATGGGATGAGTTGTTTTAATAATAAACAAAAAACGTTAATCTTATACTATTAAAATTATGGAAACATTTGAAGAAATAATCCAATCTCCGACTCCTGTCCTCGTGGACTTTTTCGCAACCTGGTGTGGCCCTTGCCGTATGATGCATCCTATTCTTGAGGAGCTTCATGAAAAGATGGGCGACAAGGTACGAATCATCAAGATCGATATCGACAAGAATGAGCAGCTTGCTGCCAAATATGTTGTGCAGTCAGTGCCGACACTGATGATCTTTAAGAACAACAAACTTGAATGGCGTGGAGCAGGCGTTCACTCAGCAGCCGATCTTGAGAGACTGCTTGAGGCATATCTTTGATCAATGATAAATGATGAATTATCAATGATAAATAAAAAAGTCCCGATTTTGTCGGGACTTTTTTATTGGTAATCACGAATCGCCTCTCCGAGGCTACTGAGCTTTTGTGTCTTGCCCCAGGCTGAAGCCTGGGGTTTCGTCACAATAACAGCTCTCCGAGCTGAGTAGTGGGTTATATGGCTATTTTTTATTTGAAGGAGTCGGGGAGGTCGTTTTCGTAGAGGACAGTGTCGCCCGGGGCGAGGAGTTTGGCAAGAAGGGTCTGTGAGTCGGCGAAGGAGTCGACTATGTGGAGGTTTTTCTCGTCGAAGTCCGTGGCGCGGATCCCGTCTACGAGGGCGTTTCTGTTGTATGCTCCTACGATTACCGCTATGTCGACGTTTTCTCCAATGTGGCGACCCAGTTCACGGTTAAGGTGTTGCTGCTCGCTACCAAGCTCTATCATGCCGGGAGTGACTATGATTCGTTTGCCGGTCTTAAATTGCGATAGTACATCCACTGCCATTCGTGAGCCAGCCGGATTTGAATTGAATGCATCATCGATGATTGTCACGCCTCCCGGTGTACGCTTTACGTTGAGGCGGTGTTCCACTTGGTCGATAGAATCTACAGCGCGACGGATCTCATCAGGAGTCAGGCCAAGACGAAGAGCGACAATGACAGCTGCCACAAGGTTGGAGATATTACATTCGCCTACAAGGCGCGTATGGAGATCAAGTCGCGTTCCGTCTTTGCCTTCAACCGTGAAAGAAGTGCCGTCGGGAGAGTACTTCACGTCTGTAGCTATGAAGTCACATCCATCGGTATTTGAGACTCCATATCGAGCCACTTCCACTTTCTCAACGGGGCGATTGGCACACCATTCAAAATCGTTGTTGATGACTCCAAATCCATCAGAAGGGAGTGCATCGATAAGCTCGAACTTCGTTTTTTGAACATTTTCAAGCGACTTGAACGATTCAAGATGCATAGGTCCGACTGCGGTGACGATACCCATCTGAGGATTCACCATATCGCAAATCTCCTTGATGTCGCCCACTTGCTTGGCCCCCATCTCGCAGATAAACACCTCATTATAGGGCTTCATCATCTCGCGAACCGTACGGATGACACCCATGGGAGTGTTGTAGCTTCCTGGAGTCATAAGCACGTCGTAATGCTCGGAAAGTATGCGTTGGAGATAGTGTTTAGTTGATGTCTTGCCATAGCTTCCGGTAATGCCAATTATCTTGAGATTGGGCATACTTTGCAGTATCGCAACCGCTTCATTGCGGTATTTCGCATTGATAGAGGCTTCTACTGGTTTTAGCAACCATACAGCCAGAATAGCGAAAGCCCAAGAGAATATACAGATGAGCATTATGGTGCCTAAGCTGACCTGTCCTCCTGAATAATAGAGGAAAGCATCGCTACCTCCACGACCGACGGTCAGAATGACAGCAAGCGCGATAGCCACCGAGATAATCGCGCAGACACTGTAGATTCGCTTAACGCGAGGAGTGTAAACGAGAGGCTTCTTGAATTTTTTGCGCAGCATTACGACTGCTTGGATGCAGCATGTGGCAGCAATAATGATGGCGTTGATTGCTGGGGATAAGAGTGTTGAGAATAGCAAGAAAAGGACTCCGACATTTACGAGTCGTGAAGCCGACGATATATCGCCGGAACTATTGAGCCATTTCCAATATCGGTCGATGCGATAGCTGTTTTGCTGAAGCATGTGGATGTCATGACGGAAATTGAGGATCATGTATATTCCGCAAATGACATAGATTACTATTGAGAAAGCGTTCA
>CAZIAX010000177.1:2258-5170 GCA_964537745.1 uncultured Sangeribacter sp.
TTGAGGATCATGTATATTCCGCAAATGACATAGATTACTATTGAGAAAGCGTTCACTGTGTTTGTATTTTTAGAGATTGAAGAAGGAGGAGACTGTGGCTTTGAAGCCGAAGGGGTTGTCGAGAAATGAGTAGTGGCCGCATCCTGGGAAAGATACCAGTCCGGCATCGGGGATGAGGCGCTTCATCGTGATGGCATCCGATAGAGGAGTGGCAGTGTCGTCTTCACCCCAGATAAGAAGCACCGGAGCCTTGATGGAGGGCATCACATGCTTGAGGTCTTCATTAACACACTTGCTCATGATGGCCCGCATCTTTGGGGTGGAGTTTCGATAATCAGCTGACCCCTTCTTCCCTCGAAGTTTCTCTACAATCTCAGAGCCCTTCTTCTTGCCGAAAAGTATCAATGCAGCATTCTTCATAGCCTTGAAGGAGTAAACTTTCCAATAGTAAGAGAAACTTCTTTTAGGCTTGATGCCGGCAGCGTCTACGAGAAGAACCTTGTCGATATCACCGCGTGAGCTGAGAAGTATGCTGATGCGCCCGCCGAAAGAATGACCAACCAAGGAGGGGCGCTCGAGATTGAGCTTTGAGATGAATTTCTCCATCATCGAAGTGAACTCCTCGATTCCCCAGACGGCTGGAGGTTCGGTGCTCTTACCGTGACCAGGGAGGTCAATATTTAGCACACGCATCTTTCCCTTGAAGATATTTTCAATGGAAGCAACGGTGTCGACGTTACATCCCCACCCGTGCATGATTATGACCGGGCGAAGATTCTCCTCACCCGTATCGCGATAGTGAAGACTGACGCCATCTATATCTATTGTCTTATCCATAGGATTATTTAAGGAAACGTTTTGTGAGATCTCCGTATTGGTCAATGCGACGGTCGCGCAGGAATGGCCACCATTGCCTTACATTTTCAGAGCGGCGGAGGTCAATCTCCACCACTTCTTCAGCCGACTTGTCTTCAGGTGCTTCAAAGAGGAACTCCCCTTGCGGACCGGATACAAAACTTGAACCCCAGAAATCGATTCCGGAGCTTACCCCTGAAAGGTCTTCCTCAAAACCAACGCGGTTGACGCTGATAACAGGGAGACCGTTGGCCACTGCATGTCCTCGTTGCACAGTAATCCAAGCATCGCGTTGGCGCCGCTTCTCATCTTCCGGGTCGTCTGGATTCCAGCCTATGGCCGTAGGATAGATAAGCATGTCGGCACCGTCAAGGGCCATCAAGCGAGCAGCCTCCGGATACCATTGATCCCAGCAGACGAGGACTCCAAGGCGCCCTACTGATGTGTCGATTGGATGGAACCCGAGGTCGCCCGGGGTGAAATAAAATTTCTCATAAAATCCAGGGTCGTCAGGAATATGCATCTTGCGATATTTGCCGGCAACGCTTCCGTCTGACTCGAAGACAACGGCAGTATTGTGATAGAGGCCTGGAGCGCGACGTTCGAAACCACTTGCCACGACGACCACTCCATTTTCGCGAGCGGCTTCAGAGTAGACATCGAAAAACTCTCCTGGATATGGCTCGGCATATCTGAAATTCTCCACATCCTCACACTGGCAGAAATATAGAGAGTCATGAAGTTCTGAAAGCACTACGAGTTGAGCGCCTTCCTCAGCGAGAGTCCGGATGGCTGCTAAATTTCGGGCTCTGTTTTTTGCCACGTCCTCTGTGAAGGAATGCTGGATAATGCCGACTTTTAGTGTATTGGGGTTCATAAGTGTTCAATTTGTCTGTTTTTCGGGTTGGGGAAGGTTGATGATACCCGTAGGAATCTGCATTGTAGCGCAGTGAAGCGATCCATGCTGGCGCAGAAGAGTGCGGCAGTCAATGCCGATGACCTTGTGAGTTGGGTATGCAATCATAATAGAGCGCATAGCGAGCTCGTCTTTGTCGGGCTGCGAATAGGTAGGCATGAAAATGACTCCATTCGCCACAAGATAATTTGCATACGTAGCCGGCAGACGATTGCCATTCTCATCGAGCACAGGGTCGGGAAGTGGGAGTTCCACAAGGTTGTAGGGATTTCCTTCCAATGTGCGGAAGAGTGTGAGCTGTGCGCGCATAGCCAGAAGAGACTCAAACTGCGGATCGTCGAAATTCTTAGTTCCGGTGAAGACGATGGTGTCATCCGGAGCAAGACGTGCGAGGGTGTCGATATGTGAATCAGTATCGTCGCCTTCAAGAGCACCGTGGTCGAGCCAGAGCACATGTTCAGCGCCGAGACGCTCGAAGAGCTCTCGGTTGAGTTCACCTTTTGTCTTTCCTCCGTTACGGTTGGGGCTCTGCAGACATTTGGATGTAGTCATGATAGTACCGTTGCCATCTGACTCCACCGAACCACCCTCAAGCACGAAGTCGCGTTCGTTTCGATAAGCCAGCGGGGAAATGATTCTCTTCTCATTGAGATGGAGATTGACAAGATTGTCCTTGTCGGCAGCAAATTTCAATCCCCATGCGTTGAATCCAAAGTCGAGAGCACGAAGGCGCTCGTTTCTCACTACGGAAATCATGCCGTAGTCTCGAGTCCAAGTGTCATTGTATTCTTCCTCGACATAATTAATCATGTCTTGGCGGCAATCCTTCATTATCTCTTTAGCCTCCTCTTTATCATGGCAAAGGAGAATCACTTTGATATTCTCATCGGTGATGGCCTTGACGAGACGTTGATACTGATTGATTGCCTCCGGAAGGATATACTCCCAGTCGGTGTCTTTATTCGGAAGAGCAAGAAGCACGTATTCTATCGGTTCCCACTCGGGTATGAATCTGATATCTGACATTTCTTAGCGTTTTCTTCCCTTTGAAGGGCGTTTTATAGTGCAAAAATAATAAAAATAATCCGAGTTATATCCTTATTTGAGCATTTTTTACTAAATTTGTGGAATAAACAGATAC